>NZ_JBSFTT010000061.1:0-24404 GCF_053591415.1 Streptomyces sp. NPDC003032 | reverse complement strand
CACGATCCACGGCCGCGACTGACGCTTCGCCATGACCTGACCAACGAGCCACCAAGCCGATAGTCACTTGATCAACAGCTTTTGTTAGAGCCAGTAAGGCACAGCGCCCTGGCGCACGACGCTGAGGACGGCACTTCCACCCCGATGCTGGTGTCCCGCTCCCGCCACGCCTCCGTCCGCGCCCTGGAGCGATACGCCCGACCCGGCGTCGACGCGGTCGCCCGACACATCGCCGGACGTGACGCCGCCGCACGTCGCCGGACGTGACCCCCGCCGCTTGCGGGGGGGGACAGCGTTCTTACCGGCACCAGCGGGCGTGCACGGCTCCGCGTGAGCCGCGGCCCATGAGTCGATTCTCGGCCATTGAGTGTACCGACTCCTCCGTGGACGCAAAAGTTCTTCCCTATTTGCCCGCTCGCATGATCCCAACTACAGCTGCCGACACTGTCTGATTTGCCATGATATTTAACACGCGCGCAACACGGATGCGAACTTTAACATGCATCGGCGGGCCACTCGGTAAAGATTGCGCTAAGGGAGTCGGAACGGAGTCGGGGGATCAGAAAAGACCATGTGACTCTTTTTGATCTCCTGAACGATTTGCCTTTTGAGGGCTCTCGACTAGGTGTTAACGTTTCAATCGATTGCCCGGTGCAACAGTGGAGCGCCGTAGATAAGTGGCGGCACTCAAACCATCAGTCGGTCTCTTTGTTGCGCCGTCTAGAAGTGCGGGGGTCGGGGGTTTACTGCACGTGGGATTTTCCCTTTTCCGGTGCACTCCTCCCGGTCGATGGTGTCGCATTTCCGGTCGCGAGTGACGAAGTTCGACAACGGGAAAACTGAACGGCGGCCGGTCAGGCCGTCAATAAAGAGAGCGGGGCGGGGGGTCAAGTGAAGACGGCAGAGCGTAAAAGGCGGCAGGTGGAATTGTTTCGCGACAAGAGGATCGCCGTGGTGTACGGCGCGGTATCCGAGGAGGATGCCTTATACATCCGGAAGGTACCGCGTGCAGAGTGGTCGCTTTCGGCAATTCTTGAAGCACTTATGGAACTCGGCTTTGAGGCCGAGCATTTAGATCCGACACGCGACGATTTCATCGAGCGTATCCAACTCTTCGATATGGCCTTTCTCAACGTACACGGGCCGTACGGTGAAGACGGAAGGATCCAGGGACTGCTCGACTATCTCTCGATCCCCTACACCTCGTCCGGGGTACTGGCCAGCAGCATCGGCATGGACAAGCTGGCCAGCAAGGCGATATTCGCCTATCTCGGCATCCCCGTCCCCCGCGGCGTTCCCATTCTCCGTCCCGAGGCGGCCGCAGAAGTGTCAGCCGATCTCACGTTCCCCACGATGCTCAAGGCAGTGGACGGCGGCAGTAGCATCGGCATGGCTATGCTCAACGATCCCGGTGAATTAGCGCGGGAGGTCGAAACCCTGAATCGACGGGGATTTAAGCGGCTCTTCCTCGAGGAATTCATCCACGGCAGGGCCGTCACCGTGAGTGCGGTCGAGTCGGCGGAGGGCTCCATGGTGCTTCCGCCACTCGAATTCATCACCGAGTCCTCGTACTATGATGAGTCCACGAAACTCGGTGGTTCCGAGGCGCCAAAGGTCGAGTACGTCGTACCGGATGACCTGCCGCCGCACGTCGTCAAGGATCTGACCGAGCGGACCAGATGCGTCTATGATTTCCTGGCCTGCCGCGGTGCCATTCGCGTCGACTACATGATCGACGACCTCGGAACCACTTACGCGCTCGAAGTGAACACCAATCCGGGCTTGCAGCAGCACAGTAATCTTCCTGTTTCCTGTGAACTCGAAGGTATGGCGTACTCGGAATTGATCGAGTGCCTCGTCGTCCATGCCCTTGAGTCGTTCGAACCCGCTCCGTGGACTGTCCGGTGATCGCCCGGCTCCAGTTGCTCCCCCCACCGGGAGGACTGCGTCGGTTCGCGATCGCCAACCTCATCAACACCGTCGGCAGCGGGCTGTACATCACCAGCGGCACGTTGTTCTTCACCCGGGCCGTCGACCTGACGGTGGAGCAGACGGCCCTCGGCCTGACCCTGGGAACCGGGGTGGGGCTGGCTCTCATGATGGTCTTCGGCCGACTGGCCGACCGCTTCGGCGCCAAGCCCGTCTACGTCACGCTGCTGGTGAGCCAGGCACTGATGATGGCCGCCTTCACCCAGGTCCGGGACTTCTCCTGGTTCCTGGTGGTGGCGGTCCTCAGCGGGATCGCGGACCGCGGGATCTCGGGCACGGTGGGTTCCCTGATCCATGCCATGAGCGGCAAGGAAAGTCGCATCACTGCCAGGGCCCAACTCCGCACCGCCACCAACGTGGGCCTGGGTGTGGGCACACTCATCGCCGGTGTGTCGCTGCTGGTGGACACGGCGGCAGCGTACACCTGCGTAGTGGCCGGCAACGCCGTTCTCTTCGCCGTCGCCGCGGCCATGCTGGCCGGTGTGAGGGTCGAACGCACCCCATCCCGTGCCGCCGGGTCCGGCGTCGTTCGCGGCGCGAGCCCGCTGCTTGACGTGCGCTACCTCGCGGTGACCGCGGCGAACGGACTCCTGGCCCTGCACGTGAGCGTGCTCAGCTTCGCCCTGCCTCTCTGGGTGGCCGACTACACCGAGGCTCCCAAGTGGTCGATCGCCGTCATCATGATCGTCAACACGATCCTCGTCGTGCTCTTCCAGGTACGGGTCAGCCGCCGGGCGAGTACCGTCCCCCAGGCGGCCCGGATGGCGCGGGTCACCGGTGTGGTCCTGGCCGCGGCCTGCCTGACGCTGGCCGGCACCTCGGCGCTGAGCCCGGTGCTCTGCGTCGCTGTCCTCCTGCTCTGGGCGGTCGTCTACACCGCCGGTGAACTGTGGCAGACCTCCGCCGAGTTCTGCTTCGGCTTCGAACTGGCCCCCGACGACGCGCAAGGCTCCTACCAGAGCGTGTTCGCACTCGGACCGGGCGTGATGCGTGCCCTCGCCCCGACGGTGCTGGCCGTGCTGGTCCTCAAGAACGGCACCCTGGGATGGGCCGCGCTCGCGGCATTCTTCCTGGTGTCCGGGGTCCTGGCCTCGGCGGCGGCGATGTGGGCGCACCGCGACCGGGAAACGGTCCGCCCCGTGCTCACGGCTCCGGTCCGGCCCTCGGAGCGGAGCGCGGCCTCCTCATGAATGCGCGTGAAGGGAAGTCCACGGCCGCCATGCCGCTCGACGTGCGGCGCTACGCCCAGCACTTCACTGAGGAGGAGCGGGCCGACAGCGGCTTCGTATGGCCCCCCGGTGGTCCGGAGACTTGGGGCGAGAAGTGCTGCGGACTGGCCTGTGTCCGATCGATCCTCGACCATTACGGCCTTCCGGTCCCTTCGCAGCGTCAGTTGCTGCGCCAAGGGCTGGCTCTGGGCGCCCATACCTCGCGGGGGTGGATCCACCGGATGCTCGTCGAGGTCGCCCGTCCGTACGGGCTCACCGGCGCGGCGGCGCCGTACACGTCGGCCGCCCAGTTGCGCGGCGTTGCCGAGGCCGGCATTCCGAGCATCGTCTCGTGCACCTTCCGCTTCCCGGAGGACGGCCGCAAGGGCGGGCACCTCGTCGTGTTCTGCGGCGAGGCCGTGAGGGACGACGGACGGTACGTCGCGTTCGCCGACCCCTCCCGGTGGGGTGCCCACCACACGGAACTGCCCGGACGGCGCTTCTGGGCGAGCTGGACGGGCAGGGCCGTCTCTTTGTGGCCGAAGGACTGGCCTCTCGCGCGGATCGCGGACGACGTGGGGCCCGAGGTTGCGAGCCTGCTCCGGATCCGTCCCCGGCCCGCCCACTGCTCGTGAGGGAGACCTGATGAAGACCGAGATCGTGAAGAGCCTCGACGAGGTGGGAAGCGCAGCGTGGGACGCGATGGCCGGCGGCGGCTTCTACAGCAGTCACGCATGGCTGACGTACCAGGAGAGGGACCCCGGGTCGTCGGTGCACTACGTCCTCGTCTACGGCGGCGCGGGCCGGCTCGTCACGGGGCTCCCGGTGTACCTCGTGACCTCCGAGGCCAGCGGCATGTACGACCCCGCCCGGCTCTTTCCCGACCTGCCGGAGCAGCCCCGGAGCATGGGGCGTACCGTGCTGGCGGGGAACCGGCGTGGCTATGCGAACCGCATCCTCCTGGAGGGGGACGGCGAGCGGCGCCGGGACCTCGTCGGGCGACTGGTCGACGCTGTCGGCCGCATCGCGGCCGAGGAGGCCGACGGGCACGCGTGGTGGCTGTACCTGAATGAGTCCGACACCGAGTCCCTGCTGCCGTACGCGACGGGTTCCCTGCCCAGGCTGCTCGCCGCGGATTGCGCCATCTCGCTGCCCGGCGACAGTTTCGAGGACTACCTGCAGTCCGGGTCGAGCGGCATGAGACGGCAGATCCGTAAGGACAGACAGGCATTCCAGGCCGCCGGTTACACGTGTTCTCAGCGGCCGCTGGCCGAGTGCTGGGACGACATCAGCCCGCTGATCGCCTCGCACCAACGCCACCACGGCGAACCCGGCGACCCCGGTCACATCCGCGCCCTCATGCGCGAGCAGGCCGAGGCGACCGGCGATGCGGGAGTGGTGCACGCCTGCCACAAGGACGGCCGCACGGTGGGCTGCACCCTCACCTACGAGGCGCCCGCGGAAGTCACGTCGAGGGCCTACGGGTTCGACCACCGCCGTCCTGCGGACGCGGCGGAGTACTTCGAGCTGCTGTACTACCGCCCCATGGAGGCGGCCTACCGCAGGGGGGTGTCCCGGCTCCACCTGGGAATCGGCACCCTGAGGCCGAAGCTCCGCCGCGGCGCGGACGTCGACCTGCTCTGGGGACTGCGCACCGGGCCGGGCCTCGCAGACGATCACGCCGCGGCACGCGCGCACAACGACGCCCGTTGGCAGAGCTTCGCCGCGGAGATGGGCGGAGCAGCGGACCGATACAGGTCCCGCTTCCTCACCGCCGCGCTGTGACCTCTCACCGAATCACCGAATCACCGAATCACCGACAGAACTGGGGGAACCCATGCCCGCACGCAGCGGTTGGGTCGTTTTCGTGGAGCTGCACACGCTGCCCGGTGACGGCCAGAGCCAGCTCTTCGCCGGCGGAGCCGTAGTGGCTCCCTGCCGCGCTCAGCTGGAAGCCGTCCGACGTAGGGGACTGCGCACCGCGGTCGCGGTATCCGACCGCGCCTCCTACGGTGATCAGTTCGACGACGTGGTCGACGCGTGGCTGATCACCAACACCACCGACGCCGCCGACGTCACCCATGTTCTGAAGGCCCTGCACGGTGAGATCGTCGCCGTCTTCAGCTCGGTGGACAGCTTCGTCAGAGTCGCGGCCGCGGTCGCCGCCAAGCTCCATCTGGTCGGCCCCCAGCCCCTGGGCGCCGGCATCGCGCGGGACAAGGCCGTGGCCCGGGCGGCTCTCGCAGCTGCCGGAGTACCCGACATCGAGTGGGGCGTCAGGTCCGCGTTCGACGAGGACCTGCGCTCCCCGATCGGCTATCCCTGCATTGTCAAGCCGGTTGATGGGGCGTCCAGTTGGGACGTGATACTGGCGGAGGACGACCGCGCCGTACGCGAGGTGGCGGCCCGGCACCTGAAGCGCGCGTACGGCAGACGCGTCCGCCCGCAGCGCCGGCTTCTGTTCGAGGAAGTACTCGAAGGCCCGCTGATGAGCGCGGAGGGATTCGTCGACTCCGGCGAGGTGCGCGTCATCGGCTACTCCGACCGTGTGCTCTCCGCCCCGCCGCGCTTTGTGGAACTCGCCGTTCGCTTCGCGGCGGACGCTCCGTTCGCCGGTGCCGACGCGTACGTCGCCCAGACGCTGGCCGCGCTGGAATACGACTTCGGCGCCTTCCACCTGGAGTTCATCCTCACGGCGGACGGACCCCGGCTGGTGGAGCTCAACCCCCGCCTCGTCGGCGCTGGTGTCCAGCACGCCATCACCGAGGTCACCCGGATACCGCCGGCCGAGCTGCTCATGGCGAAGCTCACCGGAACCCCGGCCCCCGACCTCACCTCCACGCAGGCGGTGACGGAGCTGTATCTGACCGCTCCGGCCTCCGGGCGGCTGGAGGCGGTGGGCGGACTCGACGAGGCGGTGGCGGTGACCGGATGCCGTGCCGCGGGGCTCTACGTCGAACTCGGTGACGACGTCAGCAGCCAGGTGGAGTCCAACAGCCAGTACATCGGCTACGTCCACGCGGTGGGCGACAGCCGCGAGGAGTCCTACGCGCTGGCCAGGAAGGCAGCGTCGCACATCTCCTACGAGATCCGATGAGCCGCCGGAACGCCGGCTGCCGGACGGCCTCCCGGGAACGTCCGGCGAGCTGACATCCCGCACGAGGCACGTCCGGCCCACCGGTGCCCTCCCCCTGTGTCGCCGGAACCGGCCCCACCGAGCAGCAACAGCCCAGCAGTACCGACGCCGATGGAAGCGGAGCGCTGACATGCCGGATTCTCGAACCGTTGAGCTACCTCTTCTGACCGGGCAGTTGGAGGCGTGGTCGGCCCGGCGGACGGACCCGGCGAACCCCGCCCACCACGTCTGCGAGTGCACCGACATCCACGGACCGGTGGACACTGACCTCTTCGCCTCTGCAGTGCGCCGCGTGATGGCGGAGTGTCAGGCGCTGCGGCTCGTCCCGACCGGCTCCGACGAGGATCCCCGGCAGTCGGTCGGGGCGGCCGACGCGTTCAGGTGGGAGGTGGTGGATGTCAGCGGCGCGTCCGATCCGTGGGCCGCGGCGCAGGAACAGATCCGCGCCGACATGGCCACCGTTCCCGACCTCCGGGCCGGTCACGGGGTCACCCATGTGCTCTTCCGGGCGGCTCACGACCGTCATCTCTGGTACCAGCGGTTGCACACCTTCCTGGCCGACGGCCACACCAGCCGCAGCGTGACGGCGCGGGTCGCGGAGGTGTACAGCGCCCTCGTCGACGGCCGGACCCCCGCAGACGACGGTCCCTTCGCGCCGTTCCGGCACCTGATCGACGAGGAGGCCGAGTACCGGGGCTCCGCGCAGCGCGAGGAGGACCGCCGCTACTGGTCGCGGCGGCTCGAGCATCTGCCGGACCCCGTGAGCCTCGCCGGGGCCTATGGACCCCCCTCGCACACCAGCCTGCGGCACACCGTCGAGCTGACGCGCCGGCAGTCGGATGCGCTGCGCGCCATGACGCGCCGCCTGCAGACCGGCCGCTGTGCGCTGCTGGCGGCGGTGACGGCCCTGTACACGAGCCGGCTCACCGGTGCGACCGACCTGGTGCTCGGCCTGCCGGTGACGGGCCGGGGCGACGAGGCGACGAAGGCGCTTCCCGGACCGGTGTCCCACGTCCTGCCTCTGCGTCTGACGGTACGACCGGACCAGGGTGTCATTGCCCTGATCCACCAGGCGGGCCATGCCGTGGAAGAGGCGATCCGGCACCGGCGCCACCCTGCCGCGGACCTGGACCGGGACCTGACCCGGCCCCTGGCCACGACAAGGATCGATGCCCGCGTGGACGACGGCCCCGTGCGCTTCGGCCAGCACCCGGCCACCGTCCACCGCCTCGCCGACGGCCCGGTCCAGGACATCTCCCTCGTCCTGCGTGAACGCCGGGCCGACCGGACCATGTGCCTGGAGGTGGAGGCGAACCCCGCCCTGTACGAGCCCGCGGAGCTCGCCGCCCACGCCGCGCGCCTCGCGCGCATCCTGGTGGAGCTCGCCGACGAGCCCGGCCGCCTGGTGGGTCGGGTGGAACTGCTCGGACCGGAGGAACGCCACCGGGCCCTCACCGAAGGCAATGACACCGCGGTGGACTTCACCGCGGACGCCGCCGTGCACACGCTCGTCGAGGCCAGGGTGGCCGAGCACCCGGACGCGGTCGCCGTCGTGGCGGGCGCGGCGGCACTCACCTACGGCGAACTCAACGCCCGTGCCAATCGCCTGGCGCACCGGCTCATCGCCTCCGGGGTACAGCCCGAGGACCGGGTCGCGATTCTGCACGAGCGCGCCCCGGAGCTGGTGGTGGCCTCGCTCGCCGTGCTGAAGGCGGGAGCGGTGTACGTGCCGATCGATCCGGGCCAGCCCGCCTCCCGCTCGGAGTTCATCCTGCGCGACACCGCGGCTGTGGCCCTCCTGACCGACCGCGAGCGCGACGACATGGGCTTCACGGCCGACGTACCGATCCTGCGCGTGGACCGCGCGGACACCGCGGACAGCGGGCCTGCGAGCGATCCGAGAGTCGGTACGCACGCTCAGCAACTGGCCTATGTGATGTACACGTCCGGCTCGACCGGAACGCCCAAAGGCGTGGCTAACACACACCGCAACGTCGTCCACCTCGCAGGGGACCGCTACTGGCGCGGTGGCAACCACGAGCGGGTGCTGATGCACTCGCCGTACGCGTTCGACGCGTCGACCTTCGAGATCTGGACCCCTCTGCTGACCGGCGGCCGCGTCGTGGTCGCGCCCGCGGGACGGCTCGACACCGCCACGCTGGCCGAGGTCGTCTCCGGACAGAAGGTGACTGGCATGTTCGTCAGCTCCGGCCTCTTCGGCGTGATGGCCGAGGAATATCCCGCCGGCTTCACCGGGGTCCGGGAGATCTGGGTCGGTGGTGACGTCGTCTCGCCCGAAGCAGTCCGCCGGGTACTCCAAGCGTGCCCCGGCACAGTGGTCGCCAACGAGTACGGCCCGACG
Source organism: Streptomyces sp. NPDC003032 (assembly GCF_053591415.1). Classification (NCBI taxonomy): domain Bacteria; kingdom Bacillati; phylum Actinomycetota; class Actinomycetes; order Kitasatosporales; family Streptomycetaceae; genus Streptomyces; species Streptomyces sp. NPDC003032. The sequence goes on along the minus strand of NZ_JBSFTT010000061.1, from coordinate 15,709 downwards.
GAGACGACCGTGTTCTCCACCGTCAATCCGCTGCGTGCCGCCGACGCGGTACCCGAGGCGCTCGTCCCGATTGGTCGTGCGTTGTGGAATACCCGGTTGTATGTGCTGGACGGGGCGTTGCGTCCGGTTCCGGTGGGGGTCGCGGGTGAGTTGTACATCGCGGGGGCGGGGTTGGCGCGGGGGTATATGGGACGGCCGGGTCTGACGGCGGAGCGTTTTGTGGCGTGTCCGTTCGGTGGGGTGGGTGAGCGGATGTACCGGACGGGTGATGTGGTGCGTCGGCGTGGCGACGGGGCGCTGGAGTTCCTGGGCCGGGTGGACGACCAGGTGAAGGTGCGGGGCTTCCGGATCGAGTTGGGGGAGGTGGAGGCGGTGGTGGCCGCTTGTCCCGGTGTGGGGCGCGTGGCTGTGGTGGTGCGGGAGGACCGTCCGGGGGACAAGCGGCTGGTGGCGTATGTGGTGCCCGGTGCCGGTGCGGGTGTGGTGGATGTGGGGAAGGTGCGGGACCGGGTGGGCCGGGCATTGCCGGACTACATGGTTCCGTCGGCGTTCGTCGTGGTGGACGCGCTGCCGTTGACGGTCAATGGCAAGCTCGACCGCCGCGCCCTGCCCGCCCCCGACCTGACGACCGCGGGCGTCGGACGACTCCCGTCCAACGAGGCCGAGAAGGCGCTGTGCGCGCTGTTCGCCGAGGTGCTGGGCGTCACCGACGTGGGAACCGACGACGACTTCTTCGCGCTCGGCGGAGACTCGCTCCTCGCGACCCGTCTGGTCTCCCGCATCCGCTCCCGGCTCGGCGTCGAGGTCGGCATCCGGGATCTGTTCGACAGCCCCACCGCGGCTGGCCTCGCCGCCCGTGCGGAAGGGGCCGGCGAGGCCCTCGACGGCCTGACCGCGGTGGCACGACCGGAGGTCCTGCCCCTGTCCTTCGCGCAGCGCCGACTGTGGTTCCTCGCCCAGTTGGAGGGGCCGAACCCCGCCTACCACGTCCCCCTCACCGTACGCCTGACCGGTCGCCTCGACCGGAACGCGCTCACGGCGGCCGTCACCGATGTCCTAGCCCGCCACGAGTCACTGCGGACCGTCTTCCCCGCCGTGAGCGGGGAGCCGCGGCAGCGGATCCTCGCACCGGAGGACCTCGCCGTCGCGCTGACCGTGGTCGAGGCTGGCCCCGGCCGAGAGCGAGCCGGCACACGGGAGGCAGTACTCGCCGCCGTCCGGCAGCCGTTCGACCTGTCGAGCGACGTGCCCTTCCGGGCAACGCTCTTCGCGGACGGTCCCCACGAGCACGTGCTGGTGCTGGTGGCCCACCACATCGCGGCGGACGGATGGTCCCTCGCCCCGCTCGCCCGGGACCTGTCCGCCGCTTACACGGCCCGCCGCCGCGGCAGCGGCCCGCGGTGGGCCCCGCTGCCGGTCCAGTACGCGGACTACACACTGTGGCAGCGGGAGCTGCTGGGCAACAAGAAGGATCCGGACAGTCTGCTGTCCCGGCAGTCGGCCTATTGGCGCGAGGCGCTGGCCGATCTGCCCGCCGAGCTGGAACTGCCGGTGGACCGGAGTCGGCCCGACGACAGCGGCAGGCCGCAGAACGCGGTCCCCGTGCGGGTCCCGGCCGCCGTCCATCGCCAACTCGTCACGCTCGCCCGGGAGCACGGCGCCACCCCGTTCATGGTGCTGCACGCGGCGCTGTCGGCCTTGCTGCACAGGCTCGGCGCGGGATCCGACATACCCGTCGGCACGCCGGTCGCCGGACGGACGGACGACGCCACCGACGATCTGGTCGGCTTCTTCGTCAGCACCCTGGTTCTGCGCACCGACCTGAGCGGCGACCCGAGCTTCGCCGAGCTGCTGGCACGGGTCAGGGAGCGGTGTCTGGCGGCACTCGCGCACCAGGACATGCCCTTCGACCTGCTCGTCGAAGACCTGGCGCCGGCCCGTTCGGCGGGGCGGCACCCCCTCTTCCAGATCATGCTGGCGCTCCAGAACAACACGCGGGCCGAGCTGCGGTTGCCCGGCCTCGACGTCGAGGAACTGCCCGCGCCGCCTCTCCCGGCCAAGTTCGACCTGGACTTCGACCTGACCGAGAGGTTCGACGCCGCGGGGCGCCCCGCGGGCGTGGTCGGCAACCTGGACTTCTCACCCGTCCTGTTCGACTCCACCACGGCCGGCGCCCTCGCCGACCGCTTCGTGCGCGTGCTCCAAGCCGCGGTCGCCGAACCGCACCGGAAGGTCCGTGACCTCGAGATCCTGGAGGAGGCCGAGCGGCACCGACTGCTGGCTGGCGCGAACGGTGCCGAGTCGCCGCTGCCCGCGGTGGCACTGCATGAGTTGTTCGAGACGCAGGCGGCGCGCACCCCGGACGCGGTCGCGGTGGTGTATGGCGACACGGAGATGACGTACGGCGTGCTGAACGCACGCGCCGACCGGCTGGCACACAGCCTGAGGGAGCGCGGAGCGGGACCGGAACGCACGGTGGCCGTCCGCATGGACCGTTCTGCGGAGCTGATCGTGGTGCTGCTGGCGGTGCTCAAGACCGGCGCCGCCTATCTGCCCCTGGACCCCGAACACCCCGACGAGCGCATCGACTTCGTGCTGGGTGACGCGCGGCCCGTCCTCGTGGTCGACGCCGCCTGGCCGACGGCTGGCGGCCAGGCCGTGGCGCCTGCGGACGACCTGCCCGCCGTGCACCCGGACCACCCCGCCTACGTGATGTACACCTCCGGCTCCACGGGGCGTCCCAAGGGCGTGGTCGTCCCCCACCGGGGGATCGTGAACTGGCTGCGGTGGATGCAGGCCGAATTCCCGCTGACCGCGACGGACCGGGTACTGCTGAAGACGCCCGTCGGGTTCGATGTCTCGGTCCGGGAGCTGTTCTGGCCCCTGGTGACGGGCGCGGCTGTCGTCGTCTGCGAACCCGGCGGGCACAAGGACCCGTCGTATCTGGCGGAGACCATCCGCACCCGGCGGGTCACCCTCGTGCATTTCGTCCCGCCGATGCTGGAGTCCTTCCTGGAGGAGCCCGACGCCCCGGCCTGCACGAGTCTGCGGCGGGTCCTGTGCTCCGGCGAAGCCCTGCCGGCCCCGCTGGTGGCACGCTTCCACAACCTGTTCGGCATCCCGCTGCACAACCTCTACGGACCCACCGAGGCATCGGTGGAGGTCAGCCACTGGCAGTGCCGTGAAGGGAGCGGGGAAACCTCGATCCCGATTGGTCGTGCGTTGTGGAACACCCGGTTGTATGTGCTGGACGGGGCGTTGCGTCCGGTTCCGGTGGGGGTCGCGGGTGAGTTGTACATCGCGGGGGCGGGGTTGGCGCGGGGGTATATGGGACGGCCGGGTCTGACGGCGGAGCGTTTTGTGGCGTGTCCGTTCGGTGGGGTGGGTGAGCGGATGTACCGGACGGGTGATGTGGTGCGTCGGCGTGGCGACGGGGCGCTGGAGTTCCTGGGCCGGGTGGACGACCAGGTGAAGGTGCGGGGCTTCCGGATCGAGTTGGGGGAGGTGGAGGCGGTGGTGGCCGCTTGTCCCGGTGTGGGGCGCGTGGCTGTGGTGGTGCGGGAGGACCGTCCGGGGGACAAGCGGCTGGTGGCGTATGTGGTGCCCGGTGCCGGTGCGGGTGTGGTGGATGTGGGGAAGGTGCGGGACCGGGTGGGCCGGGCATTGCCGGACTACATGGTTCCGTCGGCGTTCGTCGTGGTGGACGCGCTGCCGTTGACGGTCAATGGCAAGCTCGACCGCCGCGCCCTGCCCGCCCCCGACCTCGAAGCTCAAGCCTCCTACCGGGCCCCTGCCACACCCGAGGAGCAGATGTACTGCGACGTCTTCGCCGAAGTACTCGGTCTGTCACGGGTCGGGGTGGACGAAAACTTCTTCGAACTCGGCGGGCACTCCCTGCTCGCCGTCTCCCTCGTGGCCCGGCTGCGGGAACGCGGCCTCTCCGTGGATGTGCGGACGCTGTTCGCCTCACCGACGGCCGGCCGGCTCGCCGCGAAAGCGGCGGCCGGGACGGAGGGGGCCCGGAGCCGGACACTCCTGGAGGAGAACGGGTCGAGCGAGACGGCCGAGGCCCACCAGCCGGACCTGGACACCGAGGAGCGGGAGCGCATCGGCGCCTCCGTCCCGGGCGGAGCCGCGAACATCGCCGACTTCTACCCGCTGACCCCGCTACAGGAGGGCATCCTCTTCCATCACCTGCTCGACAAGGACCGGAACGACGACGTCTACGTGCTCCCGACCGCCCTGCGCTTCGACTCCCGGGCTCGTCTGGACGCCTTCCTCCACGCCCTGCGGAAGGTCGTCGACCGGCACGAGGCGCTGCGCGCGGTCGTGGTGTGGGAGGGCCTGCGCGAACCCGTGCAGGTCGTGCTCCGCGACGTCGACCTCCCCGTCGTCTCCGTGGAGCCCCGCGAGGGTGTCCCCGACGCGCGGGCACTGTCGCGTGCCGTGGCCGGCCTGCCCATGGACCTCGGCCGACCCCTGCTGCGCGCCCACATCGCGCCCGAAGCGGACACCGGCCAGTGGAACATGATCCTCCAGTTCCATCAGCTGGCCCAGGACCACACGGGTCTCGCGGTCGCTCTGAGGGAGACCGCCGCTTTTCTGAAGGGAGAAGGGGATGGGCTGCCGGCCCCCGCCCCCTTCCGGGACTTCGTAGTCGTGGCCCGGCGCCACGCCGCCCGGGCAGACCACGCGCGCTACTTCACGGAGCTCTTGGGAGACGTGACCGAGCCGACGGCTCCCTGCGGCCTGACGGACGTCCTCGGCGCCGGAGCGGTCGCCGTGGAGGCCGGCGCGTCGCTCGACCCGGACCTCGCCAGGCGGGTCCGGGAGCAGGCACGTCGGCTGGCTGTGAGCCCGGCCGTCCTCTTCCACCTGGTGTGGGCGCGGGTCCTCGCCTTCGCGGCCGAACGTGACGACGTCACCTTCGGCACCGTCCTGTTCGGCCGGATGGACGCCGGGGCGGGCGCCGACCGGATGTGCGGGATGTTCCTCAACACCCTGCCGGTCCGGGTGCGCCTGGGCGACGCCGGCATTCTGGAAGCGGTCCGCGCACTGCAGGCCCAGATGGCGGAACTGCTCACGCACGAACACGCGCCGCTCGCCGTCGCCCAGCGGTCCAGCGGCGTCGGGCCGGGGACCCCACTGGTCACCACGCTCCTCAATTACCGCTACAGCGAGGACGGACCGGGGGCGGGAGCCGGCTTGGAAGGGGTCGAGACGCTGCATGTGGGCGAGCGCACCAACTACCCGGTCACGGTGTCGGTCGACGACCTCGGCACCGGCTTCCGGCTGACCGTCCAGTCCGCGGCACCGTTGCCCCCCGAGACGGTCTGCACCTGGATGCAGGCCGCGACGCGAGGGATCGTGGCCGCCCTGGAGAACTCGCCGGACCTTCCGGTGCGGCGGGTGGAGGTGGCCGCCGGGCCGGGACCGCACCGGCCCTCGGCGCCGTCCCGCGTCGCACCGTCGCCAGCGGTGACGGCACGACGCGCCCCGGTCACACCGTGCGAGAAGGAAGTGGCCGGCCACTTCGCCGATGTGCTGGGCGTGACACGCGTGGGTGCGGAGGAGAACTTCTTCGTACTCGGCGGGCACTCGCTGCTGGCCGTACGACTCATCTCCCGGATCCGCACGGCCTTCGCCACCGGGTTCGGCCTCCGGGACCTGTTCGCGAACCCCACCGTCGCGCAGGTCGCCGCTCTGCTGGAGGGGTCGCGGTGGGAGAAGTGACCGAGTACGACGTCCGAACCGTGGGCACCGCCTCGGCCCCGGTCCACCACGGCGAGATACTGCAGGGCATCTTCCGGCACCAGGGGAGCCTGCGCAGGGGGCTGGTGACGCTCCCGTGCCCCTTGTACCGGGTGCACGCGGCCTTCGTCCCGAGCGGCGGCCGGGACTCGCTCGTCATCACGCCGCACTGGAAGAGCAAGGCGGCCGCGGCCGCGGAACTGACCCTGACCGAACTGGGGCTGCCGTGCGGCGGACGCCTGGAGCTCACCGGTGACGTGCCGGTGAGTCGGGGGTTCGGCTCGTCGACCAGCGACGTGTTGGCCGCGATCCGGGCGGTGAGCGACACCTTCTCCCACGTGCTCCCCGACGAGGACATCGCCCGGATCGCGGTCCGAGCCGAAACCGCCTCGGACTCGCTGATGTTCGGACCCACCGCACTGCTCTTCGCCCATCGCGACGGAGACGTGCTGGAGGACTACGGCTCCCCGCTGCCGCCGGCCCGCGTCCTCGGCTTCGGGGCACGGCCACACGGCCGCGCACGCGGCGTGGACACCCTCGCGGTGGCACCCGCCCGCTACACCCCCCGGCAGATCGACCGCTTCGCCGAACTGCGGGCCATGCTGCGCCAAGCCGTCCTGACCAAGGACGTGGCGCTGCTCGGTGAAGTGGCCACGGCCAGCACACGGATCAACCAAGAGCACCTCCCCATACCGGAGCTGGAGCACCTGCTCGCCGTCGTCCGCGAGGTCGGAGCGGTCGGCCTGCAGGCGGCGCACAGCGGTGACATCGCCGGCATGGTCTTCGACCGCAACGATCCGGATGTCCACACGAGGGTGGCCCACGCACGACAGCTGCTCCACGACATCGGAATCACCGAGCAATGGGACTTCTCCACAGATGACTGAAGCACTGCTGCACATCCGGCCCCGCGTCTACGAGTCAGTCCTCGAAGCCACCGAACTGCCCCGCCTCATCCAGGTCCGGGACAATCTCTACGCGGCGGCCTTCAGCCTGATGAAACTGCTGCCCGCCCGGTATGTGGTCGACAGCGCCGAACGCGCGGGCCTGCTCACCCCCGGCACCCCAGTGATCGAGACCTCCTCCGGCACCTTCGGCCTGGGACTCGCCATGGTCTGCCGCCTGCGCGGCTATCCGCTCACCGTGGTGGGCGACCCGGCGATCGACCAGGACCTGCGCAACCGCCTCGAAAGACTCGGGGCACAGGTGGAAATCGTAGAGGACGACGGGCGGCCCGGCGGGATCCAGGCGGCGCGCCTCGCACGCGTGGCGGAGCTGGTCCGGGAACGCCCCGACAGTTTCGTCCCACGCCAGTACGACAACCCCGACAACCCGGCCTCCTACGCGGTGGTCGGCGATCAGATCGCTCAGACTCTCGGCTCGATCGACTGCCTGGTCGGCCCCGTCGGCTCGGGCGGTTCGACCTGCGGTGTGGCCGCGTCCCTGCGCGCCGGTGGCGACGCCCTGCGCCTCGTCGCCGTCGACACCCACGGCTCCGTCATCTTCGGGGCCACCGAGGGCCCACGCGTGCTGCGCGGTCTGGGCAGCAGCATCGTTCCCGGCAATGTCGACCACTCCGCCTACGACGAGGTGCACTGGGTCACGCCCGCCGAGGCGTTCCACTCCACCCACGAGCTGTACGCCACGCATGGCCTCTTCATGGGGCCGAGCAGCGGAGCCTCCTTCCAGGTCGCTTCGTGGTACGCCGACCGGCATCCGGACCACCGGGTGCTGATGCTGCTGCCGGACGAGGGATACCGCTACCAGTCGACCGTCTACAACGAGGCATGGCTGCGCGCGCAGGGGATCACACCGGCTGCGAACTCGGAGGGCCCGCGCCTGGTCCGGCGGCCGTGGGAGGCCGGCCGCACCTGGTCGAGGCTGCTCTGGGGCCGACGCGGCCACGACCACGCGACCGCCGTGGAGGACGACGCATGACGAGGCCCGTACTCCTCCTGGTCGAGAGCAACACGACAGGGACGGGGCGCCAGTTTGCGCGGCGATCGGCCGCCCTGGGGATCGAGCCTGTGCTCGTCACCACGGACCCGAGCCGCTACCCTTACGCGACCGAGGACGGTCTGCGCACCGAACTCGCCGACACTTCGGACGACCGGGCCGTGCTGGACACGGCGCGGCGCCTGGGCCGGCGCACGCGCCTCGCGGGTGTCCTCTCCAGTTCCGAGTACTACGTGGCCACGGCCGCGGCCACCGCCCATGCCCTCGGCCTGCCGGGACCCGACGCCAATGCCGTGCGCGGATGCCGGAACAAGGTGCGACAGCGCCAACTGCTGGTCGAAGGCGCGGTTCCGGTGCCCGACTTCGCCGTAGCACGCGACGCCGGTGAGGCGGTCCTCGCCGCCGAGCGGATCGGCCACCCGGTGGTCCTGAAACCGGCGCAGGGCTCGGGCAGCCTCGGAGTGAGGCTATGCGCGGACCCGGCGGCGGTCGCCGCCCACGCGGCGGCACTTACCGCCGCGAAGGTGAACGAGCGCGGGCTCGCGGCCTCCGGTGAGATCCTCGTCGAGGAGTATCTGAGTGGTGCCGAATACTCCGTCGAGGTCTTCGGCCACGAGGCCGTGGTCGTGGTCACGAAACGGCTTGGCCCACTGCCCGACTTCCTCGAGATGGGCCACGACCTGCCGGCCGTTCTGCCGCCCCCGGCCGAAGGGCGCCTCAAAGAGGTCGCGGTGCGGGCCGTGAAGGCGCTGGGCCTCGGGTGGGGCGCGGCCCATGTGGAACTCCGCATGGACGGCGACGACGTCCGGGTGATCGAGGTCAACCCGCGGCTGGCCGGCGGCATGATCCCCGAGCTGGTCCGCAGGGCGCTCGCAGTCGACCTCGTCCACGACCAGGTGGCGCTGGCGGCCGGACTCACCCCCGAGGGCCGGCCGTCGGGCCTGTCCCGGTCCGCCGCCATCCGCTTCCTCACCGCCCACCGCTCCGGCACCCTCGCTGGCGCGCCGGTGCTGTCGGCGGCGCTGGAAGCCGGCCGCACGACACCCGGGGTGGTCGCGGCGGTGCTCCACCGCGGCCCCGGTGAGCGGGTCGCCCCGGCTCAGGACTTCCGCGGCCGCATCGGCCACGTCATCGCCGTCGCGGACGAGATGGCGACCGCCGCGATATCCGCCGAGAACGGACTGGCCCACCTGGCCGCCGTGCTGGACCAGCAGAAAGGACCGGACCACCCGTGACCGTGGAGGAGAACATTCCAGGAGTCGACACCGGACGACTCGGCACCGGCCTGGACCCGGAGGCCCACGCCCTCGTATACGACCAGTACCTGCCCGACGACGGCACCGCCGACGGGCTCGGCGAGGAACTCCGGCTGATCACCGAGGTCGACCGTGCCCACCTGATCATGCTCGTCGAGCGCGGCATCGTCGAAGCGCCCCGCGCCGCCGCCCTGCTGACGGCCATCGACGGACTGCGCCGGAAGGACTTCGCGCCCGTCCGGGCGAAGCCCATGCCACGGGGCGTCTACCTCGCCTACGAGTCCCACCTGCGGGAGGAACTCGGCGATGACGTCGGTGGGGTGCTGCACACCGGCCGCTCGCGCAACGACCTCAACGCCACCACGGCCCGTCTCCGCGCCCGCCGCCACGTCCGGCCGCTGCTGAAGGCCGTCGACGAGCTGACCGCGGTGCTGCTGAGCGGAGCGTGGCAGCACCGGGCGGTCACGATGCCGGCCTACACCCACGGCCAGCCCGCCGTCCCCATCACCTACGGCCACTACCTCGCCGCGCTCGGCTGCTCGGTGGTGCGCGCGTTCGCCGATCTGCTCCACGCCGGGCGGGAGCTGGACGTCAACCCCCTGGGCGCGGGCGCCGTCGGCGGCACGTCCATACCAATCGACACCGGCCGCACGGGCGAGCTGCTGGGGTTCGCCACCACCGCCTCCAACTCGGTGGACGCGGTCGCCTCCCGCGACTTCGGGATGCGGCTGCTGGCCGCCGCGACGGTCCTGGGCGTCACCACTGCGCGCGCCGCGCGCGACCTGGCCGCGTGGACCGCCGAGGAGGCGTCGCTGATCCGTCTCGCCGACACCCTGGTCGGCTCCAGTTCGATGATGCCGCAGAAGCGCAACCCGTTCCTCATCGAGCACATCCAGGGCCGGGCGACCTCGGCCCTGGGGGCGTTCACCGCCGCAGCCTCCGCGATGGCCACCGCGCCCTACACCAACGCGATAGCGGTGGGCACCGAGGCGATGCGCCACGTCTGGCCGGGCCTGCGCGGCACCACCGACGCCGTGGTCCTGCTGCGTCTGGTGGTGGCGGGTGCCGAGCCGGACGCCGACCGCATGCTGCGCCGTGCCGTCAAGGGCTTCACCTCCGCCACCTACCTGGCCGAGCGGCTGGTGGCGTCGGGCATGCCGTTCCGCGCCGCACACCATCTCGTGGGGCGTACGGCGCTGGAAGCGCTCGACACCTCCCGGCCTCTCGCGCAGACGGCCGCCACCGTGCCCAAGATCGCTGGCGCGGCGCCGCCGGGCGACCTCGACGACTGGCTTCACCCGGCGGCCGTCGCCCAGGCCAACGCCTACGGCGGCGGACCGGGCGGCGACTCCGCCGTCCGCGCTCTCGCCGTACTGCGGGCCGACCACGAGGCACTCCGCGCCGACCTGGCCGGCCGGAACGACCGATGGACATCGGCCGCGGAGCTACTGGACGCGGCGGTAGGGAGGGTGAGGTCGTGAACGAGACGACGACGGACTGGCTGAGAAACCTCACCAAGCCCTCCCGGCCGAGACTCCGCCTGGTCTGCTTTCCGCACGTCGGCGGGGGAGCGAGCTTCTTCCAGCCCTGGGCGGAGCACACGCCGGACGACGTGCAGCTGATGGCGGTCAGGTACCCGGGCCGGGAAGACCGGCTGCTGGAGGAGCCCGCGACGGCCATGCGGGATCTGGCCGAGCCTCTCGTACGGGCGTGCTTGGGCATGCGCGACCTGCCGCTGGCGTTCTTCGGGCACAGCATGGGGGCCGCGGTGGCCTTCGAGGTGGCGTGGCGGCTCGAGCGGGAGTACGGCGTCGCGCTGTCCTGTCTCTTCGTCTCCGCCCGCCCCGGCCCGGGGCGGGACGGGCTCGGCCTGCCCTACCACGAGATGGCGGACGAGGAGCTACTGGAGAGCGTCAGCGGCCTGGGCGGAACCCGTTCCGCGGTCCTCGACAACCCGGAGCTGCGCGAGCTCGTCCTGCCGGCGATCCGGGCGGACTACGAACTGATCGCCCGTTACCGGGCGCCGTCCACCCGGCTGAACGCGCCGATCACCGTGTACTCCGGGGACAGCGACACGGATGCGGACGAAGCGGCCGTCGCGGCCTGGTCGAAGGTCACCGCCTCTGCCTTCACGGCGCGGTCCTTCGAAGGCGGTCACTTCTACCTGACGGAAAAGACACCGGCACTGCTCGGGGACCTTTTCGGCCGCCTGGGCTCGGCGGCGCCCCGATCCCTGCCCGAGGAGAGGAACGCGTGATGCCCAATCCGTTCGAGGACGCGGACGCCGGATTCCTCGTCCTGGTCACCGAGGAGGGCCAGCACTCGCTCTGGCCGTCGTTCGTCGCGGTTCCGCCGGGATGGGAAGTCGTGTTCGGGGAGGGCCGGCGAGAGAGGTGCCTGGAGTACGTGGAGGAAGCCTGGAGCGACATGCGGCCGCACAGCCTGATCGCCACGATGAAGCAGGGTTAGGGCGTGTCGGATCCGCGAGGTGGGGCGGGCAGATCCCGGTCGGAGCTGCCCGCCGCCTACTGGTGGCTCTGGGTCAGCATTCTCGTCAACCGGCTGGGGGGCTTCGTCGTCCCCTTTCTCGCTCTGTACCTGACGACCGAGCGGGGATTCTCGGCGGCGTACGCCGGTCTGGTCGCGGCCCTGTACGGGCTGGGCGGCTCGGTGGCGGCGGTGGCCGGCGGGGTGCTGGCCGACCGGCTCGGCCGGCGCATCACCCTCCTGGCCGCGTCGCTCGGCGCGGCGGCGACCACGGCGACGCTGGGGTTCGTCACCCAGCCGGTCGTCATCGCGGTTGTGGCCGGTGCGGTGGGACTGACCGCCAACGCCTCCCGGCCGGCGGTGTCGGCGATGATGGTCGACCTCGTGAGGCCTGAGCAGCGGGTGCGCGCCTACTCCCTGAACTACTGGGCGATCAATGTCGGATTCGCCGTCTCGGGCGCGGTCGCGGGGCTCATCGCCGAGCGGACGTACCTGTGGCTGTTCCTCGGCGACGCGCTGATGACGGCGCTGTGCGCGGTGGTCGTCTTCGCCCGGGTCCCCGAGACCGGGCCGGTGGCATCCGGGCCGGTCGAACGTGGGCCGAGAACGGGAATCGGGCAGGTCTGGCGGGACCGGCGCTTCATGGCGCTGGTCGGGCTCACGTTCCTGCTGGGCAGCGTTTTGCAGCAGGCATTCACCACACTGCCGATCGAAATGAGCGAAGCCGGTCTCACCGCGTCCGACTACGGCCGGGTGCTGGCGCTCAACGGGCTGCTCGTGGTGGTCCTGCAACTGCCCGCCTCGCGCTGGGCCCCGGGGCGCGAACCGGTCGCGCGGCTGTCGTTCGGTGCTCTACTGCTGGGCTGGGGTTTCGGGGTCACCGCTGTCGCCGGCGGCGACGGCCGGGCCGGGGCCCTGTGGCTCTATGCCGCGAGCGTGGCGGTCTGGACGCTGGGGGAGATCGTGCACGAGCCCGCGTCGATGGCGGCAGCGGCGGAACTGTCGCCGCCGCAGGCGCGCGGGCGGTACCAGGGCGTGTACACGCTGGCGGCGTCGGCGTCGGCGTTCTGCGGCCCGGCGGCGGGCGGGGCGGTGCTGGACCGCTACGGTTCCACGGCCGTCTGGGGTGCCTGCGCCGTGGTGGGCACGGTCGCAGCCGCAGGCTACTGGCTGCTGCTGCGGTGGAGCAAGGGGGCGACGGCCGAGGCCAGACCGGGTGCCGCCGCCGGCCCGGACGACGTGGGCCGAACGCTCGGGGGAAGATGGGCGAATGACGGAAATCATTCTGATGTCTGATCCCAGAGTCGAGGCCGTACCGGTGCGGGAATCGGGCGAACCGCTCGTCGACTCGAGCCTGCGGAAGGCGCTGCTGATCGACGACCGCAAACACGACGACGCGGGGGCCTTCGCCCACTTGCGAAGCGGCGTGCTGGAGCGGCTCATGGAGGCCCAGTCGCACCTCCCCGACGGCCTCCGGCTCCTCTTCATTGAGGGATACCGGCCCCCTGGCCTGCAACGCTCCTACTTCCAGGAGTACTTCGACGACCTGCGTGCCGCTCACCCCCGCTGGCCGGAGGACCGCGTCCGACGCGCCGCCAGCCGCTATGTGTCCCCTCCCGGGATCGCCCCGCACAGCGCGGGCGCGGCCGTCGACGTGACGCTCGCCGACACGGACGGCCGTGAACTGGACCTCGGTACGCGGGTGAACGCGAGTCCGGAGGAGAGCGACGGTGCCTGCTACACGGAGGCGGACAACATCGGTGCTCGGGCTCGGCTCCACCGGAACGTACTGAATGCCGCCCTGCGCTCGGCGGGTCTGGTCAACTACCCCACCGAGTGGTGGCACTGGTCCTTCGGGGACCGCTACTGGGCACTGGCCACACAGGCGCCGGCAGCCCTCTACGGCGTGAATGACCTCCCGAGCGCGGACCGGCCCTAGCAGTACTTGAGTCGTGCTTCTGCATTTGTCCTGTTCACGGGCTCTTCTTGGAGTCTATCGGGCTGACGCCGCGTCAGGGTGGCGGTGGTTCGTGACTGACCTGACCGGGGTGTGTTCGGCGCTGGTAGCGGCAGCGGCGGGCGATGGCCTGGTGGTGTCTACGCCAGTAGGACCAGTGGAGCCGGCGTGGGAGTGAGCGGTGCCGGGCTGCTGATGTGGGCCGACGCCGACCTCCACGAGGGGCACACGGTGCTGGAGATCGGCACGGGGACGTGCTACTCGACCGCGCTCGCGTGCGAACGGCTCGGCTCCGCCGACATCACCTCCATCGTGTACCGCCAGGTGTTCGGCGAAGCTGAGGCGTGAGCTACGGCATCATCTGGGAACCAGAGGCTCTTGCCCAGGCGGAGCAGTTCGCCAAGGACGACCCCGAAGGGGTCCGTCAGGTGTTCGCCGCCGTCGACCGCCTCACCGCCGACCCACGTCCCACGTCCCAAGGGAGCGTTCGGCAGCGCCGACGTGCTGCGCGTCCACGTCGGCGGGTACCGCGTGATGTACGAGATCAACGACCAGCAGATCCGTGTCAGCGTGATCCACCTGGGACGCGTGCGCTGAACAAGCCGAAGGGGCGGCCCAGATGAGGCCGCCCGTTCAGCGTGTGGAGCCAGGGACGGGCTCTCCACACTGAGACGCAAACCCACTCATGTGGGTGATGGCGGGATGCGGTCACCGGTGAGATAGTCCGCCAAAAGCCTGGAAACGAGCGCCACAGACGTCAGTTGAGGGCCCCGGTTCGCATCGCGCGTCCGGGACCGCGCGTTGCGGCGGCAGGCCACAACCGCCGCGAACGTGGCCTCAGTAGCCCATGTCTGCCGCCACGCGCTCGGGCAGCCAAGCCGATCTCAGCAGTTTCCGCAAACCGTCAGGAGCGGGAGCCGGTTACGGCAGCCGGCCCGCTCTGCGAGCGTGGCGTCTTCTCCCCCACCTTCTTCACCTCGATGGTGCGCGGGTCCACGGCTTCGCCGGGGGCGCCTTCGCGATACAGGCCACCGGGGAGGCTTGTTCTTCGTGGGTGAGATCGCCCTCGGTCAGTAGCGAGCTCATGGCTGCTGCCCCTCCTTCGTCTGCGGGACCCGGTCACGGCCCGCCTCGTGGCGTGGTGAGCCGCCCGATGCCGGACGTGGCCCTGCGGCTGCATGGTAAGTCCGGCAGTTGCGGGCGGGTAGGCACTGCCGGACCTGCCGGTGGCCTCGGCCGGTGTGCGGCAGTTCGCCGCAGGGGCGCGGGCATTGGTTCATGGCGGGGCATCCAGCAGGGCGAGGCCGGGGTAAGTACTTGCGGCCATTGGACGAGGGCCCACAGAAACGATCTTACTGTGGGCCCTCATCGGCTGACTGTGGCCGGGAAATCCGCTCGGGAGGCCACTTGACAGCAATGCTTCGGATGAGTTGCAAGGCAGAGCCTCTACTCCGCCAGCGGACTCTTTAGTACTTGAGGTACAAGAACCACTTCCACTTGCCGTCGTTGCCCTTCTTGTAGTCACACCGGTAGGCCTGTGCGTTGCTCTGCTCCCCCACAGCGGCGCATGCGCTCTGGGTCCAGTAGGCCGCGTAGAAGTGCCAGCTGGCCATGGTCCCAACGTTCGTCTCGCTGGCCGAGGTCTTCGGTGCCGGTGCGGGCTCAGCTGCCTGAGCCGTCGAAACCGCGCCCCCCAGGGCGAGCGCGCCCCCTAGGGCCGCGCCTACCAGTGCATGTCGCACGCGCATGAAGCTCCTCCTCTTGGTCCTGGTCACGTTCCAGCACCTCGCCGCGCACTGGAAGGCACCAGCAGCGGGCGGGGCTGGCAAAAAGGTATGAGCCGACCGAGGCGGTGTCGTCCCACGCTGGTTTGATTACTGCCTAAACCCTCGTGGTATGTCCTTGGTCCCTGCAACTTTCGCGGTACTGCCGGTGCGGTTGGCTGTGTTGAGTTCTTCGCCTACATAGCCAGCGAGCTGGTGGCCAGCGGCGAGCTCGCCGCAGAGGAGGTCCTCGAGGCTGTCTCTCGGACCGTGGCCACTAGATCAAGGCCCGTGACGAGATCGACGACCTCGTAGACAAGACCTCGGACGCCCCAATCGACTTCGTCCTCGTCGATGACTTCAAGGGCAAAGAGCGCGTACACACCCCCCGCAGCGCGGCGCTGGGCCAATCAATCCGTCGACGGCTTCCTCTGGGCCTGGGAGCGGCTTCTGGAGAGTCGGCTCGACGGCAGCAACCTGCTGCACGAAGAAGCTCCCGGTAGGCCCGGATGGCAGGGCCTGGCCTTCCAAGTGGACAC
>NZ_JBSFTT010000060.1:0-27920 GCF_053591415.1 Streptomyces sp. NPDC003032 | reverse complement strand
GGACCGTCTACCTGCTGATCAGCAGCTTCAAAGCCCACCTGACCAACACGGCGCAAGATGCCGCCAGTTCGCATCGGATGCGATAGGCGTCGGTTCCCAGGTAAGCCCAAAAGGAGCCATGGGATGATCTTGAACCGTTGAGGGCCTGGTCAGGCGGCCGGAGTACGCCGGAATCGTGCCGTAGCGTCTGCGGCGATCAGAACGGGTGGGTCTCGGCGGGAGCCGTCGCCTGGGGCTGACCCGTGTCCGCGGTGGCGGAGCGCGGTGTGGGAGTGGTGCCGCCGGGGCGGTAGGTCTTGGTGACGGACGCCTTCGCGTACGTCAGGGAGGCGGCGATCTCCTCGGCGTCGATTTCGAGACGGTGCGGCGGGTGCCTTCCTTGTCGTCGAAGGTGCGCTGCTTGAGGCGGCCGGTGACGATGACCCGGGCGCCCTTGGTGAGGGACTGGGCGGCGTTCTCGGCGGCCTGGCGCCAGATCGAGCAGCGCAGGAACAGCGCGACGAATTCGTTGTGCTCGCGGTCGAAGACGCGCGGGGTGGAGGCGATGGTGAACCCGGTGACGGGCAGTCCGGAGTTGGTGTGCCGCAGTTCCGGGTCGGCGGTCAGGTTGCCCACCACCGTCACCAGCGTCTCGCCCGCCATGTCCGCCGCCCTCTCCGTGCTCCTGCGTCCACCGTACCGGCCGGGATGGGGCGGGATCGGGCGAACCCGTACCGCCGCCGTTCGTCTCACGCGATCATGTCGGGGTCTGCTTGTCCTACGAGAAGGGGAGCCCGTTGATGTCGAGGAAGAAGCCGGCCCGCAAGCTGATGCCCGGTCCGGAGCGCGACAAGGTCGCAGCTGACCTCAAGGTCCAGTACGAGGCGGGGGTTTCGATCCGGGCTCTCGCCGGGGCCACCGGCCGTTCCTACGGTGGGGTCCACGGTCTCCTTGTTGACGCCGGTGTGGAGTTCCGCTCGCGTGGCGGCGCTGTACGGGGGGCTGCTGCTTTGCCGGACGCCGGGTGAGCGCCAGCGGGAGCGAGCCGGGGCATGTTCTGGAGAAGTCCGGTTCCTTCGCCCTGCTACTGGATACCGTGGCGCCCGTTCTCGATGAGCACGATGAGGGGGCGGGACGATGGCGAAGCGGTCGGTCCGATACGTGATGCCGGTGATGGTCGAAGTTGACTGCGACGACGACACGGTGACCCGGGTGGTCACGCTGCCGGAGGAGGTCCGTGAGGACCGCGATGACCTGGGCCACTTCCTCACGTACGACGAGAAGTTCGTACACCGGGACAGCGACGAACAGCCGCAGCTCCACGCTTTCACCGTCGGTGAGCCTCGCTGGGAGTCCCAGTTCCGGGTCGGCGGCCCGGCGAACTGGCTGAAGACGGATGAGTGGGAAGAGGGCTTCGACCTCGCCGAGGACGACGAGCGGTACGGGGAGAGCAACCCGTATGACCTGCGGGAGCGGTAGCCGGGGCCCGTCGCACGTACGTGTCGGCCGTGGCGGGTTCCGTGCTCTGGAGGGCCGGGGTCGCGTACGTTCGTCGTCATGGTGTCGTACGCGAAGGACGAGCGGTGGATCGCGCTGGCGAAGGTCCTGGTGCCGCTTCTGGAACGCAGCGACCCCAAGGGGGCCGGCGGTTACGGCGGCACCTTCCAGGTCCGCCTGCCGCGAGAGGAAGCGGCACAGCTGGGCGGCGTGGACTTGATCCGGGCCGCGCTACGCAAGGCAGCCCGGCAGTTGGGCTGGACATCGCGTACGTACGGCTTCGGGGGCGGCCCGGAAGACGCCTCGGCGCTGATCGGTATCTACGACACGCGTGAGGCCCCGGAGCCGTACGCGCAGGTGGTGGAGCAGCGGATGCGGGCCGCGGTCGAGCGGGGCTCGGTGAGGCTGGCGGGGCTGCTGGGCGGGGACAGGCCAGCGCCGGGTACGCCGCCGTTGCGCGGGACTCCGGTCCTGCAGACGAAGGAGTTCATGGCGGCGGTGGCGGAGCACGGCCTCCTGGGGTGAGCTGCTGTGGCCAGCGGTCTCCTCCTGCGGGGGCTCCGGCGCCCGGGGCCGGAGCCCTTCTGGCCGGGCATCGCGTCGCTGGCGTCAGTCCTTGGGCCCGAACCGTTCGAGGAGAAGGATCTCCTGGTTGCTGCTGAGACCGCGCACGCGTCGGCTCTCGGAGATGCCGAGCTCCTTCATGATCTGCGTCGCGCGGATCTTGCCGATGCCGGGAAGAGCGGCGAGAAGTGAGTGGACGGGCATCTTGCCCACCGACGTGGTGGGATCGGCGATCACCGCGTTCAGGGTGAGCTTGCCGAGCTTGAGGGCCTCTTTCACCTCGGCCCGCTCGGTGCGTGCGGCGGCGGCCTTTTCGAGCGCGGCCGCTCGCTGGGCCTTCGAAAGCGGGGGAAGCGCCATGGACGCTCTGTCCTTCTCCTCGTACGACACAACGGCCCCCATCATGTCCCCACCTGCGCCGCGTTGACCAGCAGGTTTACGGGTTCTCCCCAGAACCGGTCCCGGGCGGCTCGGGCAGTGGCGCGCTGTCAGCGGGGTTTGCCGCCCATCGGGGTACTGATCACGCTGACCTTGTGGTTCTTGTGGAACTTCGCCGCGGTGCGGCGGACTTCCAGCAGTTCCTCGTACAGCGGCTGGAGTGCGGCGAACGCCTCGGCGGCGCTGTCGCAGATGGGTCCGGACCGGATTTTGGAGCAGGGGAAGCCGCGCAGTTCGGAGGCCCAGCCGCCGGGTTCGCCGTCTTCGGGCTCCAGGTAGCAGAGGTGGCCTGTGGGGCCGGTCGCGTCGTGGATCTCCACGTAGTGGGGGTCATCGGTGGTCTTCAGTTCCATGCCCATCGGGGCTCTCCTTCTGCTCGTTCGGGTCAGCGGCCGCGGGGACCTCGCGGCCGCCGTACGGCCCGAACGGCTCACACGTTCCCGGGGTGTTGGCGCCGAGCTGCGGTCCGCCGCCCTTGGTGCGGTGCATTCCGGCAATCACGCGCTCTCCTCGGATGTGGTGTCAGCGTCGGCTTCGGCCAGGACGCGGTAGACGGTGGCCACCGACGGGTTGTCGCCCTTGTTCACTCCGGTGGAGATCACGAGTTTCTGTGCGATCTCGGGGACAGACATGCCCTGGGCGCGTAGGGTGCGGGCGTAGTCGATCTGGTGGTTGTCGATGACCTTGGGGCGTCCGCCGTGGCGGCCCCGCTCGCGGGCGGATACCTGGCCTTCCAGGGACTTCTCCCGGATGTACTCGCGCTCGGACTCGGCCATGCCGGCGAAGAACGCGAACAGAGCGGCGCCGTGCCCGGAGGGGTCGTAGACCCCTTGGAGGGGGCCGGTGAGGAGTTCGAGCTGGATGTCGTCGGCGCGCAGGGTCTCGGCGATGGTCAGGAGCTCTGCGGCGCCGCGTCCCAGCCGTTTCATCTCATGCACCGTGAGGATGACCCGCTGTTGCGGGACGGCCTTCTTGATGTTCTGCCCGTAGGCGAGGGCCTTGACGAACTCGGGCCCCACCTTGATCCGGGTGCTGATCTTCTCGGAGAAGACCGGGTCGCAGCCCGCCTCATGGAGGGCGTCGAGTTGGCTCTGTAGCTCCTGCGCGGCGGTGCTGCAGCGGGCGTACCCCACTCTCGTGGGCTTCACCTGGGCCTGCGGGGCGGCGGCGTCCACCGCCGGGCCCATTTCCCACACCCGGCCGGGGCCGCGGTCGGCGGGGGTGCGGACTTCGAGTTCGGCGCGGAGCTAGGGGACGAGCATGAAGCGGGGGGTGTGGTACTTCGGGGCGACCTTGCCGCCGCGGGTGCGGCAGGTGCTTCCGGCGGGGACGGAACAGGTCGGGCAGTCGAACTGTTCGACGGCCGTGGCCAGTTCGGCGAGCGATGTCATGTCGCAGAAGCTACATCAGGGACCATTGTGCGAGCCCCGTTTTGCGAGAAGTTATGAGAACGACGAACAGCGGCAAAACGGACGCGATTCAGCGGCCCTTGCTCGTTCTCAGAACTACTCATTTCTGCGAGCACGAAGCGTGACCGCCGGGGCCCATGGTTGCCCTCGGAGGTGCGAGCACGGTCAGATAAGACCGCCTCCACCCGGGCGTGAACGAGATCGCCGGTTCCCATCCGACCACCCCAAAGAGCGTCGTAGGGTGGCCGCTCACTGAATCAGGGGAGGCGGCACATGTCCGAGGAACTTCAGAGATCGTCTGGGGGCGGCATCAGTTACGCCGACGTCGTACCGGACACGGCTGGGTCCGGACTGGGGCTGCCCGGCATCGTCGATGGTCCGAACGCGGGCCTCAAGATGCCGGAGCGCGTCGACTTCGCCATCGTCGACCTGGCCGACCGCACGCTGCGACCGAGATCCGTCGAAAGTACGACCGCCTCGTCCTGGCTCTCACCCGCACTGCCAGGACCGGGCTCGCCCTGCACTGAAACCGCTGACGTCGCCGACACCAGACCAGAGCCTGCATCAGCCACTACCGCCGACGAGACCACTCACCGTGGCACACCGGCTGTAGTTCCGGGAGAGTGCTAGCACGGCGAGCGCGATGTCGGCGCCCTGTCGGCCGAGCTGGTCGGCGTACCGGTTTACTACCGCGTTCTCCCAGGCCAGCTCCGAGGCTGGCAGTCCCGCCTGCTGTCGCGCGGCTTGGTCGCGCCGGGCGAGTTCGGCCCGGCGCAGCACCATCGAGACGATGTGGCCGTCGAGTTCACTGACCACCGAGCGGGTGTCGCGTGCGTCGGAACCCGTCGGGACGGCCGTGCGCCGGGACACCACCGGCGTGGTCACAGCAGGTCCTGAGGCTCGGCGGGAAACCCGAGTGACGAAGGTAAGCCGTCCGATCGTCTCACGGGCCAGAGCGAGGGCCCCCGTCGCGGTGTCCGCGTGGGCGCGGGCCTGCGCCAGACGGGAATCGGAGTTCTGCGGACCGACCAGCTTGTGACCGAGCTTGCCCAGCAGATCGAGCTGGACCCCCTCGGCGAGGGTGCTGTCCGCACCGGCGATCTCGATCAGGGTGCCGGTCTCCGGTGCTCCCGCGAACCAGATCGCCTCCGCGCGCCTAGCGCGTTCCGGGTCGGCGAGCACAGCACGCAGGTCGGGGAGCACCTTTTCGCCGATGCACTGCCTCAGCTGGTACTCGACCAGGTCCACGCCTGTCGCGTCGGTGACCATGTTCCAGATCTCGTCGCCTCCGACGCGCAGATGGGTCTCGATGAGCCGTGGCCCGGACTCGGTGAGCACGACCTCGGTGTGGGTGGGGCCGAACTCCACTCCCAGCGAGTCCAGGGCAGCGCTCACACAGGCGCGGATCACCTGCTCCTGTTCCGGTGCCAGCGGGGCGGGCATCACATGGCCGAGCTCCACCAGGCTGGCGGGGTCGGAGTACTTGCGTGTGATGGCAACGGTGACGTGCTCGCCGTGTTCGGAGAACGCCTCCACGCTGTACTGGTCGCCGCGCAGAAACTCCTCCGCCATGACGTCGGCCGGCTCGCCCGTGCCGCGGGCCCGGGAGAAGGCGGCATCGGCCTCCTGCGGCGTCCGGATCACCGACACTCCCGTGCTGGCCGTGCCGCGCTGGGGTTTGACCACGCACGGGTAGCCGTGGGACGTGGCGAACTCACGCAGCTCGTCCGGACCGGCCATCTCGGCCGATACCACGGCCTCCACTCCTGTTTCGGCGAGCCGCCCACGCATGGCGCACTTGTCGAAGGTCAGCCGGACGGTCTCGGGGTGGTGGGTGGGCACACCCAGCGCCCGGCCGACATCGGCGGCGACTTCCTGGCACTGGTCCGCGAAGGTGCCGATCCGGGTCACCGGGTCGAGTGCGTGGATGGCGCGGGCGAGTGCGATCCACTGCTCGTCGGGCGCGTCGGCACCGACCGCGATGATGCGGGCGTGCCCCTCGGGCTCCTCCAGTTTGGCCAGATGTCCGGGCAGGCACAGCACGCTGGTGGTGATGGTGCAGTCCAGGGCGCACCCGCGGGCGCGCATCCGGCCGGGAATATCGTACCCGTTGCCGAGGACCAGGACGTGTTCTGACATGGTGCCGCCTTCTGTGCTGAGGATTGGTTCGCGGCCGGTGGGCGCGGTGTGGTCGCGGTGTGGTCGCGGTGTGGTCGCGGTGCGGCGTCGGAGTTGATGTTTCACGCGAAGCACCGCACAGGATCAGGCGCCAGGTGGCTCCGTGGTCACGGTGATCTTCCCGGCGAGCTGTTCGGCCAGTGCGACGGCGTCCTCGGTGGAAGGGGCAGTGACCAGCACCTGGCCGGCCCGGTCCCAACTGGCCTCCAGCGCACTGATGGTGTCGCCGACGGACACGGCGATGTCGAGTACGAGGACCCCGTCGTACGCCTGGACTTCTTCGGTGCCGTGGACGCCGGTGACCCGGCCCGGTGGGACAGTGAGGAAGCAGGTCGCGGCGGCGGCGCTCGGCTCGGGCGCCTCGGCCAACGCGGGCAGTACACCGGCGGCCCAGCCGACGGTGTACGACTCGATGTCGACGCCGTAGGCGGCGTCGACGAGCTCCATGATCCGGTCGCCGCCGGGCCGCCCGTGAGACTCGATCACCCGGGGGCCGCGGGCTGTCAGCTTTACTTCCGTGTGCGCGGGGCCGTGTCGCAGGTCCACGGCGTCCAAGAAGGCAGAGACGCAGGCCAGGACGGTGTCTGACTCGGCAGCAGGCAGCCGTGCGGGTAGGGCGTGTCCGGACTCGATGAAGTTGCCGTGCGTGACCTTCTCCGTGACGGCGAGGGGGATGTGCCGGCCGTCGAAGCTCAGGGATTCGACGGAGTACTCGGGCCCGTCCAGGTACTCCTCCATCAAGAAGCGGGTCACCGGGAAGTAGTTGGCGAACTTGTGGTCCGTGCTACCGCGCAACCGGACGATTTCGTCCCAGGCCTCGTCGATCTCGTCGGGCCCGCCGACCAGTCGGACGCCGAAGCTCCCTGCCGCGTCGACAGGCTTCACGATGAAGGGGTGACCGTGCCGCTCGCCGAACTCCCGCAGGCTTTCAGGGCCGTCGACCGGGGCGGCTGCCACCGCACCGGGCCGTGCGGCGAGGTGGGCGCGCATCGCCTCCTTGTCCCGCATCAGCCGGGCGCAGTGGTGGCTGATCCCGCGCAGGCCGAGGGCGTCGGAGATCAAGCCGACCGGCTCGACGCCCGGTTCGGTGATGGTGGCGACGCCGGAGAAGCCGTACACCTCGTGGGCGGCCGTCGCCAGTGGCCGCAGCACGGACCAGTCGGTGTAGTCGACGAGCAGGGCAGCCTCGACCAGGGCGGCGTGCTCGGGCCGGTACTCCTCGGGGCGCTGGACGTTGACCACGCGCAGGCCCAGGTCCCGGGCCTTGCGTACGGTCTCCACCCGGCCGCCGATGAGCAGAAGCGTGCCTCGGTCCGAAGTCATCCGGTCCCCCTCAGTCCTTGACCAGGCTGTCGGCCGGGTCCGGGACCGGGACCGCGGCCGTGCCGGCGGGGAGGCTGCGCTCGCCCCACCGGACGACCGGTGCGGTCGCGAGACCGGCCACCACGAACAGCGCGCCGAGCACGATCCATCCGGGCATGCCCCAGTAGACAAGCAGCCCGGTCAGGGCCAGCGGGCCGATGATCTCCGCGACCGTGAGACCCGAACCGAAGAACGCCTGGTACTGACCGTGCCGTCCGTCAGGCGCCAGGCCGAAGCTGATCTCCCAACTGCCGGCCATCTGCACCATCTCGCCCAGCGTCTGCACGGTCGCTGCGGCGATCAGGAGCAGGACCGCCGACCAGGCGGACCCGCCGCTGCCGGAGAACGCGAAGACGACGCAGCTCGCGCCGAGCAGCAGGGCGCCGCGCGTCACGTACCGGGCGGCGCTCGTCAGGTCGGTGACTCCGCGCGCCACCCGCACCTGGAAGACCACCACTGCGAGGGTATTGAGGACAAACATCACCGAAAGAACCCACGGCGGGGCCTTGGTGTGCCCGACGATCCACAGCGGCAGCGCCACGTCGATCAGGGGCACGTGCAGCACCAGGACCAGATTGAGCAGGCTGATGGCTACGTAGGGGCGGTCCTTGTAGACGGGCCGGGGCTTCTGTTCGCCCCTGAGAGTCGCCGGGGTCGGGGGGACGGCGGGCACTTGCCACAGGACGAAGGCCGCCACCGCGAAGCCGGCTGCGTTGAGGGCGAAGGCCACGAGGTAGGCCCCGCGCGAGTCGAAGAGCAGCACGATGCCGCCGAGCGCGGCGCCCACCGAGAGGCCCGCGTTGTAGCTGGCCTGGAGGATCGCACGGACCTTGGTGAGCTGGTCCTTGGGCACCACGCCTGCGAGCAGGGCCTGCTGGGCGGCGGAACCGCTGCGCTGGGCGACCGCGTACAGGCTCGCGGAGAGCACGAACAGCGGGAAGGAGCGGACGAAGAGGTACGACCCCACGGTGAGTGAGGCGCAGCCGAAGAAGACGACTGCGCTCCCCCGCACCCCGGTGCGGTCCGCCAGGTGTCCAAGCGGCACGCCCACCACGAGTGCCACCGTCCAGGCGATGGTGAGCCCGAGGCCGAGCTGGGCGGGGGAGAGCCCCACGACGGTGGTGAAGAACAGGGCGGCGGTGACGTAGTAAGCGCCGTCGCCGGTCCTGCTGATCAGCTGGGCCAGCGCGAGTGTGCGGGGTGGCCCTGGGGGGGGGACGAAGGTCTGGCTCATGGGTCTCCTTGTATGGCCCGCGGGGGCAGTTCACGGCTGACGGGTGGGGCGGCCTAGCCGGTGACAGGTCCGAGAGCCTCGACGGCGGTCTCCAGGTGGGACGGTTCATGGGTCGCGGAGAGCGCGAAGCGGATCAGTCCGGTGCCCTTGGCGACCGTCGGGAAGAAAGCGGGCAGCACGAGTACCCCGGCAGTCCGCAGTCGGCGGGCGGCCTCGAACGCGGCGGCCTCGGTGCCGAAGTGGGCGCCGCGGACCGGTGAGCGCTGCCCGGCGCTGACCAGCCGGCCCTCCGCCAGCTTGTCGAAGAGGGCCGCGTTGCTCCACAGCCGTTCCTGGAGGCGGGCCACTTCCCCATTGAGGTGCAGTTCGGCGGCGGCGACGTCTGCCGCCAGTAGCGGCAGCATGATGGAGTGGCCGAAGACCAGCGGATTGGCGAACTTCCGCAGGACGCGTACGTCGGCCTGCGAGGGGAGGACGACGAAACCGCCCGCGCCGCCGAAGGCCTTGGACAGTGAACCGGCCAGCATTACGTTGTCGGGCAGCCCGTTCTCGAAGGCCTCGTAAGCGTATCCGGCGCCCTGAGCGCCGTCGATGGAGATGCCGTGGGCGTCGTCCACGTACAGCAGTCCGCCCGCGCTCCGCAGCGTCTCGGCGAGGGTGACGACGTCGATGAGCCCGCCCATGGAGCCGACGCCGTCGACGAGCGCGATGGGGGTGCGCCCCTCGGCGACCGCCTCGGACAGGCCTCCGGCGAGGCTCTCCGGGTCGGTCAGGTCAAACCTGTTGACGGGGCCGATCTGTTCCATGACCCCGCGGAGCACCTGCATGGAGGCGTGGGCGGTCTTCTCGACGAGGAACGCCGGGCCCCGCGCGGAGACGGGGTACCCGGGAAGGGCCCCGTTGCCGAGCAGCGGCAGTACGCCGAGGTGGACATTGCTCACGGAGGTGAAGGGGACGACGGGCCGGCCGCCGTAGATCTGGCCCAGGATTTCCTCCAGTCGGCCGAGGTACATCGGGCGCATCCGGTTGCGTGAGGAGGAGAAGTGCACGCCGAAGCGGAGGAGCGCGTCCTGTGCGGCGGAGACCAGGGACGGGTGCTGTTCCAGGCCCAGGTAGGAGCAGGAGACGAACTCGACAGCGCTGCCGCCGTCCGCCAGCTCCACCTCCTTGCCCTCGCGGCCGGTGATGACATGGCCGGTGAGTCCCTCGTCGAAGGCCCGGTCGAGCGAGTCGGTGGTCCTGTCGATGCGGGCGGCGACCCAGTTCGCGGGCTTGCCAGCGTGCTGTCCGTCGGTGGTCATGCAGTCTCCTCGGGGCCGGCGGGCAGGGCGCCGGGCAGGTGGGTGAACAGATCGGCGCAGACGGCGCGATAGTCGGGGAGCCGGTCACCGAGTACGCCGGAGAGGATGGCGAGGCGATGGGCGAAGTCCTCTTCGCCGCCGTCACTTATGAGGTCGCGCAGCCGGTCGACGCCCCGGGCGAGTGCGTCGCGAGCGCCTTCGGCGAGCGGATTGGCAGACTGGACGTCCCAGTAAACCTCGGGGGGGCCGGAGGTGATCCGGGCCAGCAGCGCCAGCAGCGTCGCGTGGGGCGGCGGTGCTACAGCGGCCAGTTCCTCAATGTCCACGTTGAGTTCGGACAGGGCCTGTCCGAAGGCGAGCACGGTGGCGTGCGTGAGGGCCTGGGAGGCGGCGGCCAGCCGGTCGTGACGCTCGGCGTCCATCCGTACGATCCGGCCGCCGGACCGGGTGACGAGGCCGAGAAGTTCCTCCGCACGGGGCCCTACGTTCAGGACAACGGCGGCCACAGGGCGGCCGTTCATGCCGAGGGAGGGGGCGAACATCGGGTTGAGGCCGACCGCCTGATGACCGGGCGCGTGCGCGGCGACGGCGGCGGCGATCCGGGTCTTCACAGAGAGCGTGTCGGCCAGCAGCGCGTGTTCCGGCAGGACGCCAGCGAGTACGGGCACCGCGGCGAGCGCCACCGCCTCAGGCACCGCGAGCAGCAGCAGGTCGGTGTTCTCCAGTTCGGAGCGCAGCGTGCCGTCCGGCGCCGTGATGTCGCCCGCGATGTGCCGGGCTCCGGGCAGGAGCGCGGTGGACGGTTCGGGGTCGGCCACGCAGACGTCCAGGCCCGCGGCGGAGAGCAGCTCGGTGAACAGCCGGCCTACGGCGCCCGATCCGCCCGCGAGGACACATCGCCGGAGCGGCGGGCTGGCCTGTCCGGTGGTGCTCACGCGTCCACCGCCCCGGACCGGGCCGGTATCTTCCGTGTCGCGCCCGCAGCGAGGGTCGCGGCCATCGTCCATGACTTGACGAGGGTCTCATCGAACTCCTCGACCGGGTCGGACAGGGCGATCACCGCTCCGCCGACGCCGAAGGACGCGCCTTCACCGGTCGCGACGATCGTCCGTATGACGATGCTGAGGTCGGTGGCACCGTTCAGTGCGAAATAGCCGAGCGCGCCGGAGTACACCCCGCGCGGCCCTCCCTCCAAGCGGTCGATGATCTCCATGGTGCGCAGTTTGGGCGCGCCAGTCATGGAGCCGCCGGGGAAGGATGCCTGGACGCAGTCGACCGATGAGACGCTCTCGCGAAGAGTACCGCGGACGGTGCTGACGAGCTGGTGCACGGGCGCGTACGTCTCGACGTCGAAGAGCTTGGGGACGTGTACGGAACCGATCTCGCAGACCGTGTTGAGGTCGTTGCGGAGCAGGTCCACGATCATCAGGTTCTCGGCGCGGTCCTTCTCGCTGGCCAGCAGGTCGTCCCGCAGTGCCCGGTCCTCCTCGGGGGTCGCTCCGCGCGGCCGGGTGCCCTTGATCGGCTTGGACTCGGTGATCCGGTCGGTGCCGATCGTAAGGAACCGTTCGGGGGACGCGCTGAGGACGGCCACGCCGGGGAAGTCGAGCAGGGCGCCGTAGGGGACGGGGCTGATGGACCGCATTAGGCGGTAGGTCCCGAGCGGGTCGAGCGGGGTGGGCGTGGAAAAGGTGTTGGTCAGGCAGATCTCGTAGGACTCGCCGTTGCGTATCTCCTCCAGGCACGTCTCGATCCTGCTCAGGTACTCGTGCCTGTCGTGGCGCTGTGTGAGCGAGGCCGCCGCGAGCGAGGTCACCTCGGTGAGCGGTCGGTGTTCCCTGACGGTCGCGGCCGGGATCGTTGCCAGCCGGGCGGCGGTGGCCGACAACCACTCACCGGCTTCCGGGTCGTTCGGCCCGGCGCTCAGGGAGAGCAGATACGTGCGCTCCTCGGCGTGGTCGACGATGACGGCCCGGTCGGCGAAGAGGAGTGCCGCGTCGGGCGTCGGCGCGGTGTGTGCGGCGGTCGCGCCCGCTTCGGCCTTGAGCTCGTAGCCCAGGTAGCCCACGTATCCCAGGTTGAAGGAGAAGGGCAGGCGGGTGTCCACAGGCAGCGCGCGGCGGCGCAGTTCGGTGTCGAGGTAGTTGAAGAATCCCTGCGCCAGGTGCTCGTCGGGCCTGCCCTCGCGCTCGACGCACACGGTGCGGGTGGCGACGCGGTAGGTGACGTACTCAGCGAGCGGGCCGCTGCCGTCGCCGAGGACGGAGAAGCGGGAGTTGCCGTCCGTGTGGGTGCCGCTGTCGAGCCAGAAGCTGTGCGGGTGCGCGGCGAAGAGGGCCGCGTACACCTCCTCCGTGTCGGGCGTGAAGTCCAGCTCACGAACGTGCACGTGGTAGGGCGAGGGGAGGCCGGCCGCGTGCGTTCCCTGGCGCCTCAGGGTCAGGTCGCGGAAATTGGCGAGCAGCTCCCGTCCGTACTCGCTGGAGATCGACTCGGGGTGGAACTGGACGCCCCACGCGGGGCGGGTGCGGTGGCGCAGCCCCATGAGTACGCCGTCCTCGGTCCAGGCGACGCCTTCCAGCTCCTCGGAGAGTCCGGTGACCGCAAGTGAGTGGTACCGCACCACGGAGAACGGGGAGGGGAGGCCGGCGAAGAGGTCCTCGCCGTTGTGCCGGACGCGGGATATCCGGCCGTGCATCGGGTCGGGCGCGTGCTCGACGATGCCGCCGAACAGCGTGGCGATGCCCTGGTGGCCGAGGCAGACGCCGAGGACCGGCAGGCCCGAGTCGAGGATCGCGCGGTCGCTGACACCGAAGTCACGGTCCCGGCCAGGGCGCCCCGACCCGGGGGAGACCACGATGTTGTCGAAGTCGCCGAGGTGCAGTGCGGACCAGTCGACGTCGTTGCGGACGACGACGGGCGACTGCCCGTTCACCTCACCGAGGAGTTGGTAGAGGTTGTACGTGAAGGAATCGTAGTTGTCGATGAGGAGCGTGCGAACAGTGCGGTTCATGAGTTGCTGTCCGGAGTCGGCTGCCGGTCGTTGCGGGCGCCGTCGATGACGATGTCCTCGACGCGGCAGGTCTCCTCGATGACCAGGTCGTACAGACGGCGCAGGAAGGTCCCGTCCAGACCGTGCTCGGCCCCGTAGCGGGCCGCGCGCTCCTGCACGATACCGATGCGGTGCGGCTGCATCATCGGCACCTCGTGTACCCGCTTGTACTCCGCGATGTGTACGCAGACGCCGATGCGGGCCTTCAGGGTGCTGAGCAGCTTCGCGTCGATGAGATCGAGTTCGGCGCGCAGACCCGCCAGGCCGACTTCGGCGCTCGAGGTCGTCGTCATGCTTCTGCCTTTCTGAATGTCGTGGTGTAACGGGGCCGGTTCTCCTGGTCGTGGTGTCCCTCGGTGCCGGAGAACCGGCCGGTCCTGTCCAGCAGCACCGGCACCACGTCGATCTGGGTGTCCCCGTGCTCGATGGCCAGGGCGCCGCCGGGCCGCAGCAGCCGCGCGGTGCAGTCAATGACGGCGCGAATCACGTCCAGCCCGTCGTCGCCGGCGAAGACGGCCGTACGCGGATGGTGGCGGCCCCACTCGGGCAGCAGTTCCGTGCCCAGCGGCACGTAGGGCGGGTTGGCGAGGACGAGGTTCGCCCGGCCGTCCAGTGCGGCGAGCAGCGCGGGGTCCGTGACATCGCCCCGGTGCACGGTGACCGGGGTGTCCCCGGCCTTCTCCCGTACGGCGGCGTTGCCCTCGGCGCAGGCGAGGGCGGCCTCGTCCAAGTCGACCGCGTGGACCGAGGCGTCGGGGCGGGCGTGAGCGACGGCGAGGGCAACGGCGCCCGAGCCGGTGCACAGGTCGACCACCACGGGCGCCTCGGTCCCCTCCACCGCGGTCAGCCCCCAGGCCAGCAGGAGTTCGGTCGGCAACCGGGGCACGAAAACGTGCTCGTTCACCGAGACGTCGATGCCGCCGAGGCGGGCCCGCCCGGTCAGGTGGCCGAGTGGGATGCGCGCGGCCCGCCGGGCGACCAGGGCCCGCAGTTCGGCGGCGGCCACCGGGCGCACCGGGTGGTGCGGGTCGGGAGCGGACGCTCCGAGACCCAGGACATGGGTGGCCAGGGCCGCCGCGTCCTCGCGGGGGCTCCAAACACCGCTGTCGGTGAGAACGCGTTCCGCGTCTTGGAGCAGTTCTTCGAGCTGCTGGTCGGCCACCGTCGTCGGTCCTTCCGGCTCAGCCCTTGGCGGCGGTGTGGCTCGCCGCGTAGTAGTCACGCAGGGCCTTGCCGAGGGAGGGGTGGATACGCGAGGACGCGAGCAACTCCGGCGGCGGGGTGTAGAGGGGGTCGAACTCGTCCGCGATCCGGGTATAGGCGGCGCGCAGGTAGTGCTCGATAGTGGAGGGCCATTCGACGGGCACGTTCCAGTTGGATTCGTAGCCGGTGGCGAGCATGTGGGTGACCGTGGTCTCCACGATCTCCTCGCGGGTAGCCGCCTGGATCGGGGCCCGGACCGGCCGGAAGAGCCCGATGTCGATGGTGGGCTCCTCGCCGAGGAGCAGCGCGGTCATCTCCTGCGCCAGCAGCGGGGAGAGGGTGAGACCGTCGCGGTAGGTGCCGGTCATCATCCACAAGCCGCCCAGCTCTGTCTCGCCGAGCAGCGGCATGCCGTCGAGGGCGACGGGCCGGTTGCCGACCTGGAGGGTGCGCAGGCCGCTCTCGCCGAGATTCCGGCGGACCTGCCGTTTGGCGCAGTTAAGCAGGAACAGCACGTCGGAGATGAGCGGGGTCTCGCGTGGCTCGGGCGAGATGATATTGGTCGCTCCGACGTAGACCTGGCCGGCGCCGCGCGGGACAATGTGCAGGCCGCAGGCGAAGGCCCGGTTGGGCGTCCTGATCACGCTGGTCGGTGCGGTGCCGTCCTCGGTGTCGACGAGGGCGGAGACGCCGTAGCCGCTGATCAGGCGCGGGATGCGGGCAGCCTGGTCGGGGACGGTATCGAGGACCTTTTGGGAGGCGGAGCCGGCGGCGAGGACGAGCTGCTCGGTGGCGAGCAGGGTGCCGGAGTCCAGCTCGACGCCGGTGACCTTGCCACCGGTGTGCACCACGCGTGCGGCCTGCTCGGGGATGAGGTCGCCGCCTGCGGCGACGAACGCCTTCTCCAGGCGGATCAGCAGGACGTGGGCGTCCACGGCGTGCTCGTTGGGCAGGAACATCGCCTGGAGGGGGCGGCCGGTGGGCTCGGCGTCGAGCCACTCGATGTCCTCGGCGTCGATGTCCTCGAACTTCTCGCCGTACTTGACGAGGGTCCTGCGGATCGCCTTGTAGTTCTGGGTGTCGATCTCCGGCATGCCGACCGCGTTCAACATGACGACGGTGCCGTCGGCCGTCAGGAGGTCGGTGCCGTCGGAGTCGGGGGACAGCTGGGCCAGCCACTCCGGCCACAGCTTGCTGGCCTGGTAGGCCCAGTCGAGTTTGGTACGGCCGTAGTCGCTCTTCAGCAGCGTGGTGGTGACCTCGCCGAAGGTGCCGATCATCGCGCCGGCCGCGGAGGAGGCGGCCCAGGGGCGGTGGGGACGGCCGAGCACGGCCACGCGTATGCCGCGCCGGGCCAGGGTGAGGCCGAGCGACAGGCCGAGCGAGCCGTTTCCGACCACGACGACGTCATGGATCCGGTTGTCCTCGGATGTGGGTGCGGGCACCTGGATGTTCCCTTCCGAACGGGGGTGGGTGAGGTGGAGGACCTCATTGATACGGCCTGCGGGTTGACGGCCCGCGTTGTGCCACCGTGGCCGGGTCAGCCAAACACACAGGTGAGGGACGTTCCTAAGCTTTTAGCTGGGTCTAAATTGGCCCGGATCCGACGCCGTCGTGGTGTGCCCCGGCCGGGAGCCTCCGAAGGAGCCGTCCGACGCGGTGGCGCGGCCGGACCATGTACGGCGGGAGGGGCGCGGCCCAGAGGTCAGACCGTACGGCCCCAGGGGTACTCGGCCCCGCGGACGAGCGCCTCACCGGTCTGGGTGAGTGAGTGGATGACCCGGCGGCCAGCCCGGCGGCTCGTCACGAGGTCGCATTCACGCAGCACCGATACGTGCTGGCTGATGGCGCCGGGGGTGACGTCCACCTCGGCGGCCAGTTCGCCGGTGGAGGCGGGCACAGTGAGGGCCTCAATGACCGCCTTGCAGGACCCGCCTCCCATGGTGACCGTGCAGGTGGTGTCCATCCGCAGGGAGATGCCGTTCATGTCCCCGCTCGGACGCCAGTTGCCCAGATACGTCACTTCGAGGATGTCACGGGAGCCGTTCTCCGTGTACCGGATCTTCGCCATGTCGAACTTGGCCTGTCCGACCTGTCGGCAGCCGATCAGCCACTGGCACTCGACCTTCCAGGCCCGCAGCTCGCGTGCCTGCAGCTCGCGAATCTCCCCTTGGCGTAGCCCTTTCCGCGCTTGGAGGAACTGTGCTTGAAGCACTCCTCGGGAGTGATTGACTGCACTGGGGACGGCTCCAGGGCCGCGGCCCCCACTCCCTCGCCCATACGAACCTTCTCTCGGAATTCCCGCGCACGCGGGTCCGAAAGGCCGGTCCTCCCGGCACCCTCGGCCCACTGTGCCGAACTGGGCACGTCCGAGGACACCTCCAGCCCGACCTTCACGGTGACGTCGCCCTTCTCCGGCATGCTGACGGCTGGCGCGGCACCGGCGAGCAGCAGCGCCAGAGCGGTCCCGAATAACGCTGAGGCCCGCGCGACACCGCCCCCAGCACGTTTGTGTTGGCGCATAGATCTCCCCCTCTGGAAATTCGACCTGAGCAGGTTCACGTCACAATCTCGGAACCCCAGGCCACAGCCGCAATCTGTAAGATCTCTACCGATCCCGGGTCGCTGCACCTGGCCTCGGACGGCGTTTCGGCGGTCAGAGCCAGGTGATCCGCAGCAACCTTCTGGTTGCGCTCTGGTGCCACAGTGCCGTGGTTGTTGGCCAGTGCGTTGCCGGCCGGGAGTGTGAGCATCCCGGCGGCGAGCGCGCTCGCCGCGATGCAGCGCACTGTGGTTGGCGTGTACCTCATATGACGTCCCTTCTGGGTCAGTTCCTGATCGGGCTCGGTTCGAGCGCGTCGTCCTTGTCCGGCGCAGCTCTGTCCTGCGCCTCTCCAGTGTGTTCAGATCGGTTGGACGTTTCACTGGGAGAAGCACTGGGCGGGTCACTGGTCTCCCGCGGCCCGCCGTGGAGACCGGTGCCCTGCGAAGGGGGAGGGCGCGTGCCGCGATTGACCGTTAGTGAGGGTTCGCTGCGCTTCACTCTGTTGGGCCCCGTACGGGCCTGGCGTGGGGAGCGGGAGCTGCGCCTGGGTGGCCCGAGGCAGCGTGCCGTGGCCGCCGCTCTGCTGCTGCGGGCGGGTCGGGCCGTGCCCCGGGGGCAGTTGGTCCGGGCGGTGTGGGGAGAGCCCGCCCCGGAGTACTGCGTCAACCAGCTCCAGAAGTACGTCTCCGCGCTGCGCCGGGTGCTGGAGCCCGAGCGGGAGGCCAGGGCGCCCTCGGGGGTCCTCAACTGGTCCGATTCCGGGTACGTCCTGAACGTGGGGCAGGAGGCCACCGACCTGGCTGCCTTCGAACGTGCCGTGGGTCGGGGCCGGGCCGCGCGCTCCCGGGGTGACGCGGAGCGGACGGCCGCCGAGCTCGGCAAAGCCTTGGATCTCTGGCAGGGGCCCCCGCTTGCCAACGTGTCGAGCGGCTTCCTGGATGTGGAGCGTGAGCGGCTGGAGGAAGTGAGGGCGGCCGTCCTGGAGGAGCGGATCGGAGCCGACCTCGATCTGGGCCACCACCGGAAGCTGGTTGCCGAACTGACGCGTCTGGCGGCTGACTTCCCGCTCCGCGAGCGCTTCACCGCCTTGCTGATGCTCGCCCTGCACCGGTCCGGCCGCCCGAGCGATGCCCTGAACGCCTACCAGCGGCTCAGGCATGACCTGCGTGAGGAACTCGGCGCGGAGCCCGGCAGGGAGGTGCGGGGCGTTCAGGCGCGCATCCTGGCCGGTGAGCCCGGATTGGAGGGGGCGCCGCCTGCCGCCCGGGCCGACGCCCGGCACCCGGACGCGGCTGCGGACCCGGAGCCCGGCTCGGTTGCGTTCCTCGACCCGGCCGCGGCGGACGCGTTGCCCGGTCGAAGCGTTCGGGAGTGCCGGCAACTGCCCATGGACATCCCCTGCTTCATCGGCCGCCAGGCGCAGCTGTCCGCGCTGCGGGAGCTGGTGGATGACACGGGAACGGTTGCGGATCCCGGCGACCGGGGGGTGCTGGTATGCGTCATCGAGGGCATGGCAGGGGCGGGGAAGACCCGGCTGGCCCTGCACGCCGCCCACGGACTGGTGGCTGCGGGGCACTTCACGGACGTACAGCTGTGGGCCGACCTGAAGGGTCTCTCGCCGGACCGCGGCCCGGCCGACCCGGCGGACGTATTGGAGGACTTCCTGCGACTGCTCGGGGTTGCGGCCCATCTCGTCCCTGAGCGGACCGAGGCGCGGGCAGCGCTCTACCGCGACCGGCTCGCGGGCCGGCGCGTGCTGGTGGTGCTGGACGACGCAACCGATGACGAGCAGGTGCGGCAGCTGCTGCCGGGGTCCTCGTCGGCGCTGGTGCTCGTCACGAGCCGGCGCGCGCTGATGGCGGCGGACGCGGTGCACACCGTCCGGCTGGGTCCCCTGCCGGCGGACGAGGCCGTCGCGCTGTTCCGGCACGCCGCGGGCCCGGACCTCGCCGGGGGCGGCGCGCCACCCCTGCGGGTGGCCGAACTCTGCGGGCATCTTCCGCTGGCGGTGGCGCTGGCCGGCCGACGGCTGCGCGCACGGCCGTCCTGGTCCGTGGCCGACCTGGCCGAACGGCTGGCGGACGGCGCGAGCAGGCTGCGGCGGCTCGCCACCGGGCAGGAGGCCGTGGCCTCCGCCTTCGGGCTGTCCTATCAGCAACTGCCTGACGACCGGCAGCGGGCCTTCCGGCTCCTTGCCCTGCATCCCGGTGAGGACTGCACGCCCCGGTCTGCCGCCGCGCTGCTCGACACCAGCCCCGACACAGCCGAGGACGCTCTGGAGGCGTTACTGGACGAACATCTGCTGGAACAGCACAGCCGCGGTCGCTACCACCACCACGCCCTGCTGCGGCTGTACGCCCACGAACGGACCCGGGCGGAGGACAGCGAGGAACAGCGCACGACGGCCGTGCTCCGCCTCGTCCAGTGGTATCGCGACAGCGCGGAGGCAGCCCGGCTCACGCTCGAACCCACGCACCGGCACCGGCTGCCGCGCGCCGCAGCGGCAACGGACCGGGGCGCCGTGCGGCACGCGCGTCAGGCCGCCGGGCAGGCCTGCGCAGACCCCGGCACGGCCCTGCGGTGGCTGGAGCGGGAGCGCGCCAACCTCCTGGCCGTCATCCACGAGGCCGCGCACCGCGGCCGGCACGAGGACACCTGGCGGCTCGCCGCGGCAGCCCACTCTTTCCTGGGCCTGCACTCCTTCGGGTCGGACAGCCTCGCCAGCCTGCGGCTGGGCCTCGCGGCGGCCCGGCGCGCCGGCGACCGCGTCCAGCAGGCCCACCTCATGTGCGACCTCGGGCACGTGTACGACGCGCTCGGCCGGCACCGGGAGGCGGAGGAGCAGCACAAACGTGCGCTCGGCCATTTCGAGGACCTGGGCGACGTGCGGGGGGCAGCACAGGCGCTGAGCGGTCTGGGGCACAGCTTCGGGGCGCGCGGTCAATACCGGGAGAGCCGACGGCGGCACAGCATGGCCCTGGACAGGTTCCGGGAGGCGGGCGACCGGCACGGTGAGGCGCGCGCGACAGCGGGTCTCGGCCTGGCCGACTGGTTCGTGCGCGGTCACGACGCGTCGGCAACCCACCATCGTCAAGCGCTGGCCCTGCTCCAAGAGAGCGGCGACAGCCGTTCCTTGGCCCAGGAGCTGGTCAACCTTGGCCTGGCACACTGGTTTTACGGTCAGTACGCCGAGTGTGCCCGCCAGCACCGCCGCGCGCTCACGCTGTTCGAGGAGCTCCACGACCGGCGGGGTCAGGCCACGGCGCACCACGGGCTCGGCCTCGCCGCCTGGCACGCAGGTGATCCGCAGGAGGCCCTGGAGCACCACCGGTTCGCACTCTCCGTCTTCCGCGACCTCTGCGACCAGCGGGGCGAGGCCCTGACCACGCAGCGTCTTGGGTACGTCCACTGGGCGTCGGGCCGCTACGAGCAGGGCGAGCAGGAGCTGCGCCGGGCGCTCAGCCTCTGCACGAGTACTGGGAACCGCAACACCGAGGCATGGGCGCTCACTTCCCTGGGTTTCCTCTGCCAGCGGCTGCGGCGCCACCGTGAAGCCGAAAGCCTGCTCCGTGAGGCACTGGGGCTCTCCCGGGGCATCGGTGACCGCCACTCGGAGGCCAGTGCCCTGCTCGGCACCGCCCTGGTCCGACTGGAGCTCGGCGATACGGCCGCCTCCGGCCGAACGGCACAGCAGGTGCTCACGCTGGCCCAGGAGATCGGCAATCCGCACAACCAGGCCTGGGCGATGATCGCGCTGGGTCTCTCCCACTGCTACGCGGGAGCGCACCCGCAGGGCACGGAATGGCACCACAGGGCCACCGGCCTCGCCCGGCAGATCGGCGAACCGCACACCGAAGCCATGGCACTCAACGGCATCGGCTACGCATACACCCACCTGGCCCGCCACGAACAGGCCGAGGAGCACCTACGCGCCGCACTCGCATTACGCCTGCACATCCACGACCTACACGGTGAGGCCGAAACCCGCAACGATCTGGCGGCACTGCTGGACGCCGCACACCGCCCGGAAGCCGCCCACACCGAAGCGGAGCGGGCCCGGTCGATCTACGCGCGGATCCTCCCCGCAGACAGCCCCGAGCCACCGCTCCCGGTGCTCACCGGTCCCGCCCGGACTCCCGGTATCTCAGGGTGAAAGTCCGTCCCCCGCCTTTCGGAGCTTGTCTCTATCTACCAAGATTGACCCGGTCGGCCGATGGCCTCGCGCGCTCGAAAACCTGGTGGTCGCGCTTCGGCCTTCGTGTGCTCAGTGCTCGTTCAGGCGTCAGCTGAACGACGGCACGATCTTCTTCTTGCCGCCCTCTTCCTTCCAGGAGACGGCAGCATCGAACGTCTTACCCTTGGCCGAGACGAAGCCCTTGCCCTGGATGGTCTTCCCGGCCGCCAGGTCACGCCTTTGCGCATCGGTAAAAGTCACCTGGCACCAGGACCGCGGAGGCTCGTCGCCAGAGCCGAAATCGGGGACGACCTTCCTCGCCTTCGCGTCCCAGCTGACCTTACAGCCGAAGGTCTTGCCGGTCCGCGCGCTGACAAAGCCGTCGATCTCCAGCGCCTGGCCCGCCAGGAGCGCCGTGACTTCCGCCGGCGTAAACGTCCGGCTGGACCACTCCGTCGGCTTGTCCGGCACCTGCAACTGGAACCCGATGAACTTGCGGCCCTTGTAGTCGCCGACGCCGAGCGCTCCGGTGGCCC
Source organism: Streptomyces sp. NPDC003032 (assembly GCF_053591415.1). NCBI lineage: Bacteria > Bacillati > Actinomycetota > Actinomycetes > Kitasatosporales > Streptomycetaceae > Streptomyces > Streptomyces sp. NPDC003032. Next base: position 6,448 of record NZ_JBSFTT010000060.1, on the reverse strand, counting down.
TGTAGGGCTTCTCCGCCTTGTTCGTGGCCTCGAACGAAATCGTCTCGCCCGCCAGCAGCTTCGCCACCTCGTCATCGCTGAACTCGTGGCCCGACCAGTTCTTCTTAAAGGCGACCTTCTTCGGCCCGCCCGGAGCGACCTGCCACACACCCTCGGCGCGCGTAGCGACCGCCTGCTCCTTCAGGCCCAGCTCGGCGCGCATGGACGCAGCGTTCTTCGTCATCGTGACGATGTCCTCGCGCACCCAGTCGGCGACGACGGCCAGGCGCTCCTCGGCCGTCGCCGTCCCGGCGGCGATGTCGCGCATGTCGGCGTAGACCTTCTCGGTGAGCCCGAGGTCGCCGATGCGCGTGCCCGGCAGGAGCCGCCAGCTCATCTCGCCGGCCTGCGCGAGCCTGAGCTTCCGGCCCTTCTCCGTCAGCAGCGGGTACTTCATCTTGTCGTTGATGACCTCCGAGTACGTCGAGGTGCGGGTCGCGCCCGTGCCCACGTCGCGCTTCTCCAGCTGCTTCATCAGCCACTTCATCGTCGGATGCTCGGGGCGCTTGTTCGCGCCCTCGAAGATGAACGGCTCCGTGGTCTGGCCCAGGCCCTTGCCGGACTCGTTCTCGTCGCCCTCGGCCGTGTCGTCGCCGGCGTCTGGATCGAACACAGCCCGCCAGCCGGGGCTCTTGGGCACGTTGGCGATGCCGACGAAGTCCGGGTACTTCTCCACGTGGCCCTTCTGCTGCTCGTAGAGGTAGTCCTCGGCGAGCATGGCCAGGTAGTTCTTCGCGAGCATCTCGTAGATGAGCCGCCCGGCCTTGCCGTACTTGTGCTCGACCTCTTCCAGCGAAGAAGGCACCTTCAGGCCCGGACGGTTCGCGCCGTGTGCGCCCTGGGGCTTCACATGTGTGGAACGAGGCTGGCGGCGCGTCAGAAGCCCAGCGTCGACGCCGACCACCGAGGCGATCCTGTCGACCAGCGGCGCGAGGTCCTTGAACTGCCCGGGCGTAATCGTCTTGTCCTCGGTGCGCGGGTACGAGACAACCTGGTCCTCGTACATCTTCTGGTAGGTCGAGAGCGTCAGGTACGCCTTCACACCCTTGCCGACGAGCATCGAGGACAAGGAAGCGAGGTCAAGCAGCTTCGGCGGCGCGGTCTTCTTGCCCGCCTTGCTGTCCAGGACAACAGGGGAGGGGCCGTACTGCTGCGGCACTTGGCCCTTCTGGTCGAACCGCGGCTCGTCCAGGTTGGTGTACATGACGTCGTTCTCGTCGCGGAAGCGGTTTTGGAAGAACGGCTTCTTGACGTACGCGTCGTAGGCCTTCTGCTGGTCGCCGACGAGAGAGACCATCGCCGACTTCAGCCGGCCCTGGCGCAGCACCAGGTCCTGGCCGGACTGGCGGCCCATCGCCGTGGCGATACGGGTGAACTGCATCGAGAGGAAGTCCCACTGCGAGCGGTACATCGCCTTGCGGTAATCGCCCTCGCCCGGCATGGACTCCACCGGGCGGCGCTTCTCGAACGCCTTCTGGATGGACGCTTTCGACTCATCGGTGAACTCCATGCGGCTGAACTTCTTGCCGTGGAAGCCGAGTTCGTCGATCGCCTCCCAGAAGAGCAGGTCGCCCTCGCCTGACGGATCCAGGTCCGTGGCGATGACGATCTCGTCGCCGCGGCCGAGCGCCGCCCGCAGAGCCTTGATGACGTCTGCGACGTTCTTCTGCGGCTCACGCTTCCACGTCAGGTCCTCCGGATTCCACGGCAGGTTGCCCAGGTCCCACTTCTGATAGGCATCCGCGAGCGAGGAGTCCACCATCGCGTGCGGCTGGGCGAACTCAAAGAGATGACCCCGCAGGCTCGCCACCTCATAGGCCGTGCCCTTGTAACTGCCCTTCGTCCCACCGAGGGCGCTGGCCATGTTCCTCGCTGCACTCGGCTTCTCTGCGACCACGATCGCGACCATGTCGACTCCTTCTCGCCATTGACTCGGAAGTGAGTGCGAGTCTACTTGCAAATGGTGTCTGAGAGGTGATTTGAAAGGCTTTGAATGGCGATAGGGTCATGTATAGAAAGCCAGTGCCTGCACGCTGTTCGAGCAATCACCGCTCGAGAGGACCCCGAGAAGCTGTGCTTCTCGGGGCCGTCGTCTGTTCAGTGCTATTGCCGAGTCGGCATCACCACGTCGAGCCGGACGCGGTACACCTGCAGCACCTTGCCGAGCGTCTCGAGTCCCTCAGGGTGCTTCAGGCCTTCCTCCAGCTCCTTCAGTCGGATGGGCCGTACGCCGACCACCTCGGCGACCTGGATGGCGACCGGGCTGTCGGGGACCATGCTGCCCTCGGCGCCTGCCGCGATCTCGATGTCCTCGCCGTCGATCTCGATCTGCAGCTTGCTGGGCTGGGTCCGCACTTCGCGGGTCGACAGGACGCGCCAGTCGTGGCCTTCGACGGGGCTGTCGGGGCCTCAGCACGTCGGAGTTGGGCCGGATGACGATCCATCCCTCGCCGGGCACCGTCAGGTGTTTGCCAAAGGCGTTGAGCATCTTGGCCTGGCCGTCGGGTCCGCCCGCGATTTCCGTGACGATTTCGGTGGCGCGGTGGCCGTCGGGGGCGACCTCGAACGTGCCGTCGTCGGCCCGGCGGGCCGCGTACAGGGTGGCACCGGACATGGCGTTGTCGATGTACTTGGCCGCGAAGCGGACTTCCGGAACGGCCTTGTACATCTTCCAGGCACGCGTCTGCCAGGAGCTGTCGGGGGCGCCCTTGCCGCGGGTGACCTTGCGGTCGACGTAGCGAGAGGTTGCCGCTGTGATCGCGCGGGGGCTCACGGCGTGAGCCGTCCGAGGGTGTCGTCGATGCGGTTGATGAAGACGGCGGCGCCGGCGACGGCGAAGCACTGATGGCGATTCTTGAAAACGGTCGGGGTCGCTCCTCGCCTCACTTGCTAGGTCTTTGAACTGTGTGAGGAGGATGGGGATCGAAGAGCGGTCCTTGATCGCCGGAATGTAGGTTTTGGCCATGACTGGCGGATGGACCGGATCGGGACGGCGCTGAGGGGCGAGAACCCGACTGTGCTGCGACGGCTGACGGCGGGGTTCGCGGTGATCGGGGACGTTCAGTTCCTGCCTGGCTACTCGGTTCTGCTCGTGGACGAGCCGGATCTGCAGCGGCTGTCGGACCTTCCGAGGGCGAAGCGGCTGTCGTTCCTGTCTGACATGGACCAGCTCGGTGAAGCGGTCGAGCGTGTCTGTCGGCGGCTGGACCCGGCCTTCCGGCGGGTCAACCTGGAGATCCTGGGGAACACGGACCCGTTCTTGCATGCGCATGTCTGGCCGCGGTTCGAGTGGGAGCCGGCCGATGTGGTGGGGGCCCCGGTGTGGCTCTATCCGCGTGAGCGGTGGAGTGACGAGCGGTTCAGGCTCGGTCCGCAGCATGACGTGCTGCGGGATGCGATCAGCGGCGAACTGGACCGGCTGCGCTCGGTGACCTGACGTTTTGGGCCCGCCGACCGTCAGGTCGGCGGGCCCGGTGATCGGTGACGGTCAGCCGAAGCTCATTGGAGACGTCTGAGCGGGCCGATGTCGGTGACGCGGTTGGTGATCGTGGGGCGGGCGGCTTCCTGGGTGGCGAGCAGGGCGACGATCGTGACGGGCTGGTCGCAGTGCGGGCAGTTGCGGACTGCCGTCGGTGCCAGTGGGTCGATGGGGCCGGCTGTCGGCTACGGGCCGGGCGGAAGGGCTCGGGGATGTTCGCCGAGACGTCGTGCTCGTTCTTCGTCGCGGGTCCGGTTGCGTTGCCTTTCCGACTCGCGACGGCATTTGGGCGAGCAGTAGACCTGGCGGAGTCGGGGGTTGGCGGTGAAGATGCCGTCGCAGACTGGGCAGGTGTGGGCGGCCAGGCCGGCGGGAGCGCGTCGGTGGGCGGCGCTCTTGCAGCGGGGAGAGCAGTAGATCTGTCTCGGGCTCGGCGTGAACTCGCCCTCGCAGACTGGACAGTTGGCGGGTGCGGGGTTGAGCTGTTCGTTGGGGTCAGGAGACACGTGCGTTGACTCCCTTGCGCATGGCGGCGGCCTGGTTCTGGTGGCCGCGGAGTCGGTAGGAGGGTCCGTCGATGCCGGCGACGGCAGCTCGGTGCAGGAGCCGGTCGAGCATGGCGGCGGCGACGGTGGCGTCGCCGAAGGCCCCGGCCCAGTCATCTGGGGATGGCACATGTTCCTTTTCGAGGATCGCTGCTGCCACCGGCCCGTATCCATCTCCTGCGGTCCTCGTTGGTCTTCACGGTGGCGCTCGGATTCTCCAGGTGCTGCCTTGATCGGTAAGGTGCGAGGAAGGTGTGCCGGTGACATCCCAGTTGCGGGTGATCGAGGGTGGTGCCGTCCTGCTGGAGCCGGTGACCGCCGATCCCTGGGAGTTCCAGGCCGAGTGTGTCGAGGCGTTCGTTGCCTCGTGGAGGGCCCGCGGGTTCAGCCCGGTGACGATCGAGAACGACATTGGCCTGCTGGAACGGACGCTGAACGCGCTGGGCCGACCCGCATGGGACGTCACCCCGGAGGACATCGACCGCGTCGTCGGCGACCTGGCCCTCGCCGGGCGGGCGGCATCGACCCGGCGCGAGTATGTGCAGATCTTCAAGGGCTTCCACCGGTTCCTGCAGGTCCGCAAGGCCGTTGAGATCGAGGCCGGGTTCGGCGTCCGTCTGGTCTGCCCGGTGGACGAGTTCAACGCCTCACGGCATGTCGGGGACGACTCCCCAGCTCAACTGCCGCCGCCCACCCCGGAACGGGTGGCGGAGTTCTTCGACTTCCTCAAGGCTCGGATCGCCACCGCCCGCAAGTACGGGCCCGCGGCCCGGGACTATGCAATGTTCCGGACCCTCTATCACGCCGGCCTCCGCTCGGAAGAAGCCTCCCTGCTGGACCGTCCCGACGCCCACTTCTCGCGGGGCCCGTTCGGAAAACTCCACGTACGTTTCGGCAAAGGCGCCCGCACCTCCGGCCCCAGGCCGCGCTGGGTGCCCATGCTGGACGGCCTCGACCTCGTCCTGCACTGGTTCCTCGACGACGTGCGGGGCAAGTTCCCCGACTCGCCGGTGCTGTTCGCGGACGAGTCCGGCGGCAGCCTGCACCGCGGGACGATCCGCAACCGCCTGCGCTATCTGATGGAACTCGAAGGACGCCCGGCCGCCGACCGGTTCAGCCCGCATGCCTTGCGGCGGGCCTGCGCGACCCACAACTACGAACGCGGTGTGGACCTCGTGGCGATCCAGCAGCTCCTCGGTCACTGGACGGTCAGCTCGACCATGAGATATGTCCGGCCCTCCGCGACGTTCATCGAGGACGCCTATCGCCGCGCGGTGACCACCACGCTGGGAGAACTCACCGCCGAGGAGGGCAGCCCCGCATGAAGATCCGATGGCGCCTGCGGATGGCTGCCGCCCAGCGTGAGGTCTGGACCGGCACCCAGCTGCAGCAACTTCTCGCCGAACGTGCCGGCCTGCAGATGTCCTCCGCGTCGGTGTCCGCGCTGTTCACCAAGGAACCCTCCCAGGTGAAGATCTCCACCCTGGTCGCGTTGTGCACCGCACTGGAATGCACTCCCAACGACCTGTTCGAGGTCGACAACACGCCCGTCGAGCGCCCTGCCGCCCCACCACGGCCAGTCGCTGACCTGCCCAAGGCGGCCTCCGCCCGCGGCCGTTCGATGCCGCCGCTCTGACCCGGGTGGCATCGTGGGCGTCAAACAGAGCGACTGCATCGGCTGCGGTGCCCCGGTCGGCTTCATCGACCGGCAGTACTGCTGTCGCTGCACCGCCCGGCAGAAAGAAGCGGCGGCCAGAGCCGCTTGCCCCCGCTGCGGCCAGCAGCGCGTCCTCCAGGAGGACACCGGCCGGTGCATCACCTGCTCACGCGTGTGCACCGCCTGCGGTCACCCGGTGAGAGACAAGACAGCGACGTTGTGCCGGAACTGTTTGCGCAAGGCTGAACGCGAGGCCGCCAAGGTTCCCTGTCCTCGGTGCGATCGACCCGGCTATCTGCGCGAGCACACCGGCTGGTGCGGGCATTGCTCGCGTCCGCGCCAGACCAAGCAGCCGCACCGGGCCTGCCGCGAATGCGGCCGCGTGCGACGGCATGCCGGGCTGGGACTGTGCTCAGCCTGCTGGCAGCGTCACCCCGACCGGCCCTTCGTCCGGGCCCAGAGCCTGATCGCCGAACTCGCAGAACCTCCGGAGTGGCTGCGGGACTTCGCGGCTGGTCTCGCCGCCAAGTACTGCGTCAGTCGCGCCTGCATGATGATCACCTCCCTGGGACGACTTCTCCGGGACGACCACCCCAACCACCCGCAGGCACTGCTCGAACGCTCCCGTCGCTCCGGACGCTCGATGGGCTCCCTCGCCCGCGCACTGGAAACCTTTCTGACCAGTCAGGGCATGGCCATGGCCACCGATCAGGCCGAGCGGCTCGCAGC
>NZ_JBSFTT010000059.1:0-31175 GCF_053591415.1 Streptomyces sp. NPDC003032 | reverse complement strand
GATCCACGGCCGCGACTGACGCTTCGCCATGACCTGACCAACGAGCCACCAAGCCGATAGTCACTTGATCAACAGCTTTTGTTAGAGCCAGTTAACCCCGTCCCGCAGGTTCGCGAGAACCTCGCCGCCGCGCTCTCGGCCAGCCTCATGTTGGTGAACAGCCGACTGGAACTCCCCGATGCGGTCAAGAAGGTCGGCGACCTCATCAACCAGCCCGTTCTGACGCATGTGCTCCAGGCGCTCCGCGACGATCCTCATTACGAGGGCATCCAGCTCGCCCTGATCCGGCTCGCCGGGTATCTCGACACTCACACGGTGCCGATCGACTACGGCCGGCGGCGACGCCTCGACTACGCCGCGCTGTTGCCCGAGAGCGAGTGGATCGCCCTGTGCCGCCGCACTCTGACGGAGCCGGGGGCCGGCACGCGCTACCAGGTCGCCCGTAGCCACCTCTTCGAGAAGATCAGCGGACTGCCCCACCCTCGAATGCCGGACGCGCCGCGCGACCGCCAAAACCTCCGCAACAGCCGCGTTCGGTTCCCCTACGTCCTGACCCCGGAGATGTCCGCCGAGCTCGACCAGATCGGCAGCGTGTTCCTGGAACATCACGGGATCGACGACGAGCCGCTGACCTGGGAGCCGCCCGCCGAACTGCTCGACGGCCTTGACCTGCCCCGTGCAGACCCTGGCGACATCAACCTTGCCGATCTTCACCGCCGCGTCCGTGCCGGACAGGCGAGCACCCGTATCGCCGTCGAGCTGGGGACCGACCTGCGCACACTGCGCTATGTCCTCGGCCAGCACCCTGCACCTGCGGCGAAGCCGACCGCTCACAGCATGGAGCGGGGCCTCAAGGGCCTGCACGCTGCCCGGCTAATGATCTCCAGAGCCCAGATGGAACGCCTCTACGTGCAGCAGGGCATGCCCTTCCTGACGATCCAGCGCGAGACCGGCATCAACCGGAAGGCCCTGGCCGCGCTCGCCGACGAGTACGGCATCTCACGGCGCCCTCACCGGCCGTGCGGAGCCCTGGACCGGGCGTGGCTCTACGAGCAGTACGTCGTTCAGCGTCGCACGCTGGACGACATCGGCCAGGAGATCGGCATGAGCGGATCAGCCGTCGCCGCCCGCGTCCGTGAACACGGCATCGCGACGCGGAACAACCGGCAGCCGAAGACCCCGCGGCAGGAGTTTGCTACGGCGCCGGAAGTGCTGCGGCCCGCCCTGGGCAACTCCTACGCGCTCCGCCGACTGCGCGTCTTCATCCAGGTTGTCCGCTATCCCACCCTCACCGGAGCTTGCCAGACACACGGCATCAGCCCGGCGACGCTCACCATGCGGCTCAAGCGTCTGGAGGAGGACATCGGCGGCCCGCTGCTGATCCGAGCGGGCCGGGGCCGGCAGGTGGAACTCACCCCTTTGGGCCAGGAAGTCGTCCAGGCCGTCGAACAATGGGCACACAGCCTGGCGGACCGGCCACGGGAGACCTGGGACCGCGCGACCGTGCGCCGCCCGTACAAGGAAAGGCACAAGCCTCGACGTCGCCCCGCTGACGCGCCGGGCGTCGATCGTTTCCCCGCCCTTCTGCAGCCTGCCGTGCGGACGTTCGACGGGCGTCGTCGACTCCTGCGGTTCTTGCAGGCCGCGGACTATCCCACGCTCGCGGCGTACTGCCGCGCCGTGGGCACGTCACCGTCGTCGGTGACCGTGCAGCTGCAGCACCTGGAGCGCGACCTGCGGGGGCAGCTCTTGATCCGTGGCCAGTGTGGGCACCGGATGCGCCTGACCGATTTCGGGAGAGTGATCCTGGCCGCGGCCCGCCCGGTCGCTGATCTGCTCGGCGACCGTCATCGCGGTGCCGAGGCGGTGAGCGGCGCTCATCGCAGGACGGCGTCCACATCGCCGGTGTAGACGATGGCGCCCTCGCCGGGGGCTGGGGGCTCGAAGCGGGCGAAGAAGTCGTCGAGTGCCTCGGTAGTGATGGTGAGGGCGTTGGCGTCCTCGCGCTGGTTGCGCTGCTCGAGGCGCCGCAGCAGATCCGCCTTCTCGACGGGGAGGTACACCAGGCGCGGGCGTCGGCCAGCGGCCTCCACCTGCTTCTTCCACGCTTCGCGGTCCTCACGGAGCCACAGACCGTGGTCCAGGACGACATCGTGGCTGGCGGCCACCTGTTCGATGAGCCAGGCGCGTACGGCGTCGGCAACAGGGCGCATAGCCATGATGCAGTGAGCGCACCGGGCAAGGCGCGAACGCACCTATGGAAGCCCGCCCTCGCCCACAGGGGCTGGCCGTCACCGGGCCGCAGTCCCAGTGACTCGGGGGGTGCTTGGCACGCCCTGGACCCTGCCATGTCCGCGGTTTGCAGGACCCCTGCCGACGGACCGAGCAGATGAGCACATCCCTCCTGACCCCTCGGCGCCGAGTTCGCCAGACTTCTAATCAACCTCGCACGGCGGCTGCTTGTCCGGCTTCAGCCAGTAGAAATAGTCGAGCTTCATCCTGCCTTCGTCCTCACCAACCCAGACCCTGTTGGTATACCTTCCGCCGTTACTGAACTTGCCCTTGATGAGCAGGGTGCGGCCGTTCCCCGCCTCCTTCGACTCGACGATCTTGGGTATGTTGCCGTCGGGGAAGGGGCAGTACGCCGCAGCGTTGGCCAAGCCGTCCAGGCATGTCTGCTTATCAGCCGTAATGCGCTTTTCGCAGAACTCCTCTGGTTTGAATCCGTCGGTGACATCCTGTGCGATTTCTCTGAACCCCTCCCGCGCCTTTGCGTCGGCGTCGCCACAGGCGGAGACGGACAGCAACATCACTGCGGCGATAGGTGGGCCGAGGCGTCGGATGAAGGCCATGACGCATCATCTAGTGACCGATGGCGTCGAGTCAACCGTCAACCCCTGGGCACGCGCTGGGTAGTTGATGGCAGGATCGCTCCACTACGTAAGGAAGTCAGACGCCCAGCGGTGACCGTCCATATCTACACGAACTGGGGTGGGGAACGTTTAGTGACACTCCCTCACAGGGAGTGCCGCCCCTCCCGTTCCCGTGGATATGACCGAGGGGCACGCTGATGACCTGTACTTGTTCGCATCCCTCCCCGCCCTGCTCGGGCAAGTCGGTGCACCGCATCACCGCGGCAGGCCGGACAGAAGACGTTCTCGAAAGGTATCCGGTGGCGCTGGTGCTCCATCACCGCCTTGGTCGGGCGTTGTTGAGAAGGCTGATGCATGAGCCGGTTCTTGATTTCGTCGTCTGAGGGGTGCGCGGTGTCGATAGCCTGCCGCTTGGGGAGGGCAGGGGTGTAGCGACGGCCGACAGTGCACCGGCCGACGCCGGTCAATTTGCCGAACACGAATGAGGAGGAACGGGGGAAATGATGGTGGAACATGGCGGGCTTCAGTTGCGTGACGTCGTACGGGATGCCGTGTCCTTTGCAGTGGTGCACGACTACGCGCCTGCCGAGGAGCAGCGTGTCCTCGACGCCCTGCTCAACGACCCCGACGATGAGCGGGTCGTGCGGCGGTTGCGACGACAGCGCAGTCACGGCGACCCCCTCGGATTCGGAATCGGCGAAATCGCGGCCGTACTCGGCCCGATGCTGATGATGTCGGTTGAGGAAAGCTTCCGCGCGGTCGTCGGCGGAGCTGCCGGAGCGCTCCTCACTTCCTGGTTGCAGCGAGTGTTCCGTCGTCCGCCGGTGGCCGTGAACTTGCATGAACTCCCGCGTGAACAAGTTCGCGCCGTGCACGACCTGATTGTCGAGAAGCTTGTCGAGTCGCAGATCGCCGAGGAGGCGGCCCGCGCCGTGGCTGAGCGGATCGCCGGGCGCCTCGCACTCGGCGCAGACGACGACTCGAACGGCCCGGCTGCCGGGCAGTGACCGTGGGCCGCCGCACCGGTGTCGGGACCACCTTCCGCTTCGTCCTCCTGCTGACGCTCATCACCGTGTCCAGCGTCATCTGGCTGTACAGCTTCTTCACCGGCGACAACAAGGCCATCGCGAAAGATCTCGGCTGCCAAATCGTTTCCGACGCCGTTAAGGGCCCGGACCAACCTGCGGTGCATGCGATGTATTTACGGTGCATGGAAGGGCACCAACCCGCGATCTGCCCAGCCTGGCAGAAGACGTTCTTGGCAGTGCTCGGCCTCGCCGTCGTCGCGCTGATCATCTACGTGCTGCTCCCGGCCTGGAAGCACCGTCGCCGGTGTTTGGTCCCCCTTGCCGTCCCGAGTTCGAGTCGGGAAACCGCCGACCCGCTACTGGCCGAGCTCGCCGAGCTGCGCAGCCGCACTGGTGTGCCTGCTCACCGCGTGCGCTTCGCGCTGGCTCCCTTCGAACGGAGCTGTAGCGCCGTGGCGTTCGGGAGGTTCGGCCGTAACACGATCGCCCTGAACGCCGGACTCGTCAGCCGGTATGCCACCGGTCGGGCAAAACACCGGGCCACCGATGTAGCTGAGCAGCCTAACAACAACCTGCAGGCGTTCCGCGGAGTGGTACTGCACGAACTCAACCACATCGTCAACCGTGACATCGGACTCGCATACGCCACCGTTGCGGCCTGGCGAGCGTTCCTGCTCGTGGTGCTGGCCCCCGTAGTCATCCTGATCCTCGCTCCACTCTTCGACACCGCGACCCCCGGATTCGAGGGCCCCTTCGGCGAACGGGCCCCTCTTGTTCTTCTGGGCCTGGTGACGGCCGTGTACCTGGCGCGTGCGGACATCCTCCGGGTTCGCGAATACCACGCCGACGCGCTGCCGCCCGAGTGGGGCGGCGATCTACGCGGCCTGCTAGTTGCCGGGAGAGACATGCCGCGCCCATGGCATGTCCGCCTGCGTCATGCGATGCGGCGACCATGGCATCCCAGCAATGCCGCACGGCGCCGGGCGGTGGACGACCCGGCGCAACTCTTCCGGGTGGGCCTGCTGCCGATCGGTCTCGCCGGTTTTGTGGGTGCGGTGCTGGCCTCGCAGAGCAAGGACCTCTTCCTGTTAGGGGTCCGCTCGATCGGGCCCGGCACGCCGGTCCTGTGGCTGACTGCGGGCCTGGTGCTGACGGTGGTCGCCACACCGATCTGGCGCGCCGCGATGTACGCCGCCGACAACGGCACTCCGTATCCGCAGGGCTGGCGGGAGGGCACCGCGCTAGGCACCGGCCTGGTGGCTGGCTGCCTGATCGCTTTGCGCCGGCCGGACCACGCCTGGCTGCCGCACAACCCCTGGCTCTTGGTGATCGTGCTCGCCGGGGCCATCGTCGCCGGCGTGTGGATGGCTCAGTTGTCGTCCCTGTCGGTGCAGCAACTTCCCACCCGCCTCCGCACTCCTGGTTCCTGGGTGGGCCAGCTGACCGCCGTCCTTACGTTCGGGACGCTCCTGTGGTTCTTCTTCCGCTGGGTAACTCAGGGGTTCAACGGCGAAGACGGCCTCGCCAGGCTGTTCAGCGGGGTGAGCTCGTCCGACGGGTGGCTGCCGCTGGCTCGCCCGGCCGCGCTCCTGCTCAACTCCATCTCGTACGGGTCGGGCAACGTGGCCGCGGTGGTCGGGGCTCTGCTGTCCTGGCTGGCGCCCACCGTGATCTTGATCCGATCGCCGCTCCGGCCCCGGGAAGACCCACGGCCGGGTATCCGCCAGGTGTTCCTCCCTGGCTTCATCTGCGCCATCGGTGCACTCATCGCGGTGGTGGTACTCAACAGCTTGTGGCACGACGATCTGCAGCGATCCGACGCCGACTTTGCTTCTTGGTTGCTGTACGAGGCGTGGGTGGAGGCCGTGCTGATAGCGGCTGCGGCCGTCGCGGCGGCGATCACGGCCGCGACCCTTCGGGGTCCCTCCGTTCCCTACGCAGTAACTGCGGGCGGTATCACGCTGCTGACCGGCGCCCTCGGCACCGAAACCCTGTGGATACTCGACGGCTGCCTGGGACCGCTCAACGTCTGGGTCGATGTGTGCACGAGCACCGACCGCACCTTCGTGTTCAGCGAATTCAGTGCGCGAACCCTGGAATACCTGGCCGGTCCATTCGTGTTCGGTTCGATTATGACCATCGGGGCCGCGGTGACAGGATCGGCCGTACGAGGACTCGCAGGCCGCCTCCTGGGGCGCCACGATGGGTCTCACCCCCCGGCCTCTCCTGTATCTACATCTGCCCGCTCGCCGCGCGTGGCCGTTCCCTTGGCCGTCATGGTGCTGGTGCTGGCCGCTTGGACTTTGTCCAATGTCGCTAAGGGCACCGCACCCGCCGACCCTACGGAGCCGGACCAGATCTCCGAGGCTAACCAGGCATGGCGCATGGCCGGAGGCATCGAGATCAACATCAAGTTGCTCGATGAGCAGGTCTACATCATCGAGCGCGCCAATGATGCGATTCTGGCCGAGGAGGCCGACGACGCCACAGCCGAAGACGCACTCGACCAAGCCACCAGGGACGGCAGGGCCGCATGCCGCAGGCTGAGCCGCCACGCCGCGCGCGCCGAACGCTTCATCCCGATCCCGGATCACGCAGCGCAGGAGCTGTGGAAGGCGATATACACAGCCGCCCGCAGCACCGGCGACCACTGCGCCACCGGCCAGATGACAATCTTCGACGCCGCCCAAAGCCTCCAGGACGCGCGCCTGGAACGCCGCCTGGACGCACGGCTCAAACAGATCGGTGCCAAGTGATCGGCTGGCTGTAGCGGCGTATGGAGCTCGATCCAGACGGAGAGACCCGCCGCGACATGGAGTGGGCCCTGCATCACGCCGGGCGCGGCGGGCAGCCTGCTTCCGCCTTCCTATCAGCATGAAGGCGGCTGACTCCACACCACCGCGGTCGAGGCCCGTGTCTGGGACAGTGGGCGAGACAACTGTCGGCGGCGGCGATCACCTCGGGCAGCGTGGGCCTGTTCGCGCAAGGCGCGCCCAACTGGTGAGCCAGACGCGTGACGTGCGATGCGATCCTTCGAGCCCCAACGAGCAACTTTCAGACATCCTCAAGAAGGCTGCGGTTGGCAGGTACTCGCCAGCAGCTGCGGTGGGTACGCTCCGACCGCGAAGTGTGGGGGAAGCGTTCAGCTCATCCCTCGCGCTCTAAAAGGGGTTGGGGGAATCACATGCACTTCAGGGCCCTCAGGGGCTTCACGCTGGCTTCGGTCATCGCCGCGATGCTGGGTTTCAATCTCTCGCAGAGTGCGACCGCAAGCGACGCAACGGACAAAGAGCCGTTCACCATCACCATTTCGAACAACGACCAGCTCAAGGCCGGGAAACCTGCTCCCAGTTCCGCGCAGTCACCGCGCCGATCCGCTACGAGGGCCGATGGCCGAGCCGTCGGCCGAGCTACCGGCAGTCATTCCTACGTAAATCCAGCGGACACCGAGACTCGCAAGCTCATCGAATCCGTAGGTAACACCGAACAGAACGGGCGGTTGGCGCAGCAGGACCCGCCCCAAAGCATTCTGGAAAGGTGCAGAAACGACCCGCGGGCCGATGGTGGCAAGGGTCATGTCTTCAACCGCCTGTGGTGGTGCCAGGACCACGGCTTCACTGCGCAAGGCTGGAACACCAGCGGCGAACTGATCGGTGAAGCCAAACTCAACTACCTGGCCATCGCCTGGGGAAGCCACAACAGCCGGGACATCCTCGTCGAGTTCAAGCAGACCTTCGTCGGGGACAACTGGGGTGTGTTCGAAGACGAGGACGACGTGGTTTTTGATGTCGGCGCCACCTGTGCCGACACCGGAACCAACAACGGCTGCGCCGTGCACTACGACCGCGTCGCTCAGACGATGACGGAGTGGGAAGAAAACGACGAGTGGCGCAACTGGCTGATCACCTCGGACGAAACGAAGAGCACATCCCCTGACAAGGTTCTGCGCCACCTATGGAATCTGACCGCTGCTGTTCGCGTCGACGGCGGTGCCGGACCTACCGTACGTACACCCTGGCATCTCATCAGGTGCGACTCGGCCACCTACTTCCCCAACCGGCCGCTGGCATGCATCAATGACGATGTGCTCCCGTACATCACCTACCAGATCAACTCCCCCGCAGCGGTGAGTGTCCACGACGTGGCGGTGCACATCAGGCAAGCACAGGACACACCCAACCTGACATACCCTCCGTCCGGCACGCCGAAGAGGATCCCGGGCAAGTACGTGCCTGAGAACCCACAGGACAACGGACTGCACCGGATCCCCACTTCGGAAGATGGCCCGAACCGCGCCGAGGTACGGCGGGCGTGCAACGGGCTGAGTCCCATTCCGAGCGACGATCAGTGCGATGAGTACCCCTTCGCCTCGACGCAGGAAGGCGCCGCCAGCCCAGTCTGGGACTACTCGGTCAAGGCCGTCGACGGGGCTCAGAACGCCAGGGCAGGGTCGTACCTACGGTGGTACTACTTCTACGACAGGATGCTGTACAAGGACATGGACAGCTATTATGTCAACATCATCGATTGACGACCTGTCGTGTCTGTCGGCTTCAGCTCGTGTCCTGATCGCGCGAATGTGTGAGCGCTCGTAGGTCGACTTCACCGTCGCCAACTGACGAGTGAGCCCGGCATCCTCTTGAGGTGTTGTTGGCCAATTTGGCTGTGGGCGTGTAGGCCCCGAGGCTTTGGCGAGTTCGGGGAGTCGTCGCAACACCGTGGCCGGTTGTTCAGACCGCGAGCAGATTGTACCGACGCTCGGCTGGGGTTTCCCAGCCGAGCGTCTTGCTTGGACGGCTGTTGAGCTCGGCGGCGATCGCGTCGAGGCGGGCGCGGGTGTGGCCAGCGAGATCGGTGCCCTTGGGGAGTACTGGCGGATCAAGCCGTTGACGTTCTCGCTCGAGCCGCGCTGCCCCGTCTCTGCCCCCTGCTCGTCCAGGCCGGTTACTGCCTGGCGGCCTGAACGGTTTCACTACAGGAGAGCTAAACCCTATGGCAATAGGGCACGGCCCCGTCTCTCGTACACGCCTACGTCTCCGTGGACCTCAAGAGCAACCCAGAGCTCGCCGGTCTCGTGTCTGGCATCCGTGCCGCAACCAAGAACGACCCGCTCACGCACGTCGGGGACGAGTAGCTCCCACGTCACGCTCTACCGGTTGAGCGCCAAGCCGGCCGCCGCGGTCACTGAGGCCGAACGGGCGCTGACCGCGGAGCTCACGTACGCCGGGTCCGTCCGAGCCACGCCCCGCTTCACATCGACGTCATCGCCCTAGTTGATGTCGTCGCCGACGACGCCGAGAAGACCATCATGTGGAAGTTCTGGAAGACGATTCCGCTCGGCAGCTGACTCCACGCCACCAGTTCGTCGAAGCACCTCGACGCACGAGGGGACAAGATCGTGAGACAGAATGCCGTGGCCCACGAATGAGACACGCCGAGTACGCGCAGGTCGTCATGCCGGAACGGGACATTCCAATTGCGGGCCTACACAGGAGGAGCCTGCGTCGGCCGTAGAGGTCGCCGAGGCGTCCGCCGGTGCCCGCAGTGAGCTCGTTGATGTCCTGCCCGACAACGTCGCGTACAGCCTGCGGATGCTCGCCGAGCCGTCACCGGCCACTGACACGGACTCCGCGCCGCCACGTTCCTAGTGACATCCCTCGTGCCCAGATCAGTGACATCGGCTGTCCAACCCCGCTGACATCTCCGTGTCCGACGGCACCACGACCAGCTAACCCCGCCCCTGTCCGCAAGGTAACTCTTCAGTCCGAAAGATCCCCCGCAAAGTGAAGCTTCAATCCGCAGACTTCGACGTCACAGGACATGCACTTCTGCGGCGTCCCCTTCGACGCTGTCGATGGCCGCCTCCGACAGGTGAGGGAACAAGCGATCAAGCCCCGATAAGTCGCACACTCATCACAACGCCACACGGTCACGGTCAGTCACCGGTTCACGCTTGCCGTACCAGAGCCACGTGGCAGATCCTCGCCACCGGCGAGGCATATATCCCCCCACCACAAGGTGGGCGCCGAACCCCAACGCGCGGCATGGGCCAGCAGCTCACCGCGCCTACGACAGCCGATGCGCAGCGCACCAGGCAAAATGAGTGGCATGAATGAGGGGAACATCGGCTTCACGCTTCCGCGTGGGGCCACAGGCTTTTTCCGGCCGAAGGACGGTCCGCTCCCGGAGACTGGCCTGCGGGCGTTCCGCGCCGTACTGTATCCCGCTGCCCGCCTCGCCGGAGTCGCGGTAGGCGAGGTGGAGAAGCAGGCATATCCCCGGACCTTCCATACAGCAACTGTCGTCGGACGCACAGGCGAGAGCATCGTCCTGTGTCACGCTCATCACCCCTGGATCGCCTTCGCCCAGGCGCGCCGGGACTGGTGCGGAGAGGAGTTCCTCGCGCCGCCGTCGTGGGCTCACGCCTTCACCAACGCGGGATTCTCAGTCTTGAGCAGCGATCAACTCGCCACACCACTCTCCGATGTGGACACCTCAGTGCTCACACAGGGCGAGTGGCGTCAGGTTCGCTCCTACGGCATCACCACGCTGGGCGGAGTCCTCTTCAACGCATGGGACTGACGAGCAAGCAGAGTCGTCACACGATTAAGCGTACGTCCAGCAGTCCGGACGTCTTCGCAGCTCAAAGGGGTCTAACCGGACAACAAGCTCTGGGTAGCCAGCCGGTAGAAGCCCGGTCCGGGGAGACGACGCCAGGGTCCTCGGTAGCGGCTGACGCTGGTGTTCAGGCAGTACAAGAACTACACCGGCACGGACACCGCACGGGGTAAGCGGTGGGACCGTACGGCACGATGCGACTCACCCTGGCCCGTGCGGAACAGGTGTTCACGAAGGTCACCGCGCAGGAGACTCCCGATGGCCGACCCGAGGAGGCCGCTCAAAGCGACCCCCCCAAGGGCAGAACGTGCCCGGACTGCGTACGACGACGTAGCAGTCTCAGAAGGCTCGATTCGCAGAACTCCTCGAGCCTCCGCGGCCCTACGAACTTGTGCACAGTAGGCGGTGAAACGTCGTGGGCCTCGGTGGGACTGGTGTCACATGGGCTGTGCGGAGGTCAGGTCGGCGGTCTGCTGTTGGGACAGCAGCGCGGCGATGGCTTGGATGGTGTCGCTTGAACTCGCGGTGCGGTCGCGTCTCCACACATCCGGCGGTCTGGGCTCCCAGGCCCTGGCAGCCGGCATCCGCGAGGATCTCCACGGCCGCCCCACCGTCCAGGAGCGTGACCAGCCCTGACTGGCGGGCATGGGTGATGTCCGCGCAGCTCCCGTGCTGAGCTGGGCTGCAGAAGAGCACGCGGCGGCCGCCGTCAGTGACGACCATGGTCTTGACCGCGTTCTGCTTGCTCCTGCCGGAGATGAACTTGTCCCGGTCCTTGCGGCCGGCGGCCGGGTATCTGACGCGGATCTCGGTTCCGTCGATGATCCCGGTCTTCCCACTGGCATCGAGGGGCCGACAATCTCGGCCAGTGTCCGCAGCCGCCACCCGGGCCCATGGTGCGCTCTGGCTCAGCGAGCGGTGACCGCACCTCACCGATGGCGCGGGTGATGGTGGAGCGGCCCACGCCGAACGGGTCCCCGCGGGGAAGCACTATCCCGCCGAGTTCAAGGCGGACGCGGTCGCGTTGTACCGGTCGAGGCCGGGAGCGACGATCAAGTCGGTTGCCGGTGATCTCGGGGTGAACACCGAGACACTGCGGAACTGGATCCGGGCCGCCAACGGGTGCCGCCCCGGCGCCAACTCCTCGCCGGCGGCCGCTGCGGCAGGCCGGCGTCGACGACGTTCAGGCGGCACTGGCCGCGGCCCGGAAGAGGATCCGTGAGCTGGAGGAGGAACGCGACATGGGTTCGCCTCGATGTACTTGTCCAGCCGGTCCAGGTAGATTTGGACAGGATCGGCGAGATCACACCGCCTTGCGGCGAACCGCTCAACGTCGCGTGATAGCGCCACTGTTCCAGGTACCCGGCCTGGAGCAGTCCGTCGACCAACCGCAAGAAGCGGTTGTCATGGATCTTCTCGGCCAGGATCGACCGCATGACCTGCTGGTCGAGCCGGTCGAAGCACTGGGCGATGTCTCCCTCAACGAACCATGTGGTGCCACGCCACCCGGAATAGATCTCCTGCAAGGCAGTGTGACAGCCCCGGCCATACCGGATCCGTGGGAGTGATCGGAGAACTGCGGCTCGTAATACGCCTCCAACAACAGGGGCATTACCTCTTGCAGCAGCTTGTCCGACCACGTCGGCAGACCTAAACCGCGCCCGACTCGCCTCACCCGGCAGGGTCTTCGATGCCTTCACGACCCTCCATGCTTTCCCGCCATGCTGTTGTCCCCTCGCGCTTTCGCGTCCAGGTCAGGCGGGCAGCCCCGAGGCCACCTCCTTCCGAACCTCGGCTCCCTGCGGGAGCGAACCAGCGCCGAGTGAAACGGCGCACACTCGAAGTCGATGCGGCAACGAACCGCCTCGGCAGCCTGCCGGTCCGACAGGCCGAGTACGAACTGCAGCACACAGACGGTAGCCAGTTGAGCAGGGGAGAGACCCCGCCGCCCGTCACGCGGGTACCAGTCGGCGAAGTCCTCGTCACACCACAGCCCGTCCAGCCGATCGCGCACCCATATCGCCGTCGTGCCGCCGGGGTCACTCGCCCGCGTGACCTGCGCAGTCAGAGGCGGGACTTGCTCACCGGAACGCGGGTGGAGGGACAACGGGCACCTCGAAAACTGCATCAGTCATCGGGAACTACCCGAGCATGCCCGTTGACCATGCTGCCGCACCGGGAAGCTGCGAGATCCCCGACTGTCAGAGTCCGTTGACCCATTCCAACGAGCTAGACGGGCGGCTAGGCCGTCGCCTGACTGCCGCGCCGTTGACCTGTTGGCCTTGATCAGCGTGAGGCTAGGGCTGCGAGCACCGTCGCCAGCTCCTGCGGGTCGCGCGGGCCCACGTGCGGGGCGTCGAGGGTAACGACGTCGAAGGGATTGTGCGGGGTCAGCGCATCGGCCTCGGCGATCATGCGGTCCTGCAGGGCGGGCGGAATCGCGCGGTCCTGACTGAAGCGAACATAGGTCCGACGGATGCTGCCCCAGGCCTCGGGGTGGCAGCGGGCGTCGGACCGGCCGATGAACGCGGTCTCGTCCGGTTCATAGGCGTTCAGCAGCGCAAGGAACTCGTCCTCCGGATAGCTCGCGGCGTACGCCTCGCGCACCGCCGCCTGCGCCTGCGGGTCGTTGGAACGCCAGTTGAAGCGCATGACGCCCAGTTCCTCGGGCGTCTCCACAGCTGGCATGGCCGACAGCAGACTCTGCTGGCCCTCGGGTGTCTTCGTGACGTAGTCGACGATGGAGGGGAGCGTCACGCAGCAGAAGGCCGAGACGTAGACCAGTCGCTCCAGCAATTCGGGCACCGCGTTGCCGACCCGGTTCAGCGTGGCGCCGCCCTGGCTCGTACCGACCAGGACGACCGGGCCGTACGGGTGAACACGGCGGACCACGCCCACCACGCGGTCGGTGTAGTCGTCCAGGGTGATCGACCTCAGCGGCGAGGGCTTGGTGCGCAGTGCGGAGAGATCTTGCGGTGCCTGGTAACACTGCGGGAAGAACGCCTCCGTGCCGTGCCCGGGGAGGTCCACAGCAAGGGCACGGTGTCCTCGCAGAGCGAGTTCCCGTACGACCCCTGCCCAGTCGGCGGATGAACCGTTACCGCCGTGAACCAGGACGAACGTCGGCTGTGGCATGGCTGACCTCCCTGACGTCGGGGTGCCCGTAGGTGGCGGCAGCCAGCTCAGGTTCGTCGGCCGCCGCGCTCACCGTACGTTTGGTCACGCCCTCTCGCATCAGCTCATATGCCTGCCCCGAGCCTAAGCTGCCGGCTTCGCGTTGTTCCCCCGCTGCGAGAAGAACGACCCCGGACCGTCATACCGGCCCTCACGCAGAGCTTCGGCGACATCGTCGCGCAGCACCCAGATCTTCTTGCGTGACTTCTCCATCGTGGTCGGCGCGTGGGCGAGCACCGACTCCAGCAGCCACACCTTCGAATCGGACAGGGCGTAGTCCGGCTCCGCCCTGAGCGTGCACTCTCTTAGGGGCGCAGGCCCGGGCAGGCCAAGGTGCTATCCGGGTCACAGCCGCTCCAGAACTGGCCGGTATAACCACGCCTTCGAGCGCGCAGTCAGCGCCAGCAGCAGCGCGAGCCGATAGTGCCGAAACCCACCGACTTGGCTGCGCACGCCGCCTCCGCCCGGGGCGAAATGAAAGGCAGATGCAGCTCCTGTCCGATGGTAAGCCGCTTGAACCGTGGATACACGAACCGTTCGATTGGGGATACGGCTCCCCAGCGCAGAAGGCAGCCAACGCCACCAACGGCACTCGGCCGAACGGGTGAGGGCCGCCGCCTCACGACCTCAAGGCCCACCGACTGGTGACTTTTATGCTTATCTCGGCGGCACCCCTCGCGGTTTGGACGCTGCCGACGGGCGGACATGCCGACCCGTGTGGAGGCGGCGGTGACGGGCGCGCCGGGCGTTGAACAGACATTCCTCATAGCGGCCCAGCGCTAGCATCAGCCCTAGAAGGACGGCGGGTAACAAGACCGCGATCACTGCCGCGACGGGTGCGGATGTCAGGCCATGGTCCTGGCCGGAGCACGGGCGGCGTCAAGGACTTCGGTCAGAGGCAGCCTCAAGGCCACAGCGATTTCAGCGAGTTCCTGGTCGGTGGGATGAACAGGTCCCTGGGCGCCGTCTTGCGTAAAGACCCTAATGCGTGGTGTCCGAATACCAGTCCGCTCAGCGAGGGCCTGCGCGGTCAAGTGGCGGCGGAGCATGGTTGCTTGCAGGAGCTCTCCAAGGTCGGCCATACAGCGCGCCTGCCCCGAGCGACCGCCGTCACACGTCGGGCAACTCATGTGCAGGAACATGGCCGACAGCAGCGGCGGACTGTGCGCACAGTGCGGTAACCGCCTCAGCAGCAGTGCGAAGCAGCTCGGTCACCACCAGGTCCCTGTCCATCTCGGTCCTGGCTGAGGGACAGTCATCGGTGGAAGCGCTATCGTCTTTCTGTTCTCCAGTGCGCGCTTGCCCGCGTGGGTGGCGAGCATGCCACCATCGGCGGTCGGTGCTCACCTCATGTACCGCTTATCGTCGCGTCGATCGGATCACCAGGGGAGTCGGGCGAGCACCGTCTTTCCTCCGCTGGGCCTGAGCAGGATGCTTACCTCGTTGGCCACCCTGGTGATCAGGGTCCATCCCAAGGCCGGGTAGTTAACAAACTCTCAGGCCGCGCAAGGGGGTTTGACTGGGTTGTTCGTAGCGGCCGTGTAGACGCCGCGCCCGGGCTTTCTGAGGTGGCCGTCCTCGGCCCATCGGTTGAGTTGTCGGTGCATGGTGCCGAGGATGATGTCGCCGAGGTGCCGTGCGAGTTCGTGAGCGGTCCAGTGGCGGCCGGGGGGCAGCCCGCAGGAGTTGAAGGACGCGTTCCCGGCGGCTGTGCGGTGACCGGTGAATGTGTCGGTCATCTCGTGAAATGTTGGGCAGGAGGCGCTGTTCGGCTGCGGGTGCGAGGACGGTGATGTCGAGCCCGGTGACGGTGCGGCTCGAGTCGGGTCGGCCGTCGTCGAGGCGTTCGCTGTCGCGGGAGGTCGGTGATTTGACTTTGCGGGTGCTCACTCTCTGTCGCCGGGGCGGGAGCAGGGCGGTCAGAACGCGGCGCCCGATGGGACCCGGCTCGGCGGTCGGGGTGACGGTGTTGGTGGCCTGGATGACCTGGTCGCGAGCGTTCTGGAGGGCAATGGTGAACCCGCAGCGGTTCGGATCGGTGCCCGGGACGGATTCGGCAGCGTCGACCATGACCGCCCGAAGTGCCTGGTAGAGCGTCAGCAGGGACCACATCTTCTGCTCGATGCGGCCGGGTCGCCCGAGCGCAACAGGCGCCCGTCCATGATCGCGTGACGAAGGGCGAAGTATGCCGATTCGTGTTCCCACCGCTGGTGGTAGATGCTCGCCAGCGTGTCCGCCGAATAGCGGCGGGCGTCGGTCAAAGTGGTGACCAGCCGGTAGGAGCCGGTGTAGACGGTGCCGTCGGCGCAGGTCACGGTGATCTGCGCGTCGATGACCCGCACAGGCACGGTGCCGATCACCGACAAGTACGAGCCGTCGTGGAGACGGGTCAGGACCGGGGTGCACCGGTTGCTGCGGAGCCGGCCCAGAACCTGGGCGCGGGTGGCGGTCACCGCGGCGAGGAAGTCGTTTCCGTCGAATCCCTCGTCCCACAGGACGAGCATGCCCGGCCGCAGCAGGTGTAGCAGACGGCCGGCATAGCTCGTCTCGCCTTCGGCACTCGGACCGAACACTGCGCCGATCAGGGCCCGGGTGCCGGTCTCGACCAGCGTCATCAACCCCAGCGCCCGATAGCCGTGGTGGGCGGTTCTGCCCAGCCAGGAACGGTCCGCACGGAGTCGGGGACCTTCTGCGAACCGCAGCCGTCGAACGACACCGCCCGGTAGGGGCCGAACCGCACCCCTGACGTCCCTGGCTGGGCCAGTGGCCCGGACAGCACCTCAAATAGCGCGCGCATCGGCGCACTGCCGAGTCTGCGGCGCAGGTCACGCAACGCCTTAGCGGTCGGCGAGGCGATGGACATCCCGGACAGGCCGGCGGTCAGCTTGTCCCAGACCAGCCGGTAGCCGACCTCGGGGAACAGGCACATCGCGAGCAGGAAGTAGACTCCGACTGGGGAGGGCAGATCCCGCAGCCGCCGCTGCCCGGTCCTCGTCTCCGACAACACCGCGTCGACGAGCTCGAACGGCACGACCGCCGTCAGCTCCCCCAGATGCCCCGGCACGAACCGACCCGGGGCGACCGTGACCGTACCGGTGATGGTCGTCAGTGCAGACGGCAGGACAGAATGAGAAGGCAACGGAGCTCCTTGAGATACAAGCTGTCTTGGTCGACTGCCTGTACCAACGAGCTCCGTTGTCCGGCGTCAGAAATCCTGCAACACCCTTGCGCGACTCGCGGGTTTGTCGACTACCCGGCCTTGAGGGAAGCCCCGCTCGTTGGCCGCACGCACAAACCGCACCCCGGATGTTTGGATGGGCACCGCATGCACCCGGTCTGCCCAGGCCCGACGGTGTACGCATGCAAAAGGACACCTTCCGACGACGGACGACCGTTGTTGCAGCCCTGGCATTCACGGCCTCTCTGATGGCTGCCCCTGCCGCGTCGGCCTCATCGAGCGCATCGACCACCACTCCCCCATGTGACAGCAAGCCCCTCCAGAAGGCGTTGGAGGCGCTGCAGCACGTCGGTGCCTCCGGGATCAGCGTGACGGTGAAGAGCCCGCGCTGCGGCATCACCCACACCGGCATCGGCGTCGCCGACCTCATGACGGGCCGCAAGGTCGTCGGCAATGAGCACAGTCGTATCGCCAGCAACACCAAGACCTGGGTGGCCACGGTCGTGCTGCAGCTGGTCGGTGAGAAGAGGCTCAAGCTCGACGACACGGTCGACCACTTCTTCCCCGACCTGATCCGCACCGAGCACTACGACGGGCGCAAGATCACAGTGCGGCAGCTGCTGCAGCACACCAGCGGCCTGCCCGACTACCTGGACGCGTACGAGAACGAGGACGACTACCGCTGGGATCACGTCGAGCCCTTGGAGACGGTCAAGCAGACGCTGAAGCTGCCTCCGCCTGACGACCAGACCTCGTCCGGTTTCGCCTACTCGAACACCAACTACAACCTGGTGGGCCTGATCGTCTCGAAGGTCACCGGGCGCGGCATCGACACCGAGATCAAACAGCGCATCATCAATCCCCTCGGGCTGCGCCACACTTCCTGGCCCGGCGACCGGACCACGCTTCCCAAGCCGGAGTTGCGCGGCTACGCGGAGCGCAATGGAAAGCTGGTGGACCGCACGGAGTGGAACGTCTCCGGCGCCGACGCTTCAGGGGCACTGGTCTCCACCGGCGCCGACGTGACCGCGTTCTGGTCCGCGCTGTGGGGCGGGGAGCTGCTGGCCCCGGCCCAGCTAGGCGAGATGAAGAAGACCATCACGACCGACGCCAAGAGCGAGCGCTACGGCCTGGGCGTCGAGCGCTATGAGACCGTCCCGGGCTTCGTCACCTGGGGGCACAGCGGATCCATGGAGTCCGGCCACAAGCTCAGGAACGCGGTCACCGGGGACGGCAAGCGGGCCGTGACCCTGCTGGTCGGCTCGGAGACGTTCGACTCGGACAAGGTGGACGCCATCATCGGCAAGCTCATCCACGATCTGCGCTGACCGGAAGCGGGCCCGGTGGTCCCGCCTGGGCCGGGCTCAGGCGGGACCACCGCGCTTTGCCAGCAGCCTCAACTGCAGCCACAGGGCCAGCCGTTCGTCGGCGTCGTCGAGATCAAACCCGAGCTGCCCGCCGATCCGCTTGAGGCGGTAGCGGCAGGTGTTGGGGTGGACCGACAGCACCCTGGCCGCGCCTGCCGCATCGCAGCCCGTGTCGAACCAGGCCACCAGCGTGCGGGCGTATTCGGTGCCGTGCTCAGAGTCCGCCGCCAACACCCGCTGCCAGGCGCCCGCCCGCAACTCCCCTCGTTCCGCCATCACATCGGCAAGCCGCAGCAGCGTCACCCGGGCACGCACCTCATCGACGGTGGCCACCGGCAGAGCGTCGTCCAGCAGCCGCAGCCGCAGCACCGCATCCGCATCCGCCCGGGAGCCCGCCACCCCGCCAAGGTCCGTCACCACCTCGCCGAGCGCCACCCGGATCGGCACCCGCAGCGACAGCCCGGCCTGGCGGACGATGTCCTGCGCCAGCTGCCGGTGCCGCCGGTCAGCCGTCGTGTGTCCCTGGGGCGCACCCGCCCCGCCGTGCTCCCCTGGCGCGGGCAGCAGCGCATACACCACCCCGTCCAGGAGCACGCAGGCATGCCGCCCATAGCGCGCCTCGCATTGCAGCCGTACGAGGTCCAGGAGCCTGAGTGAGGTCCGTTCGGCGTCCGGCACGCTCACTGCGGAGTCCAGCGCGAACGCGGCCACCCGGACCGCATCCCAGCCCAGCCGGTGCGCTGCCATCGAGGCGTCCGCCGACCCGTCCAGCAACCGTCGCAGCAGGACGGTGTTCTGATGCCGGGTCAGCTGCTGTGCCGCGCGCAGGCGCAGCAGGAGCAGCGCCGCCGTGGACACCCCCTGGGCCAAAGCCGCCTCCGCGTCCGGAGCGAGCGTGCCGCCGTCGACCACCCAGATCGAGCCGAGTGTCTCGCCGCCGGCCCGCACCGCGCAGGCGAGCCGCGGCAGGTCTTCCGCCGTGAGCGCCGGCAGTCGCACCGGTGCGTGTGAGGCGAACACCAGCCGGACCTGGTGCGCGTTCTTCACGCTGCCCGGCACCTGCAGGCCGAGGATGCCCTGGCGGCGGTCCTCATCGACCGGCTGACCGGGCACGGTGGAGTAGGCCAGGATCCGCTGGCGCGGGTCTTCGACGGAGGTCGCCCCACCGGTCGCCGCCGCGATCGCGTCGGCCAGCGCGAACAAGTCCTCCAGCCCACCGCCGGGGGCGGGCCGCGAGTCGATCGCCGAGGCCAGCATCAGGTGCACGTGGTGCCAGGCCAGACCCTCCTCGACCGTGAGCAGTGCCACGTCATACGCCTCGGCCTCTCCGACCGGCCCGTCCGCGCCGCGCACCACGACTCCGGCCATACCCGCCTCCGCCGCGGCCCGCACCAGCGGCCCAGCCGCGGCCGCCCGCACGCCGACCGCGAGCAGCAGGGCTCCGGGGGCATCGGGCAGTGGGGCATGCGGGTCGTACAACAGCGCCTGCGTGACCGGGGTGGCGGGTCCGGCGGATGCGGTGTGAAGCCGCAGGGCCGGGCTGCCGACGGCGTCCACCAGGTCGCCGAGCGTAATGGCGTCCACTCATGCTCCTCACCGACATCCATCGCCGTCTCGTGTACCAGATGACGCAGCGAGTGGCCCGGTTTCAGCAGCCCGACGGACGTGGCGCAGCTCACTCCGGAGCGCGGTAGCTCAGTAGGGTCGGGGACTGGCGCGGTGATCCGGCACAACTGCTTGACACCGAAGCCGTTGACACTTTGGCGGACTACCTGACCAACGCGACCCCGTTGCCCGCGTTCCGATCCGAAGGCTCGATCACCGCGGCAGCCTACCGAGACGCGACCAGACACAGCGGACCTCCGGCGCCGGGGAGGTCGGGCGACTCGGCCGGCGTCCAGGACCACCATCAGCCCGCCCAGCGCCACGTAGACGATCCAGCACCGGCCGCGCAGCGCGGTGTCGGCGCGTGTCGGCCGCCCGGCGTCAGCCTCCCGGTTCGACGATACGGCGTCGATGAGCGCCAGCGCCTCGTGGTGTACGTCGTCCAGCATCGCCGACAGCGCGGCGTCAGC
Source organism: Streptomyces sp. NPDC003032 (assembly GCF_053591415.1). Taxonomy (NCBI): domain Bacteria; kingdom Bacillati; phylum Actinomycetota; class Actinomycetes; order Kitasatosporales; family Streptomycetaceae; genus Streptomyces; species Streptomyces sp. NPDC003032. The sequence goes on along the minus strand of NZ_JBSFTT010000059.1, from coordinate 10,862 downwards.
ATCCTGAGCAAGATCAACCCTGTGCATTCCGCTCCCCAACTGGGTGGGAGAAGCACGGTAAGGCGACGAGGCAGGGAACAGAGGTGTCTGTGGATAACCCAGGTCGCCGGACATCGGCTTCTGCGCAGGGCCAGGCCTGGCACCGCGCGATCTCTCGCTTCCCGGCAACTCGCCCGGCAACGACGGAGGCCGGTGCCGGCCCTACGATGCTTCCTGCGACTCACGCGCACATCACGTCACATCCGTCCCATCTGGAAGAACACATATATGCGCAGGACCCTGACCATAGCGGCGCTCATCGCGGCGGCCGGGCTACTGACCGCCTGCGGCGGCAGCGACAGCGGTCACAAGAAGGAACAAGCCGATAAGGCTCCAGCCGCGGCGTCGTCGAATGCGGGCGCCAAGGGTCAGGACAAGACGTACGAGGTCACGCTCGAGGTCGGCGGCAAGGGCAAGACCAGCGTCTTCTACTACGCGGGTTCCGATGGCAACCAACAAGTCACGCTGCCGTGGAAGAAGACCGAGAAGGTCACCTTGAACAGCACGGAACGCAAGGTCGGGATCACCATGCACGTAGTGCCCGGCCCGGTGATCCTGCCCGGCGGAAAGGCCGCCGCGGCGCCCTGCTCGATCACCGTCGACGGCAAACAGGTCGCCAAGGACGCCGGCGGCTCCACCGGCAAGCACGCGTGCAAGTACACCCTGCACTAGTGCGGTTGAGAACTGAACTCGGTGTCTCGCCTCGTACTGCCGGTGCGCGGCGAGGACCTCTCAGGCAGCCACGATGAGGCGGCCGCACCGGCGCGCACCGCGAACCCCCGAGACCGGGGAGGTTCATGCGAGCTGCAGAGCGGATCAGCGGTGAGCCTGCAGCGCGGATCGGCGTACCTCTTCCGAGGGAAGCCGCGTACCCTCACCGCACCCACGGCGCCGTCGTCATGTAGCTGCGTCTCAGGGGCCGCATGATGGGGGCGGTGCCCGCGTCAGCAAGCAGCCCTTGGCGGTGAGAAACGAGTGTCTTCCTCGGGCCAGGACCCGGCCACGAGCCGCGCGACCTCAGCATCCCTGGACGGGCAACGCTTTGCCGAGGTAGCAGTGTCTCGACTGACGAGGCCTCCTGCCGAACTCCGGTTGTGCAGGGCCACCGCGAGGACCGCGGTGGTTACCCTTCCGTGGGGATCAGCCAGAGGCGACGTCACGTTCGTGGGCAATGGCCCACCTCCAGTACTCGGCCACCGTCCGGTCACTGCTTCCTCACCGGCGGCTCGCGGCCCGATCGAGGCGGTAAGGCTCGTGAAGGAAGCCGGCTTGGTCTCCAGGAGAACGGCGTGGGTGCGTTGGTCGGGCTCCCGGCCCGTCGCGAAGACGTAGGAGTCCCCCGGCGACAGCGACGTGGCTCCCTGCTCGCTGCTGACGGTGACCGTGCCGTGCAAGCCGCCCAAGAGGTGTGACGACGGTATCGCCGCCGGGGAGGGGCCTGACGCGGTGGCGTCCAGCGGATTAGGCTCTGGTGGCTGCCGACCAGCCACCAGAGCCTGTGGGTTCAGGTCATGCACGCATGACGGCGATTGAGTGCGGCTGACGACCGCCCAACTTGCAGGCAGGCAGGACGCCCCCCAGTGGATGCAGAGCCACCACACCGCTCAGCAAAGACGCCACCGAGGGTGCGCGGACTGGGTGAGCCATCAAGAGGCCGTTGTACGGCCAAGCCTCGACGCTGCAGTCCGCGGCTCCGGGGCAGCCACGGGGGCCCTGCGCAGGCGGCAAGGCAGGGGCCATGCCTGTCCTCAGCGTGCGGTCTTGGACCACTTCTCGTCTGATGCGCCGTTGCAGGTCCACTGGATCAGCTGGGATCCCTTGGTTGCTCCTGAGCCGAGGCCGAGGCACTTGCCGGAGTAGACGTTGCGCAGTTCGTGCTTGTCCTCGTCGTACCACCACTTCTGGTCGGTGGCGCCGGTGCACGAGAACTGGATCATGCCGGCCCCATCAGCGAGACTCGACGCCGGGCCCATGCACTTGCCCGAGTAGATGTTCTGGAGCTCGTAGGCGCGCTTGCCGTTGGAGTCGGTGGTGGCGCCGAACACCCAGCGCTCGTCCTGGGCGTTGTCGCAGCCCCACTGGATGACCTTCGCACCGTCGGTGAGCTTGCTGCCCACGCCGGCGCAGAGTGCGCTGTAGTCGTTGCTGAGGTAGGTGGCGCTGTCAGCACGGCGAGGCAGCAGTGAGAAGACGACACGCTTGCCGGTCAGTTCGTTGCTGCCCCACAGACGGCCCGACCCGGGCGCGTAGTTCAGGTCCTGGGTGAGCGGCGGGGCATGGGTGAGAACCGACGTCTGGCCGCCGGGCTTGGCCTGCCAGACGCAGGAGTAGCTGCCGGTGTCCCCGGGCCTGTGGTCGTTCATGTAATCGACCGGGCACTCGGCCGACAGGTAGAAGTAGGTGCCGTCGGTGGCCACCCCTTGGAGCTGGCGAACCGGCGCGACATGGGCGGACGTCGCCGTGACCGGTGACGTTCCTCCTTCGCCGATGTACTGGAGGGGCCAGGTGATCACGCGAGCCGGGCGCTCGTCGACGGCCGCCGGCGGATCCTGGTACCGCAGCTCATCGGAATTGCTCCGGTACTCCCCGGACACCAGGCGGGGCTGCCCCGTGCTGCGGTCCAGACTCAGGGAACTCAGGCAGCCGATGGGGTCGGGGTCTTTCGGCTTGCCGCAGAACCGGGGGCTCTTGTTGGCGGAGGCGTCCTCCTGGGCCTTGGTGCGCGTCGTGTAGCGGGCGACCATGGGCAGGGCCCACTGGTGGTGGTCGGCCTTTGAGACGCCGTTCTGGATGCCCACGCCGTCGGCGACGGACTTCATCTTCCACAGGTGGTTCAGGTCGTAGATCTGCAGCTCGCCACCGTTTGCCACGAACAGTCTGTTTCCGTACCAGACCATGCCGTCGACGTGGATCTGGTCGACCGCCTCGAAACCGGGCTCGGCCCGGCTGCCAGTAGGCTTCACGAGCAGCACGTGTCCATACGTCCGTTCCTCGCCGGCGGACTCGAGGATGGAGATGCGGGCCTTCGTCTCCCGAATCTCTTTGCCCTGGCCGTAATACCAGCCCTGCATATACAGGTGGTGGCCGTCCACGGTGCCGCTGTCGTACGCCTCGTGCGAGGCCGTCATGCCTTGCGGATGCCAGCCGCCTGCCTCGTTGTAGCTGCTGGTGTCGTCGTCCGTCCTGTCCCAGCAGAACCCGTTGTACTTGAAGGTGCCGTTGATGCCGGTCGTGTGGCACAGAGCGCGGCCGATGTGCTGCCGGGACTGGGCCACGCTCAGGGGCGAGACCTTGCTGACGGCCCCGGCCGCCTCGGCGCCCTCGATGACCGCCCTGGCCGTCTGGTCGACCTTCGGCATTTCGCGCGGGTGCAGGACAAAATCGGATGCGTCCACCGGCGCGAAGGTTCCACCGTTGGGGCCGCCGTCCCCGGCGGCCACGGCTTGCTGAGTGCCCGTCATGATGGCCGCCAACAACGACAGTGCGGCCAGAGCCGCTCCCAGTCGCTCTCTGCGGCGCGTGCGTATGAGTGATGTCATGGAGTCAAACCGTAGTTCCCGGTACAGGGGTACCTTGCTGTGCTGGATTCTCAAAGAGACGATTTCCGTCGCCTTTGGGATAAATTTTGAGCGACCGGGCGCAGGTCGAAGGCGGCGATGCGCTTCGGGTTCTGGCGCAGATCTCGGGGAGCAGTCGCGAAAGGCTACTGTGGGGGGCGATTTGCTGTAAGCGTGACGCGAAAGCGGTCATGGGAGTGGGCGCCGGAAGAGACCTCCGCCTCACGCAAGTCGGCGTGGAGGGAGTTATTCAGGCGTAGTGCTGTTTATGAAGTGCTGGTGGATCGTCCTCTGCCCCTCAGTCACCGTAGCCCATGTGAAACGTGCGGTGACCGGCGTACAGCATGGGACCGAGCAAGTGCAGTCCGTAACACTCAGTTCAGCCGGTAGATTCTCCACTCTTCGTCCGGTGCACCGTTGCAGTTCCACTGCATTAGCTGAGAGCCACGGCTGTGGCTGGAACCGGTTCCCAGACACTTACCGGAGTAGACGTTCTGGAGTGTGGTGTCGTACCACCACTTCTGGTCTACCGCGCCATTGCAGTCCCACTGTATGGCGCGGGCGCCGTTGGCGAGGCTGGATCCGACGCCCAAGCACTTTCCGGAGTAACGGTTCCTCAGGAAGTTGACGACGGTCCCGTCGTTAGCCTCACCCTGCCAGCGGTCCCATTGCATATCCGGGGCGATCCTGCCACAAGGCCATTGGATTGCAGGTGCGCCATTTCCACGCTTACTGCCGACGCCGATGCACATATTGCTGTCTACGTTTGTGATGTAATACGCAGTGGAGGCGGCGTTTGCTGGGCTCGCACTCATGCCTGCAAAAAGGAGGCTGACCGCGGCGACCACGCCGGCGAACTTCCCGATTCTCATGCGAAACATTTACCTTTGACATTAGGTCGGAAAAATTGTAAAGAGTGCGTAAGTGTGATCACTGGTGTCAATCGCCAGGCCGTTTACCCCGACTCATATCCGTCCTGGGGCCTGAAGGGCGGCGGCGCTCGCCGGGACGGGGGTACTCCACCTGACCTACCACTCCTTGCGGAGTGTGGGTGGTTTGACGCAGTAAGCACCAGCGCTGAACGCCGTAGAGGCCTCGGCGCAACGGCACCATCGCAGACTCGCTCGCAACTGCGCACACACCCATGTCGATCCTTAAGCCGTGTTCCACCACGCGATGGTCGCCTCCACGGCCCGTCACCTCAGCGGCAGAACCACCCTCAACTGGCGCGGCACCTGGCTTCTCCGGCGAACACTCATTGACGGACCACACCTCAGCGTCAGCGGCAAGCGGCCGCTGGGCCACCGCCTGGCGGAACGTGACAGTGCGCCAGAAGTAAGGCTGTTGCTCGTGGCGCGCTGGTGTTACCGCGGCTTGCTGTCAGACCGACCCGGCGACCGGCCAGGTCAGACGAGACACATGGAGGGAACCCAGCCCTTACGCCCCTTGTAGCCCATGTACGACCACTTGTTGCTCGTCTTTCCGCAGAGGTGGTAGGTCTCGCCCGAGTAGTCCGATGAGGCGCACCAGGAAGTCCACTCGCCCTTGGGGATCAAGGCGATGGCAGTGGCGTTCACCTTCCTCGCCGCGCGGAGCTTCACGCTCTCCTTCGCCTTGTAGTTGGGCACTCCCAGGCAGGTCTTGTCGAGGGAAGCGCCGGCCCGCACGGAGACGGCCTTGGTGGTTGTGGTGGTGGAGCCGGGAGTGTTTGCCGCAGCGGCCCCGCCGGACAATGTAGTGGCGATCAGGGCCGCTCCAGCGACGCCGGTCGCCGCCAGCTTGCGCATGTTCATAAGTTGTTCCCCGTCATTCGATGATGCGCCTTAATGCGCAGTCGCACGCATTAGGTGATCGTCACGCTATCCGAGCGTGGGCATGCCATGCAACGCGAGGTCGCCCGGACGCAGGGCGGGGCCGTGAAGATCTCGTGCACGGGGCGCGCATTAGATTGGGTGGCCATGGAAGACAAGAGAAGCCGGAGCAGGCGGTGAAGTCCGAAGGGGCGGCAAAACGGGAGCGGTCGGCGCAGCCGGAGCGATTGCCGCACGGCTCGGCCCGTCCCGGTGGACGTACGGCTCGTACGCGCGCGTCCGTCCTGGCCGCCGCCTTCCACGAGCTCGACGAGGCGGAACTCGGTGAACTCACCCTGGACAAGCTGGCCGCGCGTTCCGGCATCCACGTCTCGACCATCCGGCGCCGCTGGCGCAACGTCGAGGGCGTGGTCGTTGACCTCCTCGCCGAGCACAGCACGACGATCCCCACCCCCGACACGGGGTCCCTCCGGGACGATCTGCACGCACTCGCTCAGGCCATCGCCGACTTCCACGGGGCGCGGCGCAACCGCAACCTCATCGAAGGACTCATCGCTGCCGCCGCACGTGACGCGGGTATCGCGGAGGTCGTCCACGGTGCGTTCACGGCCCGCACGGCTCACGTGGCCCAGATCGTGCACCGGGCCGTGGACCGTGGCGAGCTCGCCTCCAGCACGGACGCGGCTGAAGTCATCACCGCGCTGAGCGCGCCGTTCTACTACCGGCTCCTGATCCTGCGTCGTCCCATCGACGGCCGCCTCGCCCGTTCGAGCGCGGAAGCGGCATACGCGGCCGCACGGGCGGGAGTGTTCAGCGGACCTGACTTCGGGCCTGTCTGATGGGCCGGCAACGGCCCGCATCGCGTGTCGTTCTCGGCCGTACGGGGCCGGATGACTTGACGGACGCACAGGGGCTCGACTGGAACCGCACCTACCGAGGGACACCGGACGGGGCGGGCGGTGGAAGCGTCACCACAAGGTGATCAACGGGATCCTGTTCCGACTGCGCACGGGAATCCCATAGCAGGAGCTACCACCATGATTCGGCAAGCGGCAGATGCCGTACGACCGCCACCCAAGGTGGTCAGCGGACGGCACCGGGGCAAGAATGCTCCGGGCCCTCCAGGCCGACGCGGACGCGGAGGGACGGACCGACTGGTCCATGGTCGGCGTGGGCTCGACCGTCTGCCGTGCTCACCAGCATGCTGCGGCGATGTCCTCTGGCCCTGCTGGTCGCCCCGGGCCAGTGGGGCGACGGCCCACCGATGACTCGCAAGATGAGCACGACTGCACGGGTCGGCGAACGAATCAGCGTGCCGTCTTGGACCACTTCTCGTCCGATGCGCCGTTGCAGGTCCACTGGATCAGCTGGGATCCCTTGGTCGCTCCTGCGCCGAGGCCGAGACACTTGCCGGAGTAGACGTTACGCAGTTCACGTGTGCCCGGGTCGTACCACCACTTCTGGTCGACTGCGCCGTTGCACGTGTACTGAATCATGCCGGCCCCGTTGGCGAGACTGGACGCGGGGCCCACGCACTTGTCCGAGTACGCGTTCTGGAGGAAGTAGGCGCGTTTGCCGTTGGAGTCGGTGGTGGCCTTGAACACCCACTGTTCGTCCTTGGCGTTGGTGCATCCCCACTGGATGACTTTCGAGCCGTTGGTGTTCTTGCTGCCCGCACCGGCGCAGAGTGCGCTGTGGTCGTTGCTGAGGTGGACGGCGCCGGCGCCGGCCGCCGGAGAGAGCGACGAACCCGACTCCGCACCGCCGCCCTCGCGGCTCGGCTTCTTGGTCCCCGCCTTGCCGTCTTTACCGTTGCCGCCCTTGCCGCTGCCGCCCTTGTCCGGCCGGCGAGAGGGCGCACCGGCCGGCTTCTTGTGGGAGCCCGCGGACGGCGAGGCGCTCGGGGAGTCCAGGCCGGTGGCCGCGTCGCCGTCGCCGGGCCGGCCACTGCCCCGGGGGGAGCCGGTCCCAGCCGGCTTCGCCTGTGCTGTGTCACCGCTCGAACTGCCGTGCTGGGCTACCAGGGCGTACGTGACACCGCCTCCGGTCAGCACGACGGCAGCGGCTGCTCCTGCGATGACAGTGCGGTTGCGGCGCCGCGCACGGCCTGCCCCGGCGCGGCGTCTGCCGCCCGCGGCCGGTGTGCCGGGCTGCGGAAGCGTGGGCGGAAGGCCGGAAGGCGGGTAGCCGGTGTGCGGCGGCTGCGGAGAAACCTGATGGAACGGCGCCGGACCGAAGCCGGGCGGCGGCGTCGGGGCGGTGACCTCCGTCGCCGTACGCAGGGGGGCCGACGGAGCAAGGTCCACCGTGCCGCCCGCGGCCACCTGTTCCAGCATCTTGCGCGCCTGGTCGGCGGTGGGCCGGCTGCCCGGGTCCTTCGCCATCAGGACCTGCAACACCGGCGCGAGCGGCCCCGCTCGCAGCGGCTCCGGCAGCGGCTCGGTGACGATCGCCGCCAACGTGGACCACGCGGACGTACGGCGGAACGGCGAAGTGCCCTCCACAGCCGCGTACAACGTCATGCCGAGCGACCAGATGTCCGACGCGGGACCGGGCTCAGTGCCCTGCGCGCGCTCCGGCGGCAGGTAGTCCAGGGAACCGACGATCTGCCCGCTCTGGGTCAGCTTGGCCATGGCGTCGTCGCCGGACGCTTCCATGCTGGCAATGCCGAAATCGGTGAGCACGACCCGCCCGCCGTGCTCCAGCAGCACGTTCCCCGGCTTGACGTCCCGGTGCAGCACCCCAACCCGGTGCGCGGCATAGAGCGCGTCCATCAACTTGGCACCGATCGCCGCGACCTCGTGCGGCTCCAGCGTGCCGCGCTCCGTCACCACGTCGTCGAGCGAGGGCCCGTCGACGAGTTCCATGACGATGACCGGCATGCCGTGCTCCTCGGTCACGTCATGCACGGTGACCACGCCGCTGTGCCGGATGCGGGCGGCGGCCTGCGCCTCCCGCTGCATCCGCGTCCGCAGATCGGCCAGTTCAGACGCTGAGGCGTCGGTGTAGGCCCGCAGGACCTTGACGGCGACCTCTCGGTTGAGCAGAACGTCCACCGCCCGGGCCACCACGCCCATGCCGCCGCGCCCGACCATCGCGGTCACCCGGTAACGCCCTCCGAGGACCTTGCCTATCAGCTCTCCACCGTTCGTTTCCCCCGCCGACACCGCACGCTCCGTTCCATGACTGGCCGGCCATGACTGGCCGCCGTTGACTGGCCGTCGATCCGCGACCCGGTGGACCAGAGTAGACGCCCGCGCCCGCGCCGAAGGTCGAGCTGTGCAGCGACTTTGGTCGACGGGCGCAAGCCCTTCGGGTAATGCGCCGCCGACCGCATTCCATACAGGCTCACGCCATGACATCAGCACCGATCGCCCGCCGAACCATGCTCGCGGGCACCGCGGCCCTGGCCGCCACCGCCTTCACCGTCGACAACGCGGCTGCCCGTACGACGTCCACCGACCCGGCGGCGTCACTGCGGGCCGCTGCCCCCTTCACCTACAAGGGCGTCAACTTCGACACGGACAGGGACGTCTGGCGGACGGAGTACATCCGCCGGGAAATCGCGGCCATCAAGGGACAACTGCACTGCAACGCGGTCCTGTTGCTCGGCCACGACCTCGACCGGCTTACCGAGGCCGCGTCGATAGCGGCCGCACACGGACTGTTCGTCTGGTTCGAACCGCGGCAGTTCGACAAGGACGCGGAGCAGACCCTCGCCTTCCTCCGCTCGGTGGCACGCGCCGCCGAACGGCTGCGCACCCGGCACCCCGGCGTGAGCATCACGCTCGGCACCGAGCTGACCATCTTCATGTCCGGCCTGGTGCCGGGAAAGGACTACACCGAGCGCATCCAGGCACTGGCGCGCCCCGAGTCGGCCGGCTACCAGGAGCGACTGAACGCCTTTCTGGACCGGGCACTGAAAACCGTACGGCCGCTGTTCAAGGGGCGGGTCACCTACTGCTCCGGGAGCTGGGAGGAGGTCGACTGGCGCCGCTTCGACATCGTGGGAGTCAATCTGTACCGGAACGCGGAGAACAAGGCCTCCTACACCCAGCAACTACGCGCCCTGCACCGGCACGGCAAGCCCGTCGTCATCACCGAGTTCGGCTGCTGCACCTTCACGGGAGCCAAGGAACACGGCGGGGACGGCTTCAACGCCGCGGACTGGCAGCACCAACCCCCGGTGGTCAAGGACGGCTATGTGCGTAACGAACGCGAACAGGCGGACGAGGTAGGCGAACTCCTGGACCTCTACGCCGCCGAGCACGTGCACGGCGCGTTCGTCTACAACTTCTCCGCCCCCGACTCCCCCTACTCCCCACAGCGCCGCCACGACCTTGACATCACCAGCTTCGCGCTGGCCAAGACCTTCCCCACCGGCACCCCGCGCGGCTACGCGGAAACCGGGCAGTGGGAACCCAAGCGGTCCTTCCACGCGGTGGCCCGCCGGTTCCAGTGACACACGCCTCGCACAACAGCTCTGCCGGAACACCCGGCGCGCCTATCAGGCAGTTGAACACGTCAAGATCACCAACAGCATCCGAAAATCTTGGCAGAGCCAGGTACGTACCCAGCCGCGTACGACTCCGTTGTGCACCATTGCGTGCGGGGTTATGTGCTCAAGCAGGGGTGTTCGAGCGGTGCCGGTATCCCCGCAGGGTGGTGAGGGGGGCGGGCTTTGTGACGGGCGGCTGGAGGGGACCGACGCAGCTGTCTCCGGTGGGTGGACCGGGCGGGCGGGACGGTACGGCTTGGTCGGGACAGCCCGTTGGTGTCGGTTGTTCCTCATCGCTGCATGCGAGCGTGAGAATTTCCTGCGCGGTGACGGGATGCGGTGGTCAGCGTCGGCCTGGTCGCGCAGTTCGATCTTGCAATTTCCGTGCGCTGCTGCGGCTGAACCACTTGATGCTCCTGTCCTGCCCCCACGGGCCGACTGGCGTGGAGGCCGGAAATCTGCGCGGATCCGGCCGGAGGTCAGGACTTCATCACTTCTGCCGGTCGGCGGTGCGGGATGGGTGCTTGGGAGCGGCGGGCATGCCGAGGGTGTCGGCGAGGGTGAGCAGGCAGGCGTCGAGGCGGTGAAGGTGGCGCAGTGCTCGCTGCGCGGTAGGGCTGGAGCCTGGGGGCGTGGGGATGGCGGGTTGGTCTGTGGTGAGAACGGCGGGTGTGGTCCATGCGGTGTGTGCGGACGGTGTGTGCGAGCCGGTGTGGGCGATCAGTGCTTTCAGGGTTGCCTCGATGCGTGCGGCGGTGTCGCGGGTGGGCGGATCAGCGAGGGGGAGGGCTGTGGTGAGGGTGGTGAGGTGTTTGGCCTGCATGGCGCAGATGTCGAGCAGCCCGGTGATGTAGTGGAGGGTGCGGCGGCGTCGGCGCCAGGGGGTGGCGCCGTAGGTGAGGGGCTGGACGGTGGTGTGCAGGTCGGCCAGTGCCTGGTCCAGCTGTCGTGCGGCGT
>NZ_JBSFTT010000058.1:0-32557 GCF_053591415.1 Streptomyces sp. NPDC003032 | reverse complement strand
GTACTTGTCGTGGTCGTAGCCGCGGTCGGCCAGCAGCGCGTCGGGGCGCCGACGCGGTCTGCCGACCTGGCCCGCGACGGCGGGAATCTTGTCGATGACCGCGAGCGGACCGTTCTCTTAGCGCGGGTCGTCGGCGGCTGCCGACGCCGTGGTCTTCTTCGCCACCGCCTTCTTCGCACCCGGGCGCCGCGATGACGCGGCCGCCGGCTTGGCGGTGCTGCTCGCCGCCGGGCGGGACGGCGGCACGGCGACGGGCGCTGGGGTCGGCTCGGGGGCCGGGTCGGTGAACGCCTCCGGAACGACCGGGGCCGGGGCTGCGGCGGGCGCGTCGGCGGCCGGGGCGGGGAACCGCTGGGCGAGGCCTTCCAGGAGCCGGGCGTAGGCGGCGCGCTTGGGCGGCCGCGGCTCGGTCACCCCCGATTCCCAGTTCCCGACGGTCTCCCGTCGGCTCTTCAGAGTCCTCGCGATCTGTTCCTGGCTTATCCCGGCGGCTTCCCGCAGGCGCCTGCGTTCCTCAGGCGACGGAAGGTCGTCCTGGGCGACCTCTTCCAACAGCGCATCGACGGCGCTGAACAGCTCGTCCTCAGTGGGCACAGAGCTCACCTCCACACCGCATCTTACCTCAATCGCTCATTGAATTTCGCATTGGGTTTCACGTGGATTGCTCATTGGGGTTATGGTCTGTTCGAAACGATCTAGCGAGTGTGGAAGCGGACGAGGCTGGAGGCCCCGTGGAAGACCAGCACGCCTGCGCCGTACTCACGGCCCGCGAGAGCCAGGCCGTCCTGGAAGGCGTAATCCTGCCTGCGGCCACCGCGAGCGCCGTGCCTCAGGCCCGTCCGGTCGTGGTGATCGTCGGCGGCCAGCCCGGAGCGGGGAAGACCAAGGTCGCCGACCTGGTCCAGGCGGCGCTCAGGCAGCGCGGGGGCGCCGTGCGGATCGGACGCGACCTCTACAAGGCCGCCCACCGCCACTACGCGGCGGCGCTGGCCGCCGACGTCCGCACCGCCGGCGCGAGGGTCCGGCCGGACACCAGCCGCTGGCAGAGTGCCGTCGAAGAGCACGTCCGCGATCACAGCCTGGATGCGGTCGTAGAGTCCGCCCTCGCCGATGCCGACGACTTCCGTACCTCGTCGGCGGTCTACCGCCACTCCCGGCACCGGATCGAGGTGGTCGCGCTCGCGACCGCGGAGGCCTGGAGCCAGCTCGGGATCCTCGACCGCTTCCTCACCGAGGCCACCACCGGCCCTGGCGGCCGGTACGTGTCATGGGCCAACCATGACGCGTGCGCAGACGGGATGCTCGCGACGCTCGCGGTCATCGAGGCCGAGCAGCTCGCCGACCGCATCACCGTGGTGACCCGCGAGGGCACGGTGCTGTATGACAACGAGCTCGTCGACGGCGCGTGGCGCCGCCGGCCTGCCGCTGACACGGCGGTCGCCCGCGGGCGTTCGCGTCCCTGGACGGCCGGGGAGACAGCCGCGTTCCATCACGAGGTCGCCCGCGCCGAGGTGCGCGTGCACCGCGATGTGCCAGGTGATGATGAGCGGCTTGCCGTCGTACGGGATGCCAGGCGGGCCGCCGCGCTCGCCGAGCCGGTCCGCCGCATCGCGCAGCCCCGACGGCGTGCGCCGGGCGTCGACTACCACCGGCTCTCGGCCGCCGAGCACCGGTGGGTCTTCGATGAGCTGATCGCCCCGTCCTACCTGAGCGGCATCATCACCCGGGACGATCCGCGTGCCGTCTACGTCATGGGGCAGCCCGGGGCGGGCAAGCTGCTGGCCGCCCGGATGGTGCGCCGCGCGATGCGGCCCGGAACGACCCGGCTGGTCGGCGACGACCTCAAGGCCCAGCACCCCGACTACTTCCGGCTGCTGCGCGATGATCCCCGAGGTGCCGGAGCGGCGATCCGGGCGGACTATCGGGCCTGGTTCGCCCGGGCCGAGCAGTATGTTCGCGACCGCGCCGGCGACGTCCTGGTCGAGGCCGCCCCCGGCAGTGTGGAGGAGTTCCTTGCCAGCGCGCTGCCGTTCGCGGCCGGCGGCTACCTTGTCGAGCTTGTCTTCCTGGCCGTACGGGAGGCTGATAGCCGCCTCTCAACTGCGTTGCGCTACGCCCGCGCCCTGCAGCGGGGCGGCACCGGCCGGTTCACCAGCCGCTCGGGACACGACACCTGCTTCCGTGCGCTCGCCGACATCATCGCCGTCGCTGAGCAGCACCCGCAGATCGCGGCCATCACGGTGATCCGCCGGGACGGCCAGGCCCTGCTGCGCCATGAGAACGGCGGCGCCGGACGGGCTTCGTGGGCACTCACAGCGGAGCGGCTGCGCCCCTACACCGAGCAGGAGGCCGCCGCCTTCCTCCAGCTCCATCAGGGCCTGCGCCGGGCGCTCCCGCGGCACCGCCAGGAGCTGGACGAGATCGCGGCGCTCGCCCGGCCGTTGATGCCAGCGCGGGTGCAGCCGGCTCGCCTGGCCCGGCCGCACCCGCCCGTCTGGCCCCTGCCCGTACCGAGCAGGAACACTGACTACGACTCCTTTAGCTCCTTCAGCCGCGCGGCGTAGACGGCGGCAATCCGGCCGGACTCCTCCACATCCGCCGTCGCCAGCTGAGCCTGGTCTGCCAGGGCGGCCTCCCGGCCGGCCTTCAGCTCCTCGACCCGCTCCTCATCGGGCACCGGCGCGCGCCGCTCGGCCAGGAGCTGGCTGCTGTACCAGTTCACCACCTCCTGGATGGCCTCCTCGGCCGCCTGCTCCTCGCCGCCCTCCAGGCCGGAGAAATCAGAGCTGGGAGTGTCGGACACAGCCCACCACCTTCGTGTTGATCTTGATTTGAAACGGCCATTGTCTCCCCGGCCACGACCACCGGCCCAGCGCTGCGACACACCATGAGAGAAGGCGCCGAACTCCTTCGCACCCCGCCTGCTCGCAAGGGATGCTTCTCCAAGCACTTGGGCGCGGGCATAGGTTGGGCCCAAGTGATCATCGTTTCGGGGGTGGGACGTGGCAGGCCGGGATCTGCGGGCACTGTTCAGCACGAATGACCGGGGTCTGAGGGCCGTGGAGGCGTTCACCAACCGGCAGGTGCAGTGGGAGCTGGTCGCGGCCGCGCTGGCCGAGCACCTGCGGCAGGTCACCGGGCCTGGCTTCGACGTCGAAGACCTGGAGTGCCCGCGCCGCAACGTGATGGTGTTCCACGGCGTCGGCGGGATCGGCAAAACGACCTTGTCCCGCAAGCTGGAGGCCGCGCTGGCGGGAACCGGTCAGCGGCCCGCCCAGTGGGGTGAGCCCGCCTGGTCCGCGGAGCGGATCTATCCGGTGCGCATCGACCTCAGCCCTTCGGTTGGCACGTCGTTTGAGGACGTCATCCTCACCATCCGCGCCGCGCTCGCCGAGCTCGGCCGTCCACTGCCCGCCTTCGACATCGCCCTGCGCCGCTACTGGGAGATCCAGCACCCCGGTGAAAGCCTGGAGGAGTACCTGCGCCGCGGCGGTCTTGCGGGCCGGTTCGGCAAGGTGATGCCGCAGCAGATGCAGTCCGCGCTCGCCGACGCCGCCCAGGCGCTCCTGCTGCCGGGCACCGTCGGCACGGCGGTCGGTGCGGTGATCGGTTCCCTCACCGGGGCGCTGCGCGAACGGCGCCAGACCGTACGGGCTCTCGCCGGATGCGCGCGGCTGGCGGACCTCCTGGAGGCCGAGGCGGACCTGGAAGCGCTGTCCTTCTATCCCCATCTGCTGGCGTGGGAGATCGCCCGGCTCCCGGCGGACCAGCGCGTCACGCCGGTGATCCTGCTGGACACCTTCGAGGACGTCGGCGACCGCACCCACCGCGACCTGGAACGCCTCATCCAGCGGCTGGTGTGGCTGATGCCGAACTGCTTCTTCGTCATCACCGGCCGCTCCCGCCTGCAATGGGCCGACCCCGCGCTCCACGGACAGCTCGACTACACCGGCCCGAACGCCTGGCCCGGCCTGGCAGCCCCCGCCGCTGTCCCGGCCGCCCGCGCCGCCCGCCCGTCCCACGGCCACGGGCACCAGATCCTGGTCGGTGACTTCTCCCCCGAGGACTGCGACGACCACCTCGCCCGCCGGCTCACCCGCGACAGTGAACCGCTCATCAGCCAGGAGATCCGGCAGGTCATCAGCGACCGCTCCCACGGCCTGCCGCTCTACCTCGACCTGTCGGTGATGCGGTTCCTGGAGATCCGCCGCACCGGCCGCACGCCGCAGCCGGCCGACTTCGACCACGACTTCCCGGCGCTGATCGCCCGCACCCTGTCCGACCTCACCGCGGATGAGCGACACGTCCTGCGCTCCGTGGCCCTGCTGGACGCCTTCGACCTGGACCTGGCCACCGCGGCCGCCGGACTGACCCACCAAGCCCCGGCCCTGCGCCTGATCGAGCGGCCCTTCGTCCACGAAAACCCCTTCGGGCTGTGGCCACACCACCTGCACGGGCTGATCCGCTCCACCGTCCGCAACGCCGACGACCAGGCCGACGACCGCTGGACGGCCCGCGACTGGGAACAGGCCGCTCAGCGCGCGCTCACCGCGCTCGGGGAACAATTCCGTACGCGCACCGGCCGCAGCCGGATGCTGCTGGTCGGCTGCCTGCGCCAGGGCCTCGCCCTGGCCCGCGACTTCCGTCTCGACCTGGACTGGCTTGCCGACGCCGCCTGGGCGTACGTCAGCGACTCAGTATGGGAACCACTCGCCCCGCCGGCCCGCCTCGGTGCCGACGACGGCATGGTGACGGCGGCCGACGCTCTCGTCGAACTCCTGGCGACGCTCGCCCGCCGCCAGCACGAGCACCGCTCCCTGACCGCCTCCCGCCTCGCCGCCGTCGCACGCACCCAGCTGCTGCCCGCCGATCTGCACGAAATGACCGTCTACTACCTCGCCAAGGCGCAGCGCGACCTCGGGGACTCCGCCGCCTCCCGCCAGGGCATGCAGCTCGTCGCCAACGGAACAGGCCGCCTCGCCCCCGCGGCCCGCCGCGGTCTGGCCCACCTGGCACGCCTCGCTGGCGACTTCCCCACCGCGCACGCCACCGCGCAGAGCCTGGGCTGGGAAGGGCGTCAGCACCGTGTCGAAGGCGACATCTACTGGCCGCACGGCGACATGGACCGCGCGGCCGCCGCCTACGCCACAGCCCAGGACCAGGCCGAGCAGCACCACATCGCCGGCGAGCGCGCCACCAGCCAGACCCAGCGCGCTTTCGTCCTGGCCTTCACCGACCCGGAGACGGCTGACGACGAACTCCACCTCGCCGACCAGCTGCTGACGGGGCTCGATCTTCGCGCCACGACCCTCACCACGAAGATCGCCGCCGTCATCCGGGACGCGGGGGCACTCAGCAGCCTCGAGCCCGTACGCCTCCTGCGCACCGAGATCAGCGACGCTGGCCTGACAGCCGCGGAAGCCGCCCTGGAACTGGCCCTGTGCTTCCACCACGCCGTCCAGGACGACCACGACAAAATCAGCGCCGCGATCAGCCGGCTGCGCGCTCTCACCCGCGGCGCCGACTACGCCTACTACGCCGACATCGCCCACTTCATGGCCGCCCTGCCCCTGCCAGAACCCTCCACCACCCGCTGGCTCACCGGCGAGGCCGACGTCCGCTCCGCATGGCGCGGCCTGGTCCAGGCCCGGCAGGAATACCTGCGCGCCAGCACCTGACCCCGGACACACCGGTGGCCCCGGCCAGAGGCTGGTCTGGTCGGGGCCACCGTCACGTACAGGCGAGGACCCGGCAGCGGGGCCTTGAGGCGGTCAGCCGGCGTCGGGGCGCTGTCCCACGAGCTGGGTCAGCAGCTCGACGATCTGGGCCTGGTTCTGGTCGATCTTGTTGCTGAGTGCCTCGACCTTCTGATCCAGGTTGCCGACCTGGAGGCGCACCGCGGTCAGGTCGGACTTGATGATCCCGAACTCACGGTCGTGCTTCTCCGCGACCTCTTCGAAACGCCGGGTCAGGGCAGCGAGCTCACTGTGGGCGATGGGGTCCTCAGGCACGCGGGCACTCCTGCCAGATCACAAAAACCGCAGATAACAGGACTCCACGATATCGCGCCCGCACGACCTGCCAGGGGGGACGCCCGCGTGTACGGCCAGCGGTCGGTCCTTCCGCCGATCCCCTCTCCGCTCACCGCCCACAGGCCCGGTGGTGACTGGCCCAGGAATTCGAACACATGCTCTACTGGCGGCATGGTGCACAGCAACTACTCCCCCGACCTCGTACAGGCCCAGCGCGACTGGACCCGCACCTACCAGGCCCTCGCCGAGGCCCGCGTCAGCCACAACACCGTCCTGCGACGACGGCTCATCAACCTTTCCCGCCGCCTTGTCCAGAATGTGCCGCGTGCCGAGCAGGCCGATCTGCGCCGACGCGCTCAGGAGCCGTCATGACCCGCCGCTCCTGGGACATCACCGACCGCCCGAGCCCGGTCCTGGCCTGCATCCGCGACCGCATCCTGGAGAACGGCGAGGCTCCCACCGTGCGGGAGATCGGCGCCGCGGTTGGCCTGTCCAGTCTTTCCTCTGTCCACTACCAGCTGTGCCGCCTGGAGCAGGCCGGCGCCCTTGTGCGCGCGGACAGCGGCAGCTGGAGGAACTACCGGCTCGCGCGATGACCGCCATTCGCCGTATCGATGTGCTCCGCTTCCTGGAACGGGTACAGGAGCAGGATTTGGCGCGCACCCGCAGGTGGATCGCGGATGAGGAACGGCGAGAGGCGGAACGGATCCGCGGCCGGCAGGCCCGGCCTCCGGCCCCGGACTGGCTGATCGAGCTGGGCATCGGCCAGGGGAGACCTGCGGTGTGCGTGCATGTCGGCGGATGCCACATGGCCGGCAAACGCAGCCGCGGCGCCGACCTAGCCCAAGCGCGCCAGGCCCTCAACGAGGGCGTCACCGCCTGCATCCACTGCCGGCCCGACACCGAGCTCGGCGTACTGGACTGAGGAAGCCGGCCCGTCTGCGGGCCAAGACGCGGTGACACCAAAACAACCGCAGCGCGGCCGGGCATGCGAGCGGCGGCGGGCCTTCCTAGGCTGGTCGTCTCGGGGCTGACCATGGAGGTACCGCCATGCCTGCCCGCCCTGTCTGGTCCGGCGCCATCAGCTTCGGCCTGGTCACCATCCCGATCAAGGTGCTCCCCGCCACCGAGAACCACTCGATCTCTTTCCACCAGTACCACCTGCAGGACATGGGCCGGGTCCGCACCCGAAAGATCTGCGAGCTGGAAGACCGCGAGGTCCCCACTGCCGAGATCGGCAAGGGCTACGAGGTCAGCAAGGACACGATCGTCGCCATCGCCGACCAGGAGCTGGACGACATGCCGCTCCCCACCGCGAAGGCGATCGAGATCGCCGCGTTCGTGCCCTACGAGTCGATCGACCCGGTGCGCATAGGGGAGGGCTACTACCTCCAAGGCGACGGGCAAGTCGCCGCCAAGCCCTACGTGCTGCTCCGGAAAGCCCTCGAACGCAGCAGCAAGGCGGCCATCGCGAAATTTGCCTGGCACGGGCGCGAGAGACTGGGCCTGCTGCGGGTGAAAGACGACGTGATCGTTCTGCACGCCATGAAGTGGGACGACGAAGTCCGCTCGCCCGAGGCGATCGCCCCAACGCCCCTGGACCTGACAGACGACGAGATCGAACGGGCCGTCCTGCTCATCGACTCCATGACCGTCGACGACATCGCCGGCCAGGAGTGGGCCACTGACCGATACACCGCAGCCCTGGAAGAGGTCATCCACGCCAAGGCCGACGGCAAGAAGCCCCCACGGGCAGCCGAGGAAGAGCCGACCGGGAAGCTCGTCGACCTCATGGCCGCCCTCGAGCAGTCGGTGCAGCGCGCCCAGGAGAGCCGCGGCAAGGACGAGCACGCAACCGTGCACGAGATGAAACCGAAGAGGACCGCGAAGAAGACGGCTGCCAAGAAGACGACCACGAAGAAAGCTCCGGCGAGGAACCCGGCGGCCAAGAAGCGCGGCGCCTAGGGGGGGCGGATCCGTCAGGTAGTCATGCGAGATGCCCCGCCCCGGCGTCCGGGGCGGAGACCCATTGGTCAGCCGGCGGGCTCGTACTCCACCGTCTCCTGCCCGCACCCGGCAGCCAGGCCCTGCAAGGCCTTCCGTTCGGCCTTGTCCACGGACAGGCCCCAGCGGAGCTTGGTCGCCACCCAGTGGGCGGTGTAGGTGCAGCGGGCGTCGGCGAGCGGCGGTTGCCATTCGGCCGGGTCCTGGTCGGACTTCGACCGGTTACTCCGCGCCGTCACAGCGACGAGCGACCGTTCGTCACCGAGGTCGTTGGCGTAGGCCTTGCGACGCAAGGTGCTCCACGTGCTGGCGCCGGAGTCCCAGGCCTCGGCGAGCGGCACCATGTGGTCGATGTCCAGGCCGCGGGGCTGGGTGAGGGTCTGGCCGTCGTAGTAGGAGAACCACTCCCCCGCGGTGACCTTGCAGCCCGGGCCGATGGTCGGGGCGGTGCGGGACTCGGCAATGAGGACCTCCTCGCGGGTGTCACACCCGTCACGGTCCTCGTCAGTCCAGTGCTGGAAGCGGGAGCGCTGATAACCCTCCCGTTTCTCCGCGGCCGTTGGCAGAGCGGCGACCGCCTGCTTCAGCGTCATCGGAAGCGCGACCAGGTCGGCGTCGGCGGCCGAAGCCGGAGATGCCGTGGCGAGGGGCAGGGTGAGGAAGGCTGCGGCCAAGGCCGCGCGCATACAGGTGGTGATCACAACCTGGTGATACTGAGCCCCGTCGGCCGCCGGGGGCAGATCGGATGGACTGCACCCAGACGAGCGCAAAAGTCGTACCGGCGGACCGAAGCGTCAGCCGCTGCGCCTCCTTGCTTCTCAGCCGTGTACCGGATGTCATCAGCGCGGGCAGCGTGAACGCCCGGCCGCGCGATGGAAGAAGCCCCCGCAGCTCCCTCGCCGAGGACCGGCCAGAAGCATCACCCGCGCACGACACCGTCAGCACCACCTCAACAAAGCGCTCACCGCCGGGGGCCGGTCCGGCGCGGAAAAACAGCCATGCCTCCTCAGGCCGCCCTGGCCCTCACCGAAGACCGCCGCCGCTGCACCGGCGAATCCCACCAAGCCCTCAGCGCACTCCTCGAGGACGACGGCCAGCCGCTTCCCGTCCCCGCAGCCCGCCGCCCGGAACAGGCGCTGCTGGAGACCGAGGTCTTCCTCGCCTGCTGCAAGATCGGCGGTGTCTGCGAGCACCCTTTGGGCATCGTCCAGGTCCGGCCAGATGGGGACCAGCTTGGCCTCCGGCTCGCCAATGAGCCATATGTGGCCTACTACTGGGTCGAGTTCCTCCTGCCCCGGCTGACCGACTACGACGAATTCTCGAGTCCCCAGGACCGGATTATCGGCGTGCCCGGCCTCCGGTACCGCAGGGAGAGGGGCGGCATCTGCCTGTACCGTCCCGGCATGCTGGCCAGCATCCTGCTTACCGGCTTCAACCCTCACTGGTGGGATCGCGTCGTCAACCGCCTCGCCCCCGACTACGACCTGCTGCAGCCCAAGCCGGAGTGGACACCCGAGGAACGCGCCGCCTACGCCGCAGCCACCGCCTCCCCCTGCGATCCGCCCTCGATCTACTCGCCCCTGCTCCGCCGCATCCGGGCGACCGCCGGGCCCGGCACGATCAACAGCACTGATGCCTGGCACGCTGTAGGCGGCGACGTACGGCTGGAGACCACCGACGGCCCGCCCTGCCCCGACCTCATCCGGCTCCTGGGCCACGGCCCCACCGGTCTCGGCTGGGAAGTCGAGCACAAACGATGCACCTGCCTGTGCGATCACACCCACGCAGACATCGGATGCAACATCGATTTCCGTGAGCCAACCACCGGAGGATCCGTGTACTACTCCAACACCAAATGGGGCCGCACCCTCGATGACCGGCGCCGCGAGAGGATCGCGGAACTGAACCGCACGGCCTTCGCCTGACCCCAGCCGGCACTGCCTGACGCAGCCCACGGCAACTCACACGTCTCAATTCGCAGTGGAGCGTTCGTCATCCAAGTGGGCCATGGCGTATCCGAACTCGTCGGGATGACGGGCCAGGCGCGCCATCACCCACGCGGTCTTCGCGTCCATTCCCTCACCGAAGTCGGCGGCCAGGCGCCGTGCCTGCCACGTCGTGCGCGGGGCGAGCAGCCAGCGTACGAGCCGG
The DNA here is from genome assembly GCF_053591415.1 of Streptomyces sp. NPDC003032. Lineage (NCBI taxonomy): Bacteria > Bacillati > Actinomycetota > Actinomycetes > Kitasatosporales > Streptomycetaceae > Streptomyces > Streptomyces sp. NPDC003032. The sequence goes on along the minus strand of NZ_JBSFTT010000058.1, from coordinate 22,370 downwards.
AACCACACCCGGGCGGTGCCGGCCTTCGTTCGCAGGGCCTTAAAAGCGTCGCGGTCGGTCACGATCGCGAGTCTGCTGACGATCTCCGCTTCGGCGCCGGGCAACAGTCTGGAGATCACGCGAATGGGCAGCGTCGCTGTACCGCGCTTGACGTGCGCAGTTCGGCGACCAGAGTGCCTTCCGGCTCTCGCACGCCGTACGTCCCAGCCGTGCCTCGCACCTACCGCACCGCCGATCGGCGATTCCTGACACCGGCGACATCCCCAGATACGAGGCGATCGTCGTGGACTTCGCCTGGCACCCCTCCGGCCGCATCCCGAGCGCCTTCACCTTCACGTACACCGACAGCGCCACGTCCTGGTAGTGCGGCGAGGACACCAGACGCATCGGCACCCGCACCCGCTGCCGGCGAACCGGCGCACTCCCGTCCACGGCAGCGGCCGCCTCTGCGGCTACGGCGCTCATCGGCCCACCGCCCCGACGGGAGCGGTGGACACCGCGAGAGCCGAACATTCCAACATCGTTTGTGTCGCCATCGGACCGGTGTACACGCCAAAGCGGACACCCCCCTCAGCAGTCAAAAAGCGCGCTTCGTGATCCATCCGCCGACCCTGCACGAGGCGGCCTGTGGACAGAGGCCAGCGGGCCCCGATTGCCCCCGGCTCTCCCGCACGGCGGGCAACAATCTCGGAAACCGTCCCGCTACACGGGACGCCGCCCTCGCGGATACCACCGTCGACGGAGTTGTTGATGACCTCCCCGAGCAGGTGCATGAGCGGTTCGCCTGACATCACGGCCTCGGACTGAACGCTGCTCCTACGATCAGATGATTCGGCGCATCGCACTCGCTCTGCTGCCAGGCAAAGCGGATGAATCGGGCTGGGAAGCGTGGCGAATCCCGTCACACGGGACTCCTGAGCAGGGCAAAATAGGCTGAAACGGTCAGCCTCCCGCTTTTCAGGGGGCACGAGATCGGGCACTATGGCGACGACACCAACTCTCATATGCGAGCCGGACGACCCGTGGGAACAGGGCAGCCAGCGAGTGAATGGGTGAGGTGGCCGCCCTCTCCGTGAGGAGCGGGCAACCGGACGAAGAACCAGGAGCGATTCCCTTCCTGCGCGATTCGAACGGGTGCTCTAAAAGCCCTTGCCGGGGCTGACAGAGCGGGCGCAGAAGCCCCCTTGCCGGGGGGCCGCTGCGATGGTGCGTGGTCCTTGTGGACCGGGCGCTGCAACTGATTGCTCAACCCAGCTCGATGAGCTGGAGCCCAGAACCGGCGCCAACCGGAGACTGGGCGGCCGACCTGACGGTCGGCGAGACGGGCCGCGCGGGGCCACAGTGGATTGCCGTCCACCTATCGGCGCGCGCGGCCGATGGCCGCTAGGTCATCCCGACCCCCTCGATCTCGAAGGTGGAGTCGGCCTGCCAGAAAACAGGTGAGAGGTCAGCCCTCATCCGGTTCCCCCTGAGCGACGGACGGGTGCTCCTCGGTCAGACGGCGGAGCAGCTCCGCGTACTTCAGGCGGTTTCCTCGGTGGGGCTGAGTCTGGCCGGCTTCCCACCGCACAACAGCAAGCCGCTTGACGCCGATGGCCTTGGCGACTTCCTCTTGGGTGAGATTCGCAGCGATGCGCAGCTGCTGCCGGATGTGAGGCGGGGGCAGCGTGTCAGCATCTACTAGGGCATCGATTCGACGCAGCGGATCTGACATCACAGCCTCCATCCCATTCAACGTTTCCCGAAAAAATACATCAGTTGATCTCTGCTCGGTAAGCACCCATGCGGCGGTCGGCGCTTCTTTGACTGCCGTCGTCAGGCCAGCTCCCCCAGATGCGCGTTGACGGCCTTCGCGGCCACCGCGAGCTCGGGAAGTTCCACCACCGTCACGCCGGCTTCCACCAGCTCCTCGTAGCCGACGCAGTCGTCGACGAACAGGCTCGGCTCACGCCAGGCGATGACGACGCGCGGGATGCCGGCCTCGAGGATCCGCTGCGCGCAGGGCGTACGAGAGGCGCTGCGCTGGGAGCAGGGCTCCAGCGTGCTGTAGATCGTCGCCTCCGTGAGGCGCGGGTCGTCCTGGGGGAGGTGAGCGAGGGCGACTTCCTCCGCGTGCTCGCGGGGGCCAGTCGCGCGGGAGTAGCCGGACGCCAGCTCGGTGCCATCCTCGCCAACAATGACCGCCCCGACCGAGTAGGCGCCAGCGGCCGGAGGACACAGCGCGGCGAGGTCGATGGCACGCTGCATCCAGCGCAGGTCCTGCTCTCGGTCGGGGGCGTACATCAGGCGGTCCGCTCCTTCGGGGAGTAACGGACGAAGACGACGTCGTCGATCGCGAGGATCTCCAGCACCTTCATCCGGGCCGTCGATCCGCCGGGGTATTCGGCGGCGCCCAAGAAGCGTGCCGCCTCGGGCTGACCCACCAGCAAGGGCGCGATGGCCAGGTGCACTTCGTCGGCGAGGTCCGCAGCCATGAGCTGGGTGTGGATCGTGCCGCCGCCCTCCACCATGAGCCGGCCGACGCCCCGGCGCCCGAGCTCATCGAGGACCAGGCCCCAGTCGAGGTCCGGGCCGACGCTGACGACGTCGGCAAGGCCGGCGAGCGTGGCGCGCACCTTCTCCACCGCGTCGTCGACGGTGACGACCAGCTTCTCACCGCCGTGGTGCCAGAAGTTGAGGTCGGCGGAGAGGTCCCCGGTCCGGGTGACCGTGACCTTGAGCGGGTAGGCCGGCTTACCCTCGGCAACGCGCTGAGCCCGGCGTTCCTCGCTGTTGACCAGGAGGCGCGGGTTGTCCTTCCGCATGGTCGTCGCGCCGATCAGGATGGCGTCGGACTCCGCGCGGACCTGGTCGACGCGGTCGAAGTCGGCCGCGTTGGACAGGCGCAGCCGCTCGGGGCTGGAGTCGTCTAGGTAGCCGTCGACCGACATGGCGGCCGACAGCACGACGTACGGGCGGGCAGTCATCTGCTCAGGCGTCCGTTCCGGTTTCGTGGGCGAGGGTGGAGTCGAAGGCGGCGCGGAACTCGGAGACCGAGGGCTCGCGCTGCCAGGGGATCAAGGCGGTGTCGAGCCGGGCGAGCTCGTTGGTGATGCGGCCGGAGCCGGTGTCGGCGGCGACGGTCAGCGCGTGCATGCCGACCGTCGCGGCCCGCTCCGGGTCGCGGGCACCAGCCAGCGCCACGGCCTGCCGCGCCATGTAGACGCCGCGGTCGCGGTGGTAGTCGCCGGGCATCAACTGGATGGCGTCGGCGAAGGCGTCGGCGGCCTGGTCGTGCCTGCCGAGGGCCTGCAGACCCTGCGCGCGGTGGACCTCCACGTACGACGCGTTCAACCACACGCCCCACGGGGTGGGATCGGCGGAGGCGCCATCGAGGGCGTTGCGGACATCGTCAATGGCCCGCTCGCTCTCGTCGGCGTCACCGCGCAACGCGTGCCCGTACGCCTCGTAGGTGCGGGCCACAGCGGCGAGCCGGCTGCGGGGCCGAGCCATCCGCTGAGCGGCTTCGGCGAGATCGACCACGTCGACCAGGTCGGCTGTGTCACCGGCGAGTTGTGCCTTGCGGGCCATGACGTAGGTGGTCAAATCGGTGTCGCCGACCGTGTACGACCACTGCATCGCCCTGTCGAGCCAGTAGGACGCGGCGTCCGGGTTGCCCAGGTCCTGGTGAAGCCAGGACAAGAATTCCCCGTACTGCGTCTGCAGCTCCATCAAGTCGTGCCGGTCGGTGCCCTTCGCCTCCCGCCGCAGCTGCTGGATGACGTCGATGTAGTCACGCGTGGTCTTGAGGGCGTGGCGCGGCCCGAGCAGGTTGTCGCCGTCGATCAGATGGCGACGGGCGCGGCGCAAGTGCTCAACGGGCGTCGAGCCGTACGCCGACGCGGCACGCGCCTTGCGAACCAGGCCAGGCACGGCATCCGAGGCCGCTAAGGCCGGCGAACCGATGCCGGCGGCCGCCGCCGCACCGATTCCCACCCCCGTGCGCAGCAGCGCCCGCCGATTCATAGCCACCCAGACCACCGACCCATCACGTAGACGACACGGGACCGAGATCCCCTCATCATCCGACGCTGCCTGGTCTGGCATGGCCAAGGCCAGATCAACCGAGGACTTGGCCACATGGACCGGCGGATTGGCCACATGGCCACGCTCGTCACCGATCTGCTCCCAGAGGCGGAGCAGCATCCCACTGGCGCCCAGGGCATCGTCCAGGAGCGCCGCCTGGGCGCGGTCGGCCATGCGCTCCGCTCGTTCGAATCGCCCCAGGTGAGCATGGTCGATGCGGGTCCCCTTCGAGAGTTCGCGGAGGCTGAGACCCCGCGAATTCCGCAGCTCTCGCAGCTGGTAGCCCCAGTTGTGCAGGGGGGACACCCAGGGCGTGAGTTGCCTGGGTCGCTGAGCCATCGTGTCCCCAATCATGTGGCTGATGTGGCCAGTTGAGTCGGCCACATGGCGAATCTAGAGATCGCGGGTCCTCGCGACTAGAACCGAAGAAGGCGCTCGGGGCTAGCTAGGAGGGAGGTCGTCGTGGTCGTTCTTTGGATTCCGTTGCAGCGCAGCCACAAGGTCTTCTACGTGGCCGTCGAACGTAATGTGCGGTTCGTCGTCAGTGGGCGGTTCGAATCGGCGCGCGTGCCGCAGCAGGTCCTCTTCGCTGAATTCGATGCTGTTCGGATCGACAAGGGACTGGTCATTGCGCCTCCGGACCCGCTCCCAGCGCACCTCGTGGGGTGCGGGCAGGTAGACCAGCACTGGCTTGCCGCCGGCCTCCATCACAGTTGCCGCCCACTGGCCGCGCTCTTCTGGAGTCCAGAAGCCGTGGTCGACGACGACGTCGTGTCCTTGGGCGAGGAGCTGCTGGAGTTCGAGAGCGATGTCCTTGAGGACCGGTGCTTCCCGTACCAGGAATTCACCGCGAGGGAAGTCCCGGCCGTAGTGGCCGTAGCGGCGGAACATTTCCTCGTCGGGGCAGAGTCGCCGGAACCCGGCTTCGGCCAGGGCCCTCGCCAAGGTCGTCTTGCCCGAGCCCTGGAGGCCGGACATGAGAATCGCGCGAGGCGCCGGCCCCGGACGGCCGGACAGCGCCTGGCTGATGCGGTTGATCTTGAACCGTCCTTCCAAGGTCAGCATGTCAAGGCGCTCCGCATCCAGGAGCACAGCGAGACGGCTCTCAAGGCAGTGAGTAAGAGTGTCATCCAAAACGGGTCCTCCGAGGCCGGTCACCGCGGAGCCTCGGATGTTGTGCGTCGAGTACGTCCGGGCGCTCCCAAGTCGACTCCGTATTCCAGCACTTCGCCATCGGCGTCGAGGAAGAGCGCAGTAAGGACGAGGATCGCGGCGATCGTGTCGGGTTGCAGCTCCAGGAGCTCCAGGTCCTCGGCGGTCGCAATGCGGGCGCCCTCGTCGTCGACGCGCCGTGCGACTTTCCGTCCTGTGGTGCGCGAGATCAGGTCCAGCGAGAGGCCGCCCTTGAGGCGCGCGCTGCGCGCCAGCTCGGGGACGGCCCGCTCGAACTCCGCCGGGATCCAAGACGTGGAGTGGGAGACGATTCCGTGAGCATCCCGGTAAACGCGGCTTCGGCGAATGACGTCCTCACCAGGGGAAATGCCGAGCACACCTGCGACGTCCGCAGGGGCGGGCACTATGCCGGCGGTGTGCCCGGAGGATTTCTCCCCCGTGCCCCAGGACGACTGGGTCTTGCTGCTCCGGTCGTGGCGCTCCGCCCCCGAGGACATAGGGACGCGCAGACCGAGCACCTCGGTGCCGATTCCGTGGATGCCCCTGACCAGATGCTCCTCTCGGAGCTTGCGCAGGGCCTTCTCTACCGTGGCGGTGCTGACGGACCACTCCTCGGAGAGGGCCTTGATGCTCGGCAGCAGAGTTCCTGGCGACAGTGCGCCGGACTCGATCAGGTCTCTGTAGTGCCCCGCGATGCGCGCGTAGGGCGGCCTGTTGTCGGCCCGGTCCATTCCATCGCCTCCTTCTGCGTATCGAATCCTAGGGTCCTTACCGTACCGCTTGACACCCTAGGGAACCTTAGGGAACCCTAGGTGTCTATCGGGGGTTGACGGACCGCCAGGTCTCCGCCCCCGCGCACCATCGCAGCAGATCGCCACTTCGGTGGCCGGAGTCCAAAGCCCTAGCCACCTTGGTGGCCGGAGCCCGAGGCACCTCTAACTCCTCCGCCCATGGTCTGCAGCGAGTACTACCCCGCAGCGCTGATGCGTTGTCCGTCCTCCAGGACGCCGGTTCGCCGTGTGGCCTGGAGAGGCGGAGAGAGCACCTGCGTCGCACCCCTCCCCCTCCGTACGAAGGAGCGCTCATGCTTACCTCTACGCGAACCCGTGACCTCACCGCTCAGAAGCGTCCCCGCCGGGCCCGGTCCCGCGCCATCAGCACTCTCCCCCCGCTGGTCGTCTCCAGCCTCAAGCCGCACGAGGTCGACCTCGCCTACTTCACGTTGGTCTGCCCCACCTGCCGCACCTGGGTGCCGATCAGCACGCCGCACAGCTCGCGGCCCAAGCTGGTCCCCCACCACACCGAGAAGGCCGGCACCGACGACCCGATCCGCTGCCCGGGCAGCCACCGCCTGGTCACCGTCAACCTCACCGTCGACCAGTGGTTCCAGCGACTGGAAGAGGGCCTGACCCAGACGAACGGACGACGCTCCACCCGCGTGATCCGCAAGCCGAAGACCGGTTCGGCCCCCGCCGTCATGCAGATCGTCGGCGGCACCGTCGACGACAAGACGGCCCGCAAGCTGGACGAAGCCCACGTCCGTGGCTGCTCCACCTGCTCCATCAAGGACGACAAGGGCAACATCCTGCGCGCCGCCGACCTCACCGCCCGGTGCACCGACGGCCGCCGCCTCGCCCAGCTCGCCGCGCACACCAAGCGCCTCGCCCCCGCCCGCCGCAAGGCGCAGATGGACCGCGAGGACTGGAACGACCGCCGCGCATGGGGCCTCCGCCTGCTGCACGAGCAGCAATGGAAGAACGTCTCCGAGCCGGTCGCCGACGCCGACCTCCGGCGCGTCCGCGACACCTTGGCCCCGCTGATCCAGACGCTCAACCCGCGCAAGGCCGACGCCCCGCAGCTCACCGACTGGGAGCGCGCTGACCTGATGAGCGCGATCACTCTCCTGGCGACGCAGGAAGAGCAGCTCACCCGGTAGGACTGCACGACGAACGACCAAGGCCCCGGCCACCCCGCAGAGGGGAGGCCGGGGCCTTGGCTGCTCGTACAGCAGTCGACTCCCCAAGTGGGGAGTGATCGTGACAGCCCTTGGGATTGCAGCCCTCGGACTGTCCAGGACCTGACTCGGAGGACCTGATGCCCAGCATGACACGTACGATCCCCGCCCCGTCGAACGGCCTCTACGACGATATGGAGGACGAGGACAACCGCCGCGGCCCGGAGCCGGATGAGGCCGACGCCTTCCACCGCCTGGTCCGCCACCTGGTGGCCGACGGCGACTCCCGCGCCGCGAAGGCCGGCCGCCGTGCCCGCCGCACCCTCGCGCAGATGGGGGCGGTCCGGTGAACGCCGTCATCAGCCTGACCGACGCGGAGCGCGATGAGCTCTCGCGCAAGAACAGCGAGCAGAACAAGCGGTCGGAGAACAACCGCCGCTGACCTCCCCCCCGGCATTGCCCGTCGTCCCCGCCCCGCCCACGGGCGGGGCCGGCGGAGAGCGTCGGGAACTCACCCCCGCTCCGGCCGTCCGGCCGCAGACACGCGAACAGCCCCAGGGATGCACCCCTGGGGCTGTCACTTGCACGGACCTTCTGGGAGGCCCTGATGAACCACTCCATCGTAAACACGGTCTACGCGCCCTCCGCCGACCTGCCGGTCAACACCAACTGGCGGGCCGCCTCGGTCTGCAAGGACGAGGACCCCGAGCTGTTCTTCCCGATCGGCAACACCGGTCCGGCGCTGCTGCAGATCGAGGAGGCCAAGAAGGTCTGCCGTAGCTGCCCGGTCATGGAGCAGTGCCTGCGGTGGGCGCTCGAGACCGGTGAGGAAGCGGGTGTCTGGGGTGGCCTGTCCGAGGACGAGCGGAGGTCGCTGAGGCGTCGGGCCGCTCGGAAGCGGGCGGCGCGGAGGTTGGCGTGAGTGACACCGAGCGTCAGCAGCTCGCCGACAAGCTGCACCGCATCAACCAGTGGCACGACTACGGGCGCCGCTCTCGTGGCTGACGATCTGTACGCCCGCTACATGAAGGCCGCGGCCGCCCGCCGCGCGCACCGCGGGGACTGCACGCAGTGCTCGCCGGACGCGCCGTGCGCGAGCGGCCAGCGCTTGGAGGCGGAGTTCGTCCGGCTCCAGGACGCCTACCTCACCCAGCAGAAGAAGAAGCGCTGACCGCCGTACGGGAGAGGACACCAACTTCTGTCCCATGCAGTGCTGCTTCAGCATCCCGGTCGCCCGCATGACGGCCGGCCTTTCGCACGCCTCCAGCCCGGGAGAGTCTCGGGCCCGCACCCCCGCAGGAGAGCTCATGCGTAGCAGTACCCAGCTCGACACCGCGACGACCGGCGCCACGCTGCCGGACTCGCTATGCACGCACACTCCGAAGTGCCCGTCGGCCGACAGCCCGGACCGAGAGGCCGCACACGTCGTGGCCGCGCATCCGGAGCAGGGCTGGAGCCTGCTGTGTAACGCCGTCCTTCTCTTCGACGACACCGGCCTGCTCGCCGACGGGCAGGTCATCGCCCCGCACCGGCCTCTCGCGGCCACGGGCTGACAGTTGCCTGGCACCGCCCGCACCGACTGCCACCCTTCGCGGTGGGCGGCCCGGGCGGTGTCAGGGAGCCGGACAGTCCGGACCACGAGGGTAAGAGGTGAGCCCATGGCACAGCAGCAGTCGCGGACCTTCCGGCCGACCGTCACCTACATCAAGGGCGACATCGTCCTGTTCCGCAACGTTGAACGGTTCTGGCTCGGTCTGCCCGGCCACACGTTCGTCGGCAGGGTGGAGCGCTTCTGGCGGCACGTCGACACCGGCAAGGTCCTCTACGACCTGACCGAACTGGGCAGCCTCAGCTACCGCGCCGGGATCGACCCCGACTACATGCGGCCGCTCCCGGCGGCCGACGCGATGCACGACATCGACACGGCGCCGCTGAGCGAGCCGGACACCGGGGCGATGACCCCGGCCGCCGTCGCCTGGCTGCGCCAGCACCTTGCGCAGGACCGCAGCACGCTGCCCGCCCCGCGCTGACCACCTGCTCCACGCAGACGGCCCTCCGAGCCCCCGGCATTAGAGCTGCCGGGGTCCTGTAGGGCCTGGTGACGACCATACCCACCGCCGCAGATCCACGGTCCCCCTTCTCGGAGGCGCCCGGAAGAGAGAGGACATTCCGTGGCCACCAAGCCCGCCACCCGCCGCCAGCGCCCCGCGGCGAACCCGAAGCCCCGCAACGGGCGCGCCAAGGCACCGGCACCGGCCTCCGCCCCCGAGGAGACGGTGCCGCTGGTCTTCCCGGAGGCCGACCCGGTCGTGGCCACGGTCTGACGGCTGCCTGGCCCCGCCCGCACCGGCTGCCGCCCTCGCGGCGGCGCGGTCCGGGCGATGCCAGGGAGCCGGACAGTCCGGCCCGCAGACAGTCAGGACGATGACCATGCCCTTCTTTCTCACCCGCTCTTCGCGCCGTGTGACCCGCAACTTCTCCTTCACCCTCGGCTGGACGTGCCAGGGCAACGGCGGATGTGGTGCTGACAACGCCTCCACCGCCAGCAGCTGTGGCGGCTGCGGACGCTCCTGGGGATGACATCCCGACCGGCTCGGCCTCACTAGGTGACCGCCAGTTGCCCGCACCGCGGCTGCCGTATCCCGGCGGCCAGTTGGGGCGGTGGTGGAGAGCTGGACCTCCGTCGGCACGCCGCGCGGTTCCCCGAGAGCTGACTTCGCGCCTGCCCGGCGGGAGCCGCATCGAGTTTCGAGCCCGCCCCATGACGCTTCGAGAGCACGGCCGCCCGCCCCGCGGGCCGCCGGTCATTTCGTGCGCGCGGAGCGGGTAGAGCCGGTGCCAGTTTCGTGATCAACCGACCGCACCGACCGCCGCTTCGGGAACGCGCCGCCGCGTTTCGGGAGCAGCCCCCGCCGTTTCGCGCACGCCTGAACGACCCTTCTCGGAGGCCCCCATGACGATCACCGATATGCCGCAGACCGCGGCTCCCGACACCCCCGTTTCGCGCCCGCCGGGCCTCGCTTCGGGCGCACCCGAGAAGGTTTCGGGTACGGCTCGGGGCGTTTCGAGCCCGGACAAGCGGAAGACGATCAAGCCCACTCGTGACCGGCTGATGACCGCGCTGTCGCTCGTCGCCGCGGTCGGCGGAACGCTGGTCGGCGTCATCGGCTTCACGATGTCCTACAGCACTCTGGCCAAGGTTGCCCTGAGCTGGGGTTTCAGCAAGGAACTGGCCCCCTGGTTCCCGGTCGGCGTCGATGCCAGCATCATCGCGTTCCTCGCGCTCGACCTGTACCTGATCCGCAAGAGCACCCCCTGGCCGCTCCTGCGGATGGCCGCGCACGCCATGACGGGTGCGACGATCTGGTTCAACGCCAGCTCACAGGGCCGGATCGGCACCGACCCGGTGCAGGCCGCCAGTCACGGCGTCATGCCGATCCTGTTCGTGATCGGCGTCGAGGCCGCCCGCCGCCTGATCATCCAAAAGGCCAGGCTGGAGGCGGGAACGGTCACCGACCGGATCCCGCTGCACCGCTGGATCCTCTCCCCTATCGCCACGCCGCGGTTCTACCGCCGGATGCGGCTGCACAACGTCACCTCATACCCGGAGATGATCCGGCGCCAGCAGGAGCTCATCGGCTATGAGCAGTGGCTCAAGCGCAAGTACGACGGCGACCTCGGCAAGGCCACCGAGGACGAACTGCTGCCGATGCAGATGGCCGCCCACGGCTACACGGTCGCGCAGGCCCTCGCGATGCCTGAGCAGCAGGAACGCGCTGCTGCGGCCCGCGCGGAGGAGGCGGAGCGCCGGCGCCTGGACGCGGAGACGCGCCGGGAGCTCGCGCGCAAGAAGGCCGAAGCCGACCGGCTGGAGGCGGAGGGCGAACTCGAGGCCGTCCGCGCCCGGGTGGAGGGCGAGACCGGCCAGGCCCGTGCGCACGCCCGAGCCCAGGTCAGCGCCGCTGAGCGGGCCGCTGAGCTGGAGGAGGCCGCGCTGGAGACGGCTGTCATCGCCGAAGCCCGCGCCCGCGAGGCGGAGGCGGCCCGCAAGGCGGCCCAGGAGCGTGAGGCCAAGGCCGCCGCGGACGTCCGCGCGGCGGAGCTGGAGCGCCAGGCGGCGGAGAAGCGGAGGCTCGCGGCGGAGGCCGACCGGGTCACCGCGGCGGAGGCTCAGGCCATCGAGACGGCGGAGATCGCAGAGGCCCGGCAGCGTGCTGCCGAAGCCGATCGGATCGCCGCCGAAACAGAGCGGGCCGCTGCCGAAACCCGCCGCCGCGCCGCCGAAGCCGACCGGCTCACGGCACAGGAGAACGCGCGCAAGGCGACCGCCGACGCGAACACGCAGGCGGCCCGCATGCGTGAGGCCGAAACCGAGTACGCCGCTGCCGAAAGGCGGCTCGCCGCCGCCGAAGTCGAGCGGCGCGCGGTCGAAATCGAGGACGCCGCGAAGCTGACGCCGCGCGAGCGGGCGGTCCGCAGGGTCGCGCGCATGGCGTTCGCGGCCGGCGCGGTGTTCGTCGGCCTGGACGCCGACGGGATCCACCGCGAGCTGTGCCGGGTCGTCACGATCGCCGACATCCAGCGCGAGTTCGACGTGTCGTCCACGGACACCGCCTCCAAGTACCGCCAGGAGGCCGTCGCACTGCTCGCCGGCGGCTACCGCCCCTGATCCGCCGTCCGGCACACACCAGTGAGGGCCAGCCCGAAGGAAGCGGGCTGGCCCTCGCTGCGACTGCCGGAAGCAGTCAACAGCCCCACCAGTACACCAGGAGGGAATCCCCGCCGTGAACAGCAACAACGACCCGAACTACTCCCCGCTGCGCGACGTCGCGCAGAGCCCGGAGGCAACCGCCCGGTACCTGGCCGACGTTCAGCGGGTCCTGCTGGACATCGGCACGAACCTGGAGACCCTCGCGCACGAGACCCGCGTGCACCTGCGCGACACGCACGTGGAGGGCGACCGCTGGTACCACGCCAGGCTGCGCGCGAGGCCCGTGGAAAAGGCACTGGGCCAGGTTCTCAAGAACCTCAACAACCTGACCGAGGGCCTGGAAAACAGCGCCTACAAGCGCCGCGCCCACGACGAGGCCGTTGTGAATACGGCCAAGGGAAGGAAGGAAAAGGAGCTGGAAAGGCAGCGGAAGAAGACCCCGCCACCCCTCCAGGCCGCGCCCAATCCGCCGCAGGAGGGCGCGCAGAGTCACAATTCAGGCTATGGTGGTCCCACGTCGATTTACGACCTCGGTAAGAGGGAGTCGGCATGACGCGCCCCCTCAGCAGCGTCGAACGCTCGATTCAAGGGCGGAACGGCTGGCTGCGGGAAGAAGAGCGCAAGGCGATCGAAAATCGCGGGGAAATCGGCCGGATGGAATTCTGGCTCCGCGTTACGCGGTCCGAAATCACCAAGGAAGTCAAATCCGGTCGCGGCGATGTCATCACCGCATTCACCTTGGTCTGCCGCCTCTTCAGGCTGGTCCTGAAGAAGCGGCAGGCGGGCGATGCGCGGCTGTTCGACCACCTCATGCAGTACGCGGACACCGTCCTGAAGCAGCACGGCCCGCGTAGCTGAGCGTCACCCACGAAGGCCCCGCCGGACTCCGGCGGGGCCTCGCGCGCGTAAAGCGTGCACACGTGCACGTGCACGCGCGTGCACACGAGACCCCACTGTCTGTCAAGTCCCCAGGAGGGGAGGTGCCCGTGTCCGACGACCCCGACGACACCGGCGGCGGAACCCTGGTCCACGGTCCCTGGAGCGGTGATTCCACCTACACGCTGCCGCCGACCCCGGATTTCATCGACACCATTCCGCCGCCGGAAGACATTCCGGAGGCCCCACCGGAGAGCCCGGAGGAGACGACGGCGGAACTTCCCGCGATCCCGGCCGCTCCGGATCCGGCAACGGTGCTGCGTTCCGAAGGAATTGCCGCGCCGGAAACCGGTGAAGACGAAGACGAATACGAGGAAGGCGAATACGAGCAGCCTCGTTCTCTCGCTGACCGTCTCGGTGATTGGCTGGAATTCCGGCTGGAGAAAGCGCGGGCGCTTCATGAGGGTGAAGCGCCTTTCCGCGAGGCTGAAATAGCGCGGAAGGCTGCGCTGCTGGAGGGCCGCACCGCGCAGGAAGTCGCGATGATGGAGCAAAACGGAAAGCTCCACGCCGCGATGATGAAAGCGAAAGGCGACAAGGCGGCGGCACGCGGAAAGGCCGACGCCGACCGCATGAAGTCGTCCGCCTCCGGCCTGGGGGCGGACAAGGGCCGCTCGAAGGCCGGCGGCGGGAGCGGGTCCTCGCGCGGCGGTGGCGGCAACGGGCCTTCCCGCACCAACTCCGGCTCGGCGAACCGGCCCGGCGGCTCACGCGGTCCCAACTCCGCAGGCCCCGGGGGGCGTTCCGGGTCGGGAGCGACCGGGGGGAGCGGTGGCGGCAAGGGCGGCGCGAAGAGCTCTCCGTCAGGCTCTGGCGGCCGTGCAGCCGGTTCCGGGCGCAGCGCTCCGTCCGGGGGGCCGAAAGGCTCTCAGACGGGCTCTGGCGGCTCCGGCCGGGCCGGTTCGAAGGGTGAGGGCGGCCGGACGCAGAACGGTCCGGCTGCCGGTGCCCGTGCCGAGCGGGCCCGCGGCCGCCAGGAGCGCGCCGGGGCCAGGCAGGCCGGGCGGCAAGAACGGCGCAGCGCTGGGCACGTCGCCGGTGTCGCGGACCGGTCCAAGGACCGCGACCAGGCCCGCGCCCAGAAGCAGCAGGCGTGGGAGGACCGTCGGGCCAAGAAGGCGCAGCGGGCGGAGGCACGCAAGGCGAAGCGGGAAGCCGCGGCGTCGGCCGGTGCCGGTCGCACCACGCTGGGCCAGGCCGTCGGCGAGGAAGCCCAGCGCCGCTTCGACAAGCGCCGCGCCGACGCGAAGGCCGCCCAGGATGCCAAGGCCGCCCAGGACGCCAAGGCGGCCGGCACCGAGAAGGTGAACCTGACCAAGGACAAGGATTCCAAGGCCAAGGGCACCGCCGGCAGGGACGCCAAGACCGCCAAGGACACCCCTGACGGGGCCTCCAGCGCCGCGAAGGACGGCACGGCGGGCGCCGAACCGGGCAAGGACTCCACAGCCGGTGACGGGGCGTCTGACGGCGCGAAGAAGAAGCGGCGCCGGTTCCGGCGCCGGCGCACCGGCAGCACGGGCCGGGCCGGTCGGCGCGGACGAACCCGGCGCACCGGTCGCACCGGCCGGGCGGGACGTGGTCGTACGGGGCGTGCCGGCCGGCGCGGCCGTGCGGCGGACAGCCCGTTCGGCGCGCAGGACCCCACCCCGACGGTGGAGTGGCCCGAGCACGACGCCCGCCCGCCCAAGCGCGCCGCCGCAGGCGAGGACGACATCGTCGACGCGGACATCGTCCCCGAACCGGCCGCGGCCGTGACGACCGGTATCAGGAGCCTGCCGGCCGCGCCGGAGAGGCACACCGCACGGCCCGGCACCAGCCAGGCTGTCAGCACGGAAGGGAGCAGCGTGAGCAGCACGCAGGTCAACAGGTCCTCCGGGCAGGACAATCTCCGCGCCCGGCACCGTACGGACACCACGTTCGACCAGTACCTGATGGCGATGGCGAACACCGCCATCAAGGCCGCCTCGGACCAAGAACGCGCCGAAGCCTTGACCGAGGCCCTCGGCAAGATCGCCGAAGCGTTGCGGGAGATGGCCGGTGACCTCGTCGCCGACCACAACATCGACACGAAAGTCACCGACCTGATCACCGACCTCGCCGACTCCGCGGCCCGGATGAGGCTGCAGGCCGAACGGTGCGCCGAGCAGTGCGACCTCGCCAAGGAGGCCGCCAAGCTCGCCGCCTCGATGGTCGCCCGTGTCTACGGACAGGACATGGCCGCCAAGGAAGACGCCGGGCTCACACATACCTCGGCCGCCGCTCACCACGACTAACAGCCGGAGGAAACCCGCTGATGAGCAGCGCACCCGCACCTCGCAGCCACACGGTCCCTGCCGTGGCCGACAGCGACAACCGGTACAAGGCCGTCCAGGCCAAGCTGGACAAACTCGGCAAGGCGATGGACGACGCCACCATCGAGCTGGAGTCGCTGCGCCGCAGCATGGAGCGCAACGCCGAACAGACCGACAGTCTCGCCACCGATATCGAGAACGCCGACCTGGACCCGAAGTTCGTCGAGCTGACCTACAGCGTCGCCACCGCCCTGGACGGTGCTGCACGGGAGGTCCGCAAGCTGTGCGACACCGCGCACGAGACGACCGACCTCACCTACCAAGCCCGGCGCACCCACTCCAAGCTGTACGGCGCGCTGGATGACATCCGCTCCAACCGGCGAGAGAAGACCCCCAAACCAGGGTTCTTCAACCGCTGACCCCACTCCCCCGCTCACCCCGCCACGGGCGGCCCCGCGATCCGCGGGGCCGCCCGTGCTCATTCACCGAAGGAGAAGCCGGTGGCCGCACCGCGCAGTGTCGCGCTCGAACGCCTCGCCTACACCCTTGCCGCGCCCGTGCTGGCCGTGGCCCCCAACGTTTATCCCGACAGCCCCGTCAACCAGGTCGTGCAGCTGGCCGGCGCGGCCGGGATCGGTGCCTGGTTCCTGGCCGCCAAGAGCGACGAGCCCGGCGCCGGGCGCAAGATCCTGCGCTGGTCCCCGCTGGTCCTGGCCGCCGCTGTCGACGTCGCCGCCGGGCACACCGGCGGCTTTGGTCCGTACTGGATGGACGGGCTGCTCGCCGCCGGATGGGCGGCGGCCGGCTACCTGGTGATGCCGTTCTCCCGGCACACCCGCCGCCGCCACCGCCCACCGGTGGCCGCCCCGGCCCCGCGGCCGGCGCCCGCCGAAGTCCTCGAGGAGCCGGCGGTGCCGGACGACGGAGCCGACCTGCTCACCCGCGACGCCCGGGTGCTGTGGGAGCAGGCGGGGATGCCCGGCCGCACCCACATCGTCAAGGCCACCCGGCACCCCGGCATGCAGCACGACATGACGATCTTGCTGCGCGCCTCGGAGACGGGGCGGCCGATCACCGGCCTGACCGAGGCTGCGGTCGCCGCGCCGTTCGGCGTCCACTCCAGCGACGTCGTCCTGGCGGAGGTCGCCATCCAGCCCGGCCGCCAGGGCGGCCCCGGCTGGATGGAGGCCCGCATCACCCCCGACGCCAACCAGCGCCGCCGCACCAAGCCGACCGACCAGGAACGCTGGGCGGACCGGATCGGCAGCCCGAAGGGCGGCGCTCCCGGTTCCGTGCTGGTCCACACGACCCGCGAGGACGAGCGCGGCGTGACCTTCTACCGGGCGAAGATGGCCGACTCCACCGAGACCCCGCGCATCGACCTGGCCAAGGTCTGCCGCGCGCTCGGGCTGCCCGAGGACGACTCCTGCGTGTTCGTCCTCATCGACGGTGCGGAGTTCCTGATCAGCGCGTTCGACGAGCCGCCGCTCAGCGCGATCTTCCCCGCCACCCGCGAGCTGCTTACCCCGGACGCCAAGGGCATGTACGTGTGCGGGTTCACCATCACCGGCCAGCCGGTGAAGACGATGGTGTACCAGCACGACAAGAATGCCCCGGCCCACGGCCTCACCCTCGGGGTCAGCCGGTCCGGCAAGACGCAGTTCTTCGCGATCAACATGGCCGCCCAGTCCCTGAACGGCCAGGTCGTGTGGCTGTCCACCGTCCGCAAGGACGAGAAGACCACCGTGCTCGGCCGGTACATCGACCGGCAGGGCTCGAACGCGCTGTGGATGGCCCGCTCCCTGCGGGCGGCGAAGGCGCTGTGTGAGATCCGGGCGGAGATGCCCTGGCCGCACGACGGCCAGCCGCACGACTACAAGCCGGGCGACACCCGCTGCCCCTACCGGCAGCTCAACGTGTACGCGGATGAGTTCATGACCGCCGCGCAGGACGGGGACTTTGGCGAGTTCATCCAGAAGGACGGCAAGGACCTCACGGTCACCGGCCTGAAGTACGGTATCGGTTTCAACCCGGCCGGCCAGAGCCCGTTCGCGCACAACGGCTTCTCCACGGAGATGAAGGACAACCTGCGCCAGAACTCCAGGCCGGTCATCTTCAACATGGGTTCGCCCGGCGCCACCCGCAAGGCGGCGGAGGGCACCATGGAGAACGCCTACGACGTGCCGACCATCCCGGCCCGATACTCCCGCAGCGAAGGCTCCGCGATCGAGCGGGCCATGCGCGGCGAGGCCGACCCGGAGAACGGCGTCAGCACGGGCGGCGTCGCGGTCATCGTCCTCGACAACGGCCGCGCCGTCCTGATGCGGTCGCTGTACGCGGACTTCGACACCGACCTCGCGCACCTCTTCCCCAACGAGGTCAACCGGCTCACCGACTACGAGGTCAGGGAGCTGGAGAAGCGCGGCCTGTGGTTCGACTGGAACGAGCCCGTACGGCCCGGCGAGTTCTGGCCCGAGCCCGACGAGGACGACGAGGGCGAGGACCGCTCCCGTCGCCGCGGCGCAGGCGCCGGCAAGGGCGGCGGCCGCGGCTCCAAGGGCGGCGGCCGCCGCCCTGAGGAGGTCGCTTCTCCCCGCCAGGCGCTGGAGGCCATCAAGAGCCTCACCGACGCCTGATCACCCTCACCCATCCCCGGGGCCGGCCTGCCGAGCCGTGGCCGGCCCCACCCGACCCGTTGTGAAGGAGCACCCCCACCGTGGCCCTCTCGATCTCCGCCGCCGTGCTGCTGGGCATCATCGTCTTCGTCCTGGTCAAGGGCGGCTACGTCCGCGTCGGCTCCGCGCTGGCCTGCACGCTGTTCGGCTTCACCCTCGCCGCGACCGGCCTGGCCCCGGCCATCAACAGCGCCCTCACCTCGGCCGCCGGACTGATCTCCAGCTTCTGACTACGCCTCGGTCCACGGCGGATCGGGCGTGTAGTTGAGTCCGTCGCAAAAGCGGCAGTCCCACTCCGCGGGCACCTCCCACTTGTCGACCCAGAAGCCGACCTGCTTGCCCACGAAAAAGTTCTCACCCCCGCACCACCCGCACTCGAAGACGAACTCCACCCCAGCCCCTTCCCCGCACCAGCTTGGTCCGAGGATGCCCCGGGCGCGTGTGCGGTGACTACCCACCCACCAGCCCCAACTCCCCTGCAAGCAACGCCGAAGGGCGCCGCCGGACACACACTCCGGCGACGCCCTTCGCCGTCGCGCGCCCCTCCCCCACGCGCCCTCCCGGCCACCACGGCCAGGAGGGCGCTCCCCTTTCGCGTGATCGGAGACGACCGATGGACCCCCTGCACACCCAGCACGGCATGCCCGAGTCCGAGGCCGCAGCCGAAGCCCGCCGATTGATCGACGACTGGGCGGCCCGGCCCGTACGCCACCACCCCACCTCGTACCGCGACGACACCGAGCCGCCAGCCTTCGGCCCCACCCCGCCCGTGAAGCAGGAGGACCACCGGATCGTCCCGGCCTGGGCGGCCGGGATCGCGGTGGCCTCCCTCGGCGTCGGCACCGGGGTCACCGGCATCGGCTGCGGTGCCTGGCTCGTGCTCCAGGGCCTGTCCTCCGTCACGTTGAACGGCGTCCTCATGGTCACCCTGCCGTTCGCGGGCCTGGCCATGGCCGCCACCGCCATCGGCGGCGCGATCAGCAAGGCCCGCGCGGCGGTCACCACGAACGTCTTCGAGGGCCCGGTCACCCACCACACCCAGATCCACAACACCAACACCACGCGCGGAGCGTTCTTCGCCCGCATCCGCAACGAGATCCGCTGACCCGCCCACCACAGCCCTCCAACAGAAGGAACAGCCACGCCATGCCCAACCACGACAAGCCGGTCAACGGCCGGGAGAACCCGTCCTTCCTCGACGTGCTCAACCAGTTGCCGCCCGTGCCGCCGGGCCCCGAACTGGACGGCAAGCCTGGCACCCAGCGGCTCGCGCGGCTGCGTGCCGCGTGGAAAGAGTCGTGGGAGGGCGGCTTCCTCCACCAGCGGTGGGAGGAGGTCGGCCAGGCCCGGCACGCCAGCTGGCACGAGGCCGCCAACTGGATCAAGGCGGTCGCGCTGTTCGGCGGACTCGGCCTCATCATGCTGATGCTGGACGCCGCCGGTGACATCGCCTCCGCCACACTCAAGGGCCTGTCCGCCGTCCCGGCCACCAGCGCCGGCGACGGCAGCGGGCTGTGGGGCACGGTCGACCACCCCATCCGCGTCTTCCTCGCCGATCAGGCCGCGCACCTCGCCGTCGCCCCGGCCGCCCTGTACGCGTTCTGGCAACTGACCGGACTGCTCGGGCTGGTCGGCGGGTTCTTCGGCAACGCCGGCGCACGCATCACCTGGATGCTGTTCGGCATCGGCAGCCTCGCCATGATCTGGTCCACCGCCCCGGCCGGGGGCCGCGCCGCCGCCACCGGGCTCGCCGCCCTCATGTGGGCCCTGGCCAGCATCTTCGCCCTGCGCGGCCTGACCCTGCGGCCCATCGTCCACAACCACCCACCGCAGTACCAGTTCAGCCCCGCGCTCCACCTGCACGCCACGATCCCCGCCCCCACCCCGGCGGGCGACGACTACGGCCCCGACAACGTCCACCCGCTCCAGCGCTGAATCACAGGCAAGCCCGCCCGCGTGCTCTTGCCGGCGCCGCGCCGACCAGGGCGCGGCGCCCTTCACCTCGATGTGCACCTGCGGGGGCCCTCCCGCAGCTTCGCCACGGAGGACGGCGGGGACCGCACCGCCTGGCGGCCCACCCACTCGCCCCTCTTCGACCAGCTGGAGCAGAAGGTCATCCGACTGCTCCGCCTCCGCTGAGACCTGACGCCCTGCCCGGCCCTTGCCTGCCCGCCCCTGGGTTGGCGAGGACCGGACAGTCCGCCCGGCCGCCAACTCCCGCGCCCGCCGACGCACCGACGCAGCGGGGCGCGGTGAGTCCCACCCAACCGCTGGAGGAGATCACTCGTGTTCATCCCCCGCCCGCGCCGCCGGATCGGCCGGCCCCGCCCGCAGCGCCCCGGCCCCCGCTACCCGCTCCCCCAGCGCCGACTCCCCGATACCTGGAGCAGGTGATGCCCCGCCCCCTGGAAGAAGCGCCGCCGCGAGAGTAAGAAGGTGCCGCTCAGCGACGCGACCCTGGAAGAGTTCGACCGGCGCACTTGAACCGAGGGCCTGAACCCCGGCGGACACGGCCCGGTCGCGGTCCTACGCTGCAAATCATGCGCCTATCGGCCCGACCAGTGGTGCAACCACCCCACCCGGGCCTGCCTTTACGACGTAAAGCTCGCCCGGCCGTAGCGTGTGCCGACGCTCGCGCAGGAATGGGCACTGGACCGGGCGCAGTCCGAGGGCAAGCCCGTCAATGGCCAGAACAACCGCATAGCTGGAGCCTCTTCGACCCGCTCGGCAAGACGCCCCCATTGGTTGGCCTGGATGCCGACTCACGCCGCGCTTCGCGACGGTTGCAACAATGCTCGTTTCGCGCTGGCCACAGGCCTGCCGGCGTCCGTCCTGGCCGACTTCACCAGCATCAGCAACACCATCCGCTGGACCAGATACGCCGGACGCGACTGGCTCGACTACATCGCGTCCCGCACACGGATCTGACCGCTGCGCGGTGCGCTGAGGAAGGTCCAGCGAGACCACCACGAGGTGGGGGTGGTCATCGCGCCTCGGCGCATTCGTCGACGAACGCGCAGAGCCGACGAATGAGGCTCAGATAGTGGGGGGTGGGGTCCGTGTCGGCCTGCTGGTGAGGCGCTTCCTGGAGCCACTGATGCCACAGGCCGCCCGGTTCCCGGAAGCGGTCGGCCTGCCCACTTCCAAGGTTCAGGTCGATGAAGTGGAGAGCGCCCATGACGACGGTTTGGTCGTATGCGAGGTCAGGGCGGCATAGGTAGCGATCAAGGTAGGCGGCGAGCAGTTCAGCATCGCGCTTCGTTCCGAAACTGGCCAGCGCCACGCTGTAGGCCAGCCCGACACAGCAGACCTCGCTGGCCAGCAGGAGTTCCCCGAGTCGCTCACGAAACTCCGTCCGGCGGGAGACAGCTACGAGCCACGCGGCAGTTCTCCGTTCCCTCCAACTGCCCCCAAGAAGCACGGCGATCTCATCAGGGGTGATGAGTCCCGCGTCCTCACGGAGACCTCGCATGAATCGGTCGTACTCAGGACTGTGCATGTGCAGCAAGCTGCCGCCGAGCTTCAGATAGCGCCGCTCGGGCGTGACATAACGGCGAACCAGGGCTCGCAACTCGGCATCGTCACGAGGATCGCGTATCACACGGCTGATCTTGCCTTGCTGATGCGGAACGAGCCAGCCCGTTCCCTGCCTGGCTTGTCCGATGACCGGCGATGGCCCACGCGGCTTCCGCAGCGCCTTGCCACTGGAGGACCGCGGCTACGGAGCAATCGATGGAGCCGGTGGAAAGCCGGGTCTAGTTCAACCGGAATGTGAGACTGAGGACCACACGCCGAACCACTGCTCAGCACCCCACTCCTCGAACCGCTCCACCTCGGTGAACCCCAGCTTCGCCGCGAGGCTCATCGAGCGGTTGTTGGCGGTCTGAGTGCAGAGCACCACCGGCTCGCCGGGGAAGGCGTCGGCGAACCAGCCGAGTGCCGCTGCGCATGCCTCGGCGGCGTACCCCTGTCCCCACACTTCCGGCAGGAACATGTAGCCGAGCTCGGCCTCCCCTGCCTCCGGAAGGATGTGTCCCGGACGCTCCGCGTCGCGCCGATCGAGCAGGGTAATCGTGCCAATCATCGCCCCGTCGCGAGCGATCACGAAAAGACCAGGACGCCGCCCGGGTACCTCGGGCACTGCGCGTTCGAGCTCATCGCGCGGGCGGGGGCCACCGAGGTAGGTGCGAACCTCTGGCGAGGCGAACAGCTCGATGAATGCCGCACGGTCCCGGGCCTCGGACTCGCGGAGCACGAGCCGTTCGGTCCTTATCGGAGCAGGTGGCCAGGCTACGGGTCCGCGCTCACTCATGGCGGGCAACCTATCGCAACCCCGTGAGGGTGATCCGAAAGGACAAGGCCCGGCCCGGAGTTCGACTCTCGCTGAGTCCTCCGCTCCCTCATGTTCGCTGCCCGTTTCGGCTGGCACCGCGCCTACGGCACCACCACACGGGTAGACGCGCTGCTCAGCTTGTTCCTTAACATCGACCGTTACGCAGAGCGACGAGCGTCTCGGGGCGTTTTACGGTTTTACCGACGTCGTAGCGGGTGGCGGGGTGCCGGTT
>NZ_JBSFTT010000057.1:0-34223 GCF_053591415.1 Streptomyces sp. NPDC003032 | reverse complement strand
GCCTGGTCGCGCGCGGCAGCGAGAGCGGCGGACGCATCGGGAACCTCAGTACGTTCGTCCGGCGTGTGGATCTCCAACACCAAGAGCCGCCGCGACAACCTCACCACCGAACAACGCGCCACGCTCACCGAGCTAGGTGTTGAGTGGGCATGACTTTCTGTCTTGTCGAATGACTTGGCTCGTGACTGACTTTAAATATGTGGCCAGTGTGGAGACCGGGCGTGGCGGGTGCCTGGTGCAGCAGGGCCCGGAACCCCCAATCATCTGACTTGGTTCGTGACGGACTTTGAAGTTCTCGGCGTGTCCGGTCTCTCCGACTCGGCTGGGCCGGGATGATCAGCACATGAGCGTGGAGTTGCCTGCGGTGCAGTGGGACGAGTTGTGGTTGCCGTTGCGGCCGTATGCGACGAACCGTCTGCAGGAGGGGATCCGGCGGGAGCGGCGGCCGGTAGCGATGACGCGTCGTTACGTGGAGGCGAACCCGTCGGCCGTGAGCAATCTTCTCGTCGTGGATGTGGACCACTCGGATGCGGTGCTGCGGGCGGTGTCGTCGGTGGACTCGCATCCGCTGCCGAACGCGGTGGTGGAGAACCCGACCAATGGGCATGCTCATGCTGTGTGGGCTCTGGGGGAGGCAGTGACGCGGACCGAGTATGCCCGGCGCAAGCCGCTCGCCTATGCCGCTGCCGTCACCGAAGGGCTGCGCCGGGCGCTGGACGGGGACGCGGCGTACTCGGGGCTGATGACGAAGAATCCGCTGCACACGGACTGGAGCACTGAGTGGCTCCATGGCGGTCTCCACACGCTCGGTGGGCTGGAGGAGGCGCTGGGCTCTCATATGCCGCCCGCGCGCTGGCGGGAGACCAAGCGTTTCCGCACCAACATCACGGGGCTGGGGCGTAACTGCTCGATCTTCGAGACGGCCCGGACCTGGGCGTATCGCGAGGTTCGCCACCACTTCGGCAGCCCCGACACCCTGCACGCTGCCATCCATGCGGAAGTGCACACCCGCAACGCCGAGTTCACGGAGCCGCTGCCGGCCGTGGAGGCGCGTGCGATCGCCAACAGCATCCATCGGTGGATCACGACGCGGTCGAGGATGTGGAAGGACGGTGCAGCCGTCTACGAGGCCACCTTCGTCGCCATCCAGTCCGCCCGCGGCAAGAAGAGCGGTAAAGCGCGCGCTGCGCGCCGGGACGAACGCACCGCGGCGATGCTCGAGTACATGAGGGGGAAGTCTTGACGCAGGAGCCCAAGCGTGAGCGCCGTACTATGACGGCCCGTGAGCTTGCGGACCAGTTCGGAGTCTCCCCGCGGACGGTACTGCGGATGGTCGCCGAGGACCGCACGGCGTACGAGGGCCGGTCCCGGCAGCGTCGAGAGCAAATCGTCGAACTGCACCGGCAGGGGCTGAAAGGCTACGAGATTGCGCGTGAGCTGTCTGTCTCCGCCGGCCTGGTGTCCATCCGCCTCAAGGAAGCCCGCTCGGCTGGTGTCGATCTCACCCGCTACGCCGCTGCCGGTGAAGGGGAGCCCGACGAGCAAGCGCCGGACAAGCCGCACGAGGACGACCAGGAGCACGCCAACGAGCAGCACCACGACCGTCGTCGGGCGCAGCAGCAGTCCCCACGGCGATCACACGACCGCGGCCGACACGGATGCCTCGCTGCGCCGCCGCGGACGAATCGCTGAAACCGAACGCCGATCGCCCCAGGCCGGGGTTCCTAAGCATTCGTTTCCGGGTTGTGCAGCTACTTGGCCTCGCTGCCGTGGGCCGTCGCGTCTAAGCGTTCGTTGTTCAGTTCGCGGTCACCATGGTGGCGACGCGGCCGACCTATCCGTCGGCTCGTTCCCTCTCGACCGCATTCATCTTCCGGACCATGTCGATCTGCGCGCGGACCACGGCCTCGAACAGGGCATCCGGATCGCCGTCGGGCCCGGCGTTCGCGGACAGCAGCGCGGCGACGAGACTGGCGAGGACAGTGACCATGTCGGCAGTCCCCACCGGGCCGCGGACTTCGATCAGTTTGCGCACGGCGTCGTCGATCCGGTCCATGGCCTCCTCGCCCTGGAGGAACAGACCGAGCCGGTCGGCAAGGAACATGCGCACGACCGCCACCCCGTCGGCCAGGGCAGTGTCGACGTTGAAGTCGGCGCGGGCCTTCTCCGACTCCTTGAGCACGGCCGGGATCGTGTACGTCCGCTGCTCCGGGATGAGGCCATCCTTTCGCCACTTCGCGTACGGGACGGGGCCGACGGCGTCACGGCGCGCACGGTGTTCGTTGGTCGGTCGGCCGCCCGCGGTGCGGCAGGCGCGCCCCACGACCGCCTTGCAGGTCGGGCATTCGAGACGGCGCATCCACGAGCGCACGAGATCCATCTCAGCGTCGGAGCGCAGGTGCCGTCGCCACTCGCCGCCCCACGGGATGCTCTGCGGTCCGTTCTCCACGCCCATTGGTCCCCCTGGGTCCGGTGGTGTGTGCCGTCTTCGGTGCCGTGATGATGACCGTACCGGCGGTGATGCGCCTGATGGGATCGGTACGCCGGTGTGCTTCCGGCGGGGGTTAAGCGCTCGTTGCCCAGGGCGCGCCCGCAGCGGAATCCTGGAGGCATGTCACGGGGCATGGGAAGGGTGCAGCGGGCCGTCCTCGTGTATCTGCGCAGTGAGCCCGCCGGGCGCAGTCGGATCGACGGCGCCCCGAATCTGACGTCGGTCAGCCAACTCGCCCGCGTCGTCTACGAGGTGAGCAAGCCGAGCGACGCGCAGCGTGCTGCGGTGCGGCGGGCTGTGCGCGGCCTCCAGGACCAGGAGCTGATCGAGGTCCACCGTCGCGGTGTCGGCCGGACCTACCACCAGCGCCGGGCCCATCCGCGCCGAACGTATCCGCGCTACGAGTACCAGCTCGCGCGGTGCCCCGGGCCGCAGGAGGAGTGCGCCGGCTGCACGGTGGGCGACGTGGCACGCTTCAACTTCGACCGCGACGTCGTCGAACTGTTCGTGCACCACTTCGGCGGCCTCATGGAGGCGAACCGGCAGCTGTGGCGCTCCACCCTGCACGGATGGCATTGGTACCCGGTCGAGCAGCCCCGGCCCGAGACGGACTACCGCACATATGAGGTCGAGGTCACCGAGCTGTGCGCGCGGCGCGCCCTGATCGACGACGAGCACGCCCAGGCCGAACAGCAGGCGCACGCCTTCCTCGCGCCGTTCGTCGCCCGGATCCGGACAGCGCGCGGCGACACGGGCGAGAGCGCGTGAGGAGGTCGTACGGGATCAGGCGGGCAGCGCGTCGAGGGCCGCCTGCCACGGGGAGGCGTCGAGATCACCGTGGCGCGGCCGGTGGGGCGTGAAGCCAAAAGACGATACCCCGCCGGGCGTCCGAGCCCGGCGGTCAACGGTCGATCGCGGGCACTTGATCCAGGCCGGTGTCACGCAGGATCTGCTGGACGGTCTCATCCAGGGTGCTGGTCGCGCCGACGACGGTCTCCATGCGGTCGGGCAGCAGGTCGCGTTCCCGGTACCAGTCGCGCAGGTGGTGCTCGGTGACCTGCTCCAGGTACTGCAGGTCGGGCTTCGTCGCGTGGCGGACCAGCGTCTCCTCGAAGGCGATGTCCAGGTAGTAGCACCGTGTGACGCCCCGGTGGGCGCGCACCAGGTCCTGCAGCATCTCGCCGTAGCGGTCCGCGTACAGGATCCCTTCGACGACCGTATGGAATCCGGCGTTGAGCGCGTAAGAAGCTACCGAGCCGATCAGGCCGATGTTCGCGGCGCCGGGACGGTCGCGCTCGCGCAGCACAACCCGGCGCAGGTTGTCCTGGTCGACCAGGGCCAGATTGCGGCCGAACTTCTCGCGCAGGCCGGCCGCGACGGACGACTTTCCGGAGGCGCTGTTGCCGCGCAGTACGACCAGGCGGGTTTCTTCAGTTCCGAGCACGTCCGGCACGTTACCGACGGCCACTGACACACCCCTCCGGTGCCGCTGGTCGCGGCGTCCGGACGGGTGATTCCTGCCTCGTGTACGTGGGCGCGGCACTAACGGAGTGCGCCCAACTTGCCTGATTTTAAAGGGTATTGACCACCTTCAGATATTCTGTCATGTTTTGTTCGCCACTTCGGGGCGAACGACGAGAGAGGGATCTCATGGCACGACGAACCGAGTACGACGCGAGCCAGGCCGCGAAGCGTCTGCGGGTGCCCGCGGCCGCCTTCCGGTGGGCACGGCACACCGGGCTCGTCCCGGCGCCGGACGTCTCCTCGCAGTGGTCACGGGCCGCTGTGGAGGCGATGGACGCCGATACGATCCGGGTCGCGCTCCCGGACGGGCCGATCTCCGGCGGCACGGCGGCCAACGAGATCGCCGCGGCGCTGGGCACACCGAACCCGACTGCGTACGGCGAGAAGGCGAACGTGACGTCGTTCGTGGTCCGCCGGCTCATCGACCGCGGACTGCTCACCGAGCTGAGCGCCAACCCGGACGGCTCGCTGCTCCACCCCGGCCAGGTCGCGGAGGTCTGCCGGCGCGAGGACCTGGCCGAGCTCGTCGCCGCGAATACGCCGCTCGGCCCGAACCAGGCCGCCGAGCGGCTCGGCGTACGCAGGGTCGACTTCGACTGGATGCTGCGGCTGGGCTGGTTGACAGCTGCGGAGTCGGTCGAGGTCCGCTTCGGCACCAGCCGGGCCGGAGCGGTCGACGTCGCCCTGTTCACCACGGCGTCCGTCGAGGCGCTGCCCGCCGCTCACCCGGAGGTCGACTGGTCCGCTCTGCGGGCGGTCGGCAAGGGGCAGCGCTCGCCGCTCGCTGCCCTGGCGAAGGTGGGCGCCCCAGTGTGAGGGCGCCGAGGCCGGGCGCGCGGGCCTTCTCGGCTCCTGCGCGCCCGGCCGGGCCTGTGGCTCAGTCGTTCAGGGTCGGCGACGGCGGCCCGGACCTCCTGGTGGTGCAGGGGCAGGTTGCGGAGCAGCCGTGCGGACGTCGTCGTACAGGTGCGATTCGCCCTGCTTGACCCGGGTGGCATAGGTCTGCACGCAGTCGTTGCCGGTGTCGACGTCGTTCATGCCGCCCATGCCGGTGGGCATGCCGCCGGAGTTGTAGGTGGCGGCATAGGGCACTGCCCCACCGTGCCGATCGCCCGATAAGCTCAGGCGCCATCGGGCAGAAGATTTGGCCCGATGGCGCCTGTGACCCCATGGGGAGGGGGATGGAATGGCCGAGATGATCAGCTGTGAAGAAGTGCCCGTCGAAATCGACTTCTACGGTCTTTACCTACAGGACTGGGACGACAGCCAGGTCGCAGTCCCTTTCCCCGAGGGGTGGGAGGCAGGCCCGTTCCTGCGCGCGCGGCCAGGCCGCCTGGACATCACGAGCGGGGGGCACACTCACACCGCGGGTCTGACCGTCGAGGTGTGGGACGCGGAGCCGCCGGCACCTTCAGGCGACTGGGAGGAAACCGCGCTCACGGAGATTTCCACTGCCTCCGGGCAGCTTGAAGTCGGCGGTGTCGCCGGCGGGCCGATGCCAGATCCCATCCAGCTCTCGGACCGGGCCGGCGTCTGGAGCGTCCGCGTGGCCTGCAGGGGGCGGACGGAGGTCGCCGAGCAGGCCCGGCGCGGGGTTCCCGACGGTGTAGTGGAACGCTATGTCTTCCAGTTCTGGCCCCAGGCTTGAGCTTGCCGACCGGGGTAGGGGCACCGCCGCCCTCACCCCGGCCTGCAGGCCTCCTTCAGGACGTGATCTTCATGAGGAACCCGTCATCCGGTCCATCGATCATGCGGTTCAGGTTGTAGTAGTCACGCAAGAGGGTTCCGGCGGCGCCGTTCGCCTTCTTCGGCAGGGCCTTGACGCTGAAGTTGTAGCGGTCGGCCCGTGGATTGTGCTTCCACTCCGCTGCACCCTGATAGGTCGTGGCGAACGGGAACTCGTCGCACTCCTTCCTCCCGCCGTCGGAGTAGTTCTCCCCGAAGTATTTACGGCAGTTGTAGACTGCCGTGTTCCGGTTCTCTTTTCGCCGCGCCGTGTCTTTGTAGAGACGGGTCAACGGCTCATCCGCCTGGTTCCCCGGCAGGCGCTTACGGCTGAAGGGAGGCTGCGTTTGCCCAGGGTTGGTGTAGCCCAACTTGATGTGTTTCGCCACGTCCTTTTCCGGATCGCTGGCCTTAGTGCTGTAGCCGAGAGCGGTCGACACACTGAAGATGGCCGCTCCCTTACTACGGTTCGGCAGGTAACTTGCCTTGTCCCAGCGCGGCGGCAGGATGAACAAGTCACCCCCCGTCGGTCTGACCTCCCGCCACCCGGGCGGATAGGTCGTCTTGATGGTGGACTTATAGACGGCATAGATACCGTCATCCGTACCGCCCTGGCCAGCGGCCGCGGAGACGGTGTGCTTGAAGTTCCCGCCGCTGAGGAGCTGGACCCACGTCCTCTTCACCGGCATGGACGTCCCCACCCCGCCGTGCTTGTAACGGACACGGGCCGGCCAACTCTGTGCGATTTTGGCGTTGGTGGAGATGACCATCGCGGCAGCACCGTTCGTTCCCGTCGCCACGAACTCGGTGAAGTGGTAGGTGACGGTCATCGTGCGGCTGTTCTTCGGGATCGTCCCGATAGCCAGCACCGTGAAAGAACTCGTGCCGACCGGCAGATTGTTGCGCAACCATACCGTGGTGAACGTCTCACCCGAACACACCGCGAACCGCGACCTGACATAAAAGTCCTTGCCCGCCAGCCCCTTTGTGCACTGCTGGGCGGTCATCGTGTGCGGAGGTTCCGGCAGTCCGATCGGTGCCGCCCCTGCCCCCCGGCGAGGCAGCGCCCGTTGTGGAGGAGCCGTCACCGAGTCCCCCGCGGCCGCTCGTGGCAGTGCCTGACGAGCCGGACCGAGAGCCTCGCGCGGCAACAGCGGCCTGTCCGAGCGCTGCGCCCCCAAGGCCCGCAGCCGCTCCAGCGCCCCCGGCTTCCGAAACTCTTCCAGGTCCGGCAGCCTGCTCCCTACCGGGACGACGGTCGTGATGGCCTCCTGCGCGGGTTCATCCACCCCCCGTGCGCTCCCTATCGGCACGACTACCGATGCCAGCAGTGCAGGCAACAAGACTGCCGACATACGCAGACGCGATCCGCGAGTAGCAATTCTTCGCACCAAGCCCCCTCTTGCGGTCCTTCCGCGACCACCCCACGTGGTGCGGCGGTCACCACACATATCAGGAGGTGCAACGGCCCCGAGAAACGGCACCGCACGACTGGCGCAATCGCGCCTTAAGAATGGCGAGCAGCCCATAGCCACCCCGGCGAGCCCCCAACCCGACTGCCCCCAGACCGTCGTGTGCCGGCTAAGGGCTGTCCCGTAAATGACCTTCGAGGGCTATCCCATGACCGCTCGGGCCGCGTCGAGAAAGGCCAGTCTGTTGTCCTCCAGGTAATCGCGCACGCTCTCACCGTCGGGCAAGCCTTCCCACACGGTCCGGTTGAGGTCGAGGAAGTGCTTGCGTGCCGCGTCATACACATGCAGGGGGAACTGGATACGGACCAGCCGCTCCGCGACCCACAGCCTGTTCATGGCGTCTTGGGTCGCAAGGAACCAGGTGCTGGTGTCGTCCCAATCAGGCGGCCGGCTGTAGGCGGCGCGCTCCGCCTCGGCCGACACCTCGACGAACCGCTCCAACAGCGCAAGCCGCTCCGCCCGCCGGGCCTCCGACAACTCGGTCTGCTGCCGCCGCTGGTCCGTCCGCTCGGCTGACCGCTGCGTCGCAAACTGGATGAGGAAGGACAGCGCGCCACGATGATGTGTGAGGGCTCGGGACATGCTTGACGTTCTGTTCTCAGCACATCCTTGACGTCGTCGGCTCGTTGTTCCGCCCGGGAGAAGGGGGCGGGATGGATCCGCAGGAGCTGGTGGAGCACAGGTATCGGGCTGTGCTGGAGGTACTTGATGGTGCGCCGGTGGTCGAGGTGGCCTTGCGTTTCGGGGTGTCGCGGCAGACAGTCCACGCGTGGCGGAACCGCTATCAGGACCAGGGCGTCGAGGGGCTACGCGAACGGTCGCGGCGCCCGCGATCGAGTCCGAGCCGGCTGCCAGCCGACGTGGAGTCCTTGATCTGCGAACTGCGGCAACAGCACCCGCGGTGGGGAGCCCGACGCCTGGTTCACGAACTCGGTCAGCGCAAGGTGCAACCGCTGCCATCCCGGGGCACCGTTCACCGGGTCCTTTCCCACAACGGCCTGGTCAGCCACCAGGACCAGCAGCACAAGCGGAAATACCGCCGTTGGCAGCGGGACGCTCCGATGCAGTTGTGGCAGATGGACATCGTCTCGGGGGTGTTCCTGGCCGACGGTCGTGAGTGCAAGCTCGTCACCGGGATCGACGATCACTCCCGCTTCCTGGTCGTCGCCGAAGTCGTACTGCGGCCGACCGGCCGGGATGTCTGTTCAGCCTTCGTTGCCTCCATGCAGCGATTCGGAGTACCGACGGAGATCTTGACCGACAACGGCAAGCAGTTCACCGGCCGGTTCACCAAGCCGCGGCCCGCCGAGGTCCTCTTCGAACGGGTCTGCCGGGAGAACGGCATCGTGCAACGGCTGACCAAGCGACGGTCGCCGACGACAACAGGCAAGATCGAGCGGTTCCACCGCACCCTTCGCCAGGAGTTCTTGGACCACGTCGCACCGTTCGAGTCCGTCGCCGCCGCCCAGGAAGCGATCAACACCTGGGTCCACACCTACAACCACTCGTGACCGCACCAGTCCCTCGACATGGCCACCCCGGCCAGCCGCTTTCGCCCGTCGAAGGCCGATGCGGCCGCCTCTCTCCAAGGGTCCGGACAGCTTCCCCCTGCCATCCCTCGGCAGAGCGCGGCGCCCAAGATCGAGCAGCCCACCGATCCGGCACGCCGGCCCACCTCCGCTGGCGCGGTCGAGTTCGACGTTGTGGTGCCGCCCTGCGGGCACTTCGCCCTCAGTCACGGCGGCCAGGACATCTGGATCGGACCGGCCTTCGCGGGCAAGACCGTCACACTGTGGGCGGACGACCGCAGTATCCACATCACGATGGAAGGACACCTGCTCAAGACGATGGCCTCCCGCACGTCGCTGGAGCAGCTGCACCAGCTCCGGGACAAGCGCCAGACCCGGCCCGCCGGACCACCACCCGCAGCCCCTGCCCTGCCCCGCCACCGAGGCCGGGTTCATCTGCCGCCCGGAATGGCGGTGGAGGTCGAGCGGACTGCCAATCGGGACGGCATCGTCGTGCTCGCTCAGCAGGACATCAAGCTGCCGGTCACCTTGGCCGGGAGCCGCGTCATTCTGCGGATGGACGAGCACGTCCTGCACGCGATCAGCAACGACCGCGTCGTCCGGACCATGCCGATGCCCATCCCCGCCGACCAGCGCGGCCGCCTGATGGGCGTCCGCCAGGCTTCATCACCGCTACCGCCCTCCGGGCCGGCGGGGCCGCTGCTCGTCCAGCG
This sequence comes from Streptomyces sp. NPDC003032, assembly GCF_053591415.1. Classification (NCBI taxonomy): domain Bacteria; kingdom Bacillati; phylum Actinomycetota; class Actinomycetes; order Kitasatosporales; family Streptomycetaceae; genus Streptomyces; species Streptomyces sp. NPDC003032. Next base: position 24,769 of record NZ_JBSFTT010000057.1, on the reverse strand, counting down.
GCGAGTCAACATCGACGGGTTCCTCATGGTCGCCAAACAGCGGATGCGTGTTGGTCCCACGCACGTCGGGAAGATCGTGAACGTCATCGTCGAGGACACCCACTTCCGGATCGTCCACGACGGTGAAGAACTCGCGGTCCATTCCCGCACCACCGATCGACCCGTCAGCCGTTTCAAGGCATGGGCAAGCGCGGCAACACGGCCCGATGCGTCCAAGAAGTCATGAGGACAAAGCGTCAAGCATGTCCTGAGCCCTCACAATCAGCCCGCCTTACCAACATCATCGCGGACATGTAATCTACGTATCAGCGCAGGTCAGAGCAACTGATCAGCTCCCCGCGGTCGGTAAACGCGACGTACAACGCGTGCCCCTGGCCCTCGGTGCGGTCCAGCCGGAACCAGTCGGGTATCTCCGCGACGAACGCATCCGCGCCCGCCCAGGAGGGCGGGACGTGGATCTCCCGGACCGTGTCGATCAGGTCGGGGAACCGGCCCTCCCGGCGGGCTCTGGCCAGCTGCGCGGACAGGCGGCGGTACATCGGCGGCGTGTGCGGCAACACGCCTTCGGAGACCAGGCGCTACATGACCTGGCGCAGCGTCACGGCACTCTCGTAGCTGTGCACGATCTGACGGGCCCGGTCCACCACGGCCGACCACCGGATCCGCTCCTGGGCCATACCGGTACTTGTACCCCTCCACGCCGACTGTCAGCTCCGGAACATGGGTCAGCCGACGGTCACTGTGGCCCGGGGCCGCGCAGGCGATCAGGTGGAGGGTGCGTGTGGTCGCTGTGTGGTGGCCTCGCGGTCGACCTGGAGGAGGAGAAGGTCGTAGACCGGACCGCCGGGTTCGTTGCGATATGGGCCCGCGTACTTGTACCCGAGGCGCTCATACAGGGTGCGCCCGGCGGTGTTGTCCGGGCGGACTAGGAGCGAGGCGTAGTCGGGGTTGACGGCTTTGAGGAGCTCTGTGTGGAGGCGGGAGCCGATGCCCTGGGACTGGCGGGCAGGGGTGACGGCGAGCTCGCACAGGCCCATGAGGCGGCCCGCGCGGATGTGCTCGGGGATCTCGGGCAGCAGCTCGGGGCCGTACCAGTACTCGGGGGTGCACGGGAAGGCGTAGCCGAAGCCGACCATGGTGCCGTGCGCGTACGCCGCGACCAGGGTGAAGCCCTCGTGCTTGAGGTGGCCGGTGATCTGGCGGCGCAGTGCGGGGGCTGACAGGCCGTCGGTGGAGGCGCCTGGGTTGTTGACGAGTTCGGGGTGGGCGTCGGTCCAGAGATCGGCGATCGTGTCGAGCATCGGCGGGATGTGGCCGGGGCCGTAGGTGCGGATCACGACGTCGGTGCGGGTGGTGCTCACGCCCGTCCTCCTCCGGTGGCGGTGGTGGTGGTGCGGTACTCCTCGATCCAGTCGGCGACCGCGGGGACACGGCTGTGCCGCTGGAGTGCGCCGGCGACGTTGTGCAGTGACTGCAGCAGGCGGTCGGAGCGCACTTCGGGGAGGAACGCGTGGACTCGGCCCGCGGCCTCGGCGGCTGCCTCTGGCTCGGGACGGTCCCTTACCGCATGTTGGATGGCCACGTCGGCCGTGTACAGGGCGCGGTTGCGGGCGAAGGCGTGACCGTGCAGGAGGACGGCCTGCTCAGCGCCGGCGGCGGCACGCTCGTGCTGGCCGAGGTCGGCGCGGGCGAGGCTTTCCAGGCCCGCGAGTTCGCCGGGCGCGTAGAAGGAGAGCCAGGGCGGGTCGGCGTCTGCGGGGCCCTTGGCGTAGAGGGTGTGGGCGGCCACGATCGCCTTGTCGGCGGCGCTGGCGTCGCCCATCAGCGCCCAGCCGCCGGCCTCGCGCATGTGGAAGAGGGAGAGCAGTCGCGGGGAGCCGAGATGGCGGGCGACGGTCTGTGCGCCCTGCGCGGCGGAGATCGCCTCGCGGGGGCGACCGGATGCTTTGGCCAGCAGGGAGAGGCAGCCGAAGGCGTGCGCCTCCAGCTCGGGATCGTCGGCGATCCTCGCGGCCGCGAGGGCCTCGCCGTACAGCGAGTGCGCATCCCCGGCGCGGCCGGAGTCGTGGAAGAGCCACCCGGCCGCGATCGACAGGGCGCCGGTCGCCGAGCGCAGCTTCGACTCGGTGCGGCTGGTGTGCGTCCCCGACTGCAGCCACTGGTAGGCGGTGTGCAGCGCCTCGGACGCGGCCTGGCGCAACGGCGCCGAGCCGTGGTCGTGGTCCTTGGCGTACAGCTTGACCACGGCCGCCTTGACGGCACGCACCTCGCTGGCGCCGATCTTGCCCGGCGCCTGCCCCTTACCGAGGGGCAGAGCCAGGATCGTGCCCGCGCCGTCGAACAGGAAGGCGCGTCGGTACACCGAATCCTCCTCCTGGAGCCCGTACGGTCTGTCGGCGGGCAGTACGGGCAGTGCTGGTGTGGGCAGGCTGAAGCCGAGGTCGGCCATGCTCCGCCCGGTCATCGTGGTCAGGATGCGCCGATACACGGCGCGAGGACAGCCGACATTTCCGTCTTCCCAGTCCGCGATCAGCCGTGATCCGCAGGCGACGTTCTCGCCCATCGCCTTGCCCAGCTCGTTGACCTTCTTCGCGAACTCGCCGCGGCTCATCTGGAATTCGAGTTCGCGGACAGCCCTCAGCCGGGTATTGGGGACAGGCTTGCGGTGGTCGGCCATACCGGCTCCAAGGCCGCGCGACGGACGGGTGCGGCGACCGTACCGCTCCCCTGGTTCTCCTGCCCCGGCCTTGGCCGCAGTTCACCCCGCACGGGCCGACTTGCATCGTTCTTTCATCGGTTGGCCGTCGCACCCGGCTGCACGCTGCTGCTTGCCTGGACAGTGACGTGACAACTGATCAGGGGAGAGCACCGTGGCGAATTCATCCGCCGGCCCAACGGTGAAGAGCGAGAAGAAGGCCCCGGCGCCCACGTGGCACGAGCTGGCCCAGCCCACCGCCGAGAAACATGCACGGTGGGAGCGCGCCAGGAACCGCACCCAGTGGGTGGCCTGCGGAACCTCGTGGGACGCGGTGTCCATCACCCCGATGGACACCGGCCTGGCGGCGCTCACCGCACTGCGCGCCGGAACCCGCCGCGGCTACCCCGTGCTCGCCGACCACCTGCGGGACGTGCTGTACGTGCTGGTGGCGGCTGGCACCGGCAGCACCTGCGCCGGCGTGCCCGGCGTCCGCGTGCTCTCCAAGGGGCACCAGCTGCTCATCCCCTCCAGCGAGTTCGACGGCACGGCGGTGGCCCACTGGGTCAGTTCCCCGCACCAACAGCCGCCCGCCCTCGTCGCCGCCGACCAGCTCGCCGCCCACCTGCACAAGCTCGCCGAGCCCGCACACGACAAGGCGGCCACCCCATGAGCTACACCGTGCTCCACGCCCCACAGGACCGGGCCAAAGCACAACTGCCGCTGGACCGGACCACCCACGAGCAGCTGTTCAGGGCCGTCCTGGCGTGATCCGACCCGCAGGCGCTGCAACCCGACGACTACGAACAGGTCGGTCTCCTGCTCGCGGGGGCGGCACACACCGTCGCCGACGACGTACGCGAGCTGGCCGAACATCTCCCCCAGGACGACGGGCGTCGCGTGTTCGCCGAGCTGATCCTGCGGGAGGCCGACGGCCGGCTGTCCCAGCCGTGCACGAGCCTGCACCGGGTGCAGAACCGAGCCCGGCTGGTCCGTGCCCTGTATGAGCGCCTGGACCGGCTACAAGCCGCAGTGCCCACCGACGAGGCGGCGGTCATCGTCTCTCCCTGAGCCGTCTCCCGGCGCCTCCCCCCGAGGGCCCGGGCGACGAACGAAGCCCTCGGCGGCCGCTGCATCGAGCGCCGCCGGGGGCTTCTCCACTCAGAACGTCAGCGCCACATGCGGGGACAGGACGTAGCGCAGCCCCTCGAGGAGGGCCGGGCCGTGGCGCACCAGCGAGTCCTCGTACTCGTCGTCGGGGTCGTGGATGACGCGCAGGGCGCGCCACCGGACGGCGACCGGGTCGGTGGGGTGCTCAAGGTAGTGGCCCGCCAACTGCAGGTGGGTCTGCCATCGAAGGACGATGTCCGGGTCCTTCTCGCCTGGACGCCGCCGGATCAGCTCATCGACGTCGTCCCGGGAGACGTCCCTGGCCTCGATGCCCCGCGAGACGGCGATGACGTACAGGGCGGTGGCGAGCCCGCAGATGCCGTCGGCGCCTGTCTCGTCACTGTCGTGATCGCTGAACTTTTCGAGGCGGCTCCCGATCAGTTCGCGGGTACGGTCCCATGCCTGGTCCCACTGTGCGGGGCCGCCGTGGCCCTGCCACTGATGGGACCGCTCGGTGAGCGTCGTCATCGTCATGCGTCCATTCTTCCGCCGGCGGGGAGCACGAACTCCTCGATCACGTCCCAGGTGTAGCCCCGGTGCGGATCCTGGCGCTGGGAAACGAGATGAACCCGATCGACTGTGAGCGTGACCCGCTCGGGGCGCAGTGCCCGCAGTCCCCGGTTCAGGAGCCGGTCATCACAGCTGTCGTGCCGGGCGTAGGCCAGCGTCGTGTGGGGCCAGAACCGGGATTCACGCGGCCGAAGCCCAATCCCGGGGACGGTTTCACAGGCGGCGCGGACCCGGTCGTTGAGATCCGTCATCCCCTCCTCGGGGTAGACGGCCACGGTGACCGCGGTGACGCCGGGCCAGACCGGGCCCAGTTGCACAGTGAACGGCCGCATGGTCTCCAGGCGAGCCGCGGCGGCGGCACGCAGCTGCTTCAACTGCGTGTCCGTCACCGGATGATGGATGCCCTGGACGGTGGCGTGCAGCCACTCCTCCGGCACCACGCTCAGGTGAGGAAACCCGGCAAGGAAGGAGGCATGGGCCCGGGCGTAAGAGCGGTATGCGGGCATTTTCTCGAGCAGGACCAGGAAGTGCGGGTAGGGCCCGCCGCCTGGCCATAGCTTCTCGGGCGTGAAGAAGGTGTCCATCGAGGACCATCATCGCGTCGCGCCCGCAGTAAGCACGGCGTAGGGCGCGGGCGTTCTTCTTTCGGCCGCTCACGCGTGCCCAGCAGCCGGGCTCCCACAAGGGTCGGCGAAACCGGCCCCGTCGCAGTGGAAGCGCTGGCGCCTCCGGGCGGGCTGCGGGCGCGGAACAGCCGGGTGAGGCCCCAGTGTGCGCCGCATGGGCCGAGAGTTCCTGCCGTCTGCCAAGCGTGACCTCCAGCGCGCTCTTACGTTCAACTCACTAGGGGACTGCGACAGCACGAGGCCCGGACCAGGTGTCCGGGCCTTCGTCGTGCTCCGGCTTCCAGCCCTTCTGGGTGAAGGAGCCGTGCCCGAGGAGGACGAGACACAAGCAGCTGAGCCCTGTCACTGTCCCGCCCGCTATCTCGAACTCTCGCCGGAGGCAGCACCGATGACCAACCGCCAGACACCCAGGGCAACAACCGCGCCAATCGCCACTACGCTCAACACACCCACCCTGGGCCGGGCCGAAGCCCCACAGGGACGCTCCGCAGAGAGCCGCAGCAGGACCGCCGACCGCGAGGCGCGCGCCACCCCCACGCGGACGACACCACCACAGGTGTCCGTCGTCTCTGTTCCTCCGCCTCGTAGGAGACTCCCGATGCCTCGGGACCCGCACCCACACTCCCCCATACCCGACCGACCCGAACCGCCCGGCCCTGGCAGCGCAGGGATGCCATCGGAGGCCCCGCTGCTGTCGGTGCACGCCGCCGTGGTGTTCCTGGCCGCCGTCATCATCGGCCTCGTCATGGGCGGCCTCATGTTCCTCCACGACAAGTCCGTGCCCGCGGCCGTCGCGACGGGCCTGGGGGCCGCTGGAGTGAGCCTGCCCGCGCTGCACAAGCTGATCGGCTGACCAGCGGTGGGGCCGAGGGCACATGCTGCGCCCGGCCCCACCGCCTCCGTCAGGCGGCGTGAAACTGGTGGGCGGGGCCGCCACGCCACTCCACCCACTGCGGGTCGTCCCAGATGGCCTCGGGCTCGGCGACGCCGGCGCCCTCGAGGAACACGATCAGGTCGTGGTCGTTGTAGGCGGTGCCTAGGATCTCGTCGCGCCCGCTGTGGTGCACAGTGACTCTCCGGCCGCCCGAGTCGGAGGGCCGGTGCACGACGATCGGCGCGCTGCTCACGCCTTCCAGCGTGCCCCGGGCCCGTTCGGCGGGCGAATCGGCCCGGGGCGTCATTGCGTCACCTGCGGAAGCGGGAGAGCCAGGTTCCCCCGGTCTTCTGCTCGGGCACGGCCTGGCCCCGCTCCTGCTCCTGCTCCTGCTCCTGCTCCTGGTGCCGGGACCTGACCGTCCAGCCCTCCTCGATCCAGGACTGCTCAATTCCTGCCTTCTGCTGCTGGTCGCAGTCCCCGCACCGAGTCGGATTGGCCTCCGGGGGGCGGCCGCCCCAGCCGACGCGCTCCACCTCCTGCCACCGCTCGTCGGTGAACGCCGCCCCACACTCGGTACACCTCGGACGACGGGCGTAGCGCAGGAAGGGCTTCTGCTTGGCCCAGCCGGGAAGTGGCTCCGGCCGCTCTGGGCGGTCGGCTTCTTGAGCGACGGCGCCGGCCTTGTGCTTGCAGGCATCGCACAGGTGAGGATGGGAGTCCGTTGGGCCGTTCCAGTCCGTCGCCTGTGCCGCCTCCCATCGTTCGTCGGTGAACTTCGCCCCGCAGCCGGCGCAGACGGGGCGGCGGGCCTCACGCTCGGCTGCCTTCTTCGCCGCCTGCTCCCGAGCTGCCCGCCGCAGCTTCGCCTGGTGCTCCTCCTGGCGGGCCCTGGCCTCCGCGCGGGCACGGGCCTCGGCCGCCTCGCGGCGAGGATTGCCGATCGCTTCGAGCAGGGTCTGCATGTGACCGCGGCCGAAGCGGAGGAACACCGGGCCAGCCGGGCCGTGCTCGCGCAGCTGGTTCAGTCCGGTCGCGATGATCGGGATGCTGCCGTCGTAGACGTGGAAGCCCTCCCCCCGCTCCCCCTGCCACAGGTGCCGGGTCAGCTCCTGCAGACGTGGGACGGTGCGGTTGGGGTTGCGCTCGCCGATCCGGTTGAACACCAGCAGCACGGGCGGGTGCGTCGCGTCGCCGGTCCAGGTGGCCGGAGCGCTCCAGCGGGTGCGCCACATCGGGCGCTCCTTGCCGTCGGAGTCCTTCACCCGGCGGCGGAAGAACCGGGCATATTTCTCCAGCTTGTCGGCGAGCTCCTCAGCGGTCTCGTGGCAGTTGTCGACCTCGATGAACAACAACGGCACCCCGTCCTGCGGAGCGGTGAGAAGCAGGTCGGCCTGTGCGCCGCCCTTGCCGGGTGTGTTCCAGGTGCCGGTGGCAGGCAGCGGGACCTCGGTCCAGTACGAGGTGATCGTGCCGATCCCGTCGGGTGCGTCGACGGCGGCCTGGGCGGCGGCCCGGACGTGCGGCGGGTCGTCGGTGAGCTTGGCCATGCTCGGCTTCGGGCGCAGCAGTGCGATCACGGTCTCATTGACAGCCATCGGGTGGGAGGCCCCGCTGGAACCCGCGCCGCGGGCGGTGGAGCCCATCTCCGTCACGGGGCGCCGCAATTCGTAGGAGGCTGCCTCCAGGCCCTTGAGGGTCAAGTTCCGCAGCCTGTCTCCTGTGCCGGTGGAGCCGCCGTTCTCGGACAGGCCGTGCTTGCGCATGTCGGAGAGCGCGCCAAGGTGTGAGGCGGTGCGGGCCTGCTTCTGCGTCGACGGCGTCTCCTTGTCGGCGTGCCGGAAGGTCAGGTGCGGAGCGCCGATCCGCTGGATCTGATCAGCCGTGGCGACCTTCAGCACTCCGAGCACGCGCAGCACGTCGCCGCGGTAACTGTTCGTCGATCCCGCCGGGTTGGTCTTCCGCTTCCCCGCCATCAGCTGTGCTCCCTCGTTACTCGCGACCGGCCACCGGCCGACCGCCGCCGCTGCTGGTCGTGCCTGGCCGGGGAGGGCGTCCGGGCCCCCCGGAACCCGATGCTCTCCTCCAATACGGACATCAGGAGGAGAGCAGAGGGTTGTGACGACGCGGTTTTCGCGCCCATTCCCGCTCTGACAAGGTGTTCTCCCCCGACCCCGAGCGCCGGGCACCAAAGGGGGTTCCCAAGGGGCCTTCGAAGTGGGCCCCCAGGGAGGCCCCTTGGGCCTGCCCGCCACGGGTCGGCCTTCCGATGTGATCGGCCCGAACGGTGCCACTGCCCGGCCCCCGGGTGGGTGCTCGTCATCGTCTCGTCTCCTTCGCTCCCCCGGCCGGGGCGATCGGTACGAAGGAGGAGCGTGCAGACGACCCCCTTGTCCGCGGTCTAGCCGGGGCCGGTAGCAGGCGTGGTCAAGGAGAAACGCGACGGTGGGCGGGGCGATAGCAGAGGTGGACAAGGGGTCGTGGTCGGGTTCGTGCTCGAGCCGACCAGGCTGGAAAGGGGGCTGGGGTTGGCCCTTGCAGCCCCGGTTCGAGCGGGAGGGAGAATTCTCTGGCCCGCGGCCACAGGCTGACGCGCCGATCCTGCTGAGACGTCGCCGTGATCGGCATGGCGACCGTACGTCAAGCTGTGCGAAAACCGCTGAGTCCCGCCCGGCATCGGACCCACTCGGTGGGCTCCGCTCGGTGGACGATGTCCGGCATCGTCACCACAGCCAGGCGGTGGAGTGCCGCACTCGGGACAGGGCGCGGGCGTCGCGGCGCGCGGCGGCGTTGCCGATCCGGTTCTGCCGAGAGCGGGGCCGACGCGACTGCCCGGCGGCCAGGCGGCGCTTCCCGGCTTCCTGGAGTCGCTTCCGCTGCTTGCGCAGTTCTGCCTTCTTCGCCGCCTTCGACTTCGGCTTCCGGGGGCGCTTCCAGATCGGCTGCCACCCCACGGGCTCGTCGGGCTCGGGCTCCTGGTCCTCGTTGAGCGCGGCGGCCATCTCCGGGCGGGCGGCACGGGCACGGGCAAAGGCTTCGTCGAGGTTGGGGCGTTCTTCCGGGGTGTTCACGCGACTCCTCCTGTGGTCCGGCCCGGCGTGTGCTGGATGCCCGGTTGCTGAGCGTGCGGCGGCGGGGCCGTCGCCGGGACGGGCTGCAGACGGGGGCCGTGGGCGGCTTCGCGCGCCCGCCGGCTGTCCTGGAGCGTGGCGGCCACCTGCGCGGCGGCTTCCAAGGTCTGGCGCGTCTGTTCCACCGTGGCGACGCCGGTCTCCGGCTCCAGGAGGCGGCCGTTCTTCGGACCGGTGCGAAACGGCCGCGGGCGCGACCTCGAGGCGGCGGGCACGGCGACGGTGCGCGGCCGGGTATGGGAGCCCAGGCGCTCCGCACGGCGTACCGCGTGGACCCGGGCGGCCAAGGCGTCGGCGGCGAGGCGGGCCCGCTCGTACCGCGGGGCGGTGCGCTTACGGGTCAGCGGGCGCAGCACGGCCTGGTCCTCGGTGTCGCGTGGGTAGAGGGCGCGCAGGTCGGCGGTCATCATCCGCCGGCTCGCCGGGCGGGTGAAGTCGTCGACGGCCGTCTGCACGATCCGTTCGTCCAGGCCCGGCTGATGGGGGCGGCCGCGCAGGGCGTAGGAGAGGTGGCGGCGGGCTTCGGCGAGCAGGTGGTGGCGTTTGAAGGCGCCGCGCATTACGTACACCACGGCGACGATGTCGGCGGCCGCCATCACGGTGTCGACCACCGGCTGCACCCGGGCCCACACCGCCGCGGCCGACGCCCGGGCCCGCACGGCGAGCTGGTCGACGACGTCGGCGCCGTACGCCCGGATCGCGGAGTGTCTCCAGCGCTCGCGCAGCTCGGTCAGCGACCGCAGTTCCGTGCGTTTGGGCGGGCGGGTCTGGTCGGCGGCCTGGCAGGCCAGCGCGTAACCGGCCTTCTCGCCGGGCGGGTGCCCCTGCCGTTCCTCGTACTTGGCCGTGAGGACGGACAGGGCGTCCTCGATCTGCTGGCGGCGGGTCGACTGCCAGCCGATCAGCCGCTGGTCGATCCCTGCGATTTCCATGACGGGCCGGCGGCCCGGGGTCACCTCGCGCGGCTCCCACGCCCACCCGAGCCGGGCGGACACCTCCTCCATGAACAGGAGGGTGTAGAGGGTGTCGGCCGCGACGATGTGGGCCAGCATCGAATCCGTGGAGAGGTTGCCCCACGTCCCGTCCGGCCGCCGGGCGCGGATCGAGACGACCGCGTGATCGTGGAGCAGCGGCTTCGACTCTGCAGCCCGCGACTCGTAGTGCCGGAACACCGCGACGATCAGCCCGCCCCGGATCGGCTTGCGGTGCTTGCCGCCGCTCCCCCACCGGATCTGCGCGACCGACTCCTCCAGCCACGCCAGCGTCTTGTCCCGGGCGATGTCCTGGCACAGCTCTAGCACCAGACGGGTCTCGTCATTTCCGAGCGCCCACGCGATGTGTGCCGTCGACGGCGCCCGGAACACCAGGTCCATCGCCAGCCACGGCGTGCGTTCCTTCGCCTTCTCGGTCTTCGGGGAGCGGTTGTGCTCGATGGGCCTGCCCAGCACGGTCGCCCGCCGGGCACGGGCCGGGCTCTCCCCCGCCGCCAGGAGCTCACGCTCGATCCGGTCGGCATCCGGGTGCCGACCCTCTCCCAGGAGCAGTTCGGCCTGCCGCTCGCTCACCAAGTCCCCGGCTGTCAGCCCGAGCGCGGTCAGGCCTCGCCCCTTCCACACGCCGGGCGGGACACCGGCTTCGTCCTGGGCGGCGCGCAACGACGTCCCCGCCGCGCGGTGGCCATCGCCAGCCACCACGCCACGGAAGAGGTAGCGCCATCCATTCCCCGGACGGACCTCCGATTCGCTGATCATCAAGCCATGGAAGCCCGGCGTTGACCTGCAAAAAGGCGCGATCCGGGGTCCTTCCCGCCGGGCGGGAGGCCATCACCAGATCTTTACCGCAGCGCCCGCCAGGCGGACCGCCATGCCAGCCCAAGACAGTAAGGCGCCGACGTGTGCACAGTCCGCCGCATGCATACCGAACTGCTCCACGGAGACCCCTGCCCGCTGTGCCGCCACCCCCTCACACTGCGCCCGACCGTCGAAGTCCGCTCGAACGTGCCGTACCCCACGCGGACCGACACGGTGCCCCACTGCGAGAGCTGCGCCAACGACATGCCCCGCGCACAGAAGTGGGCCGACCTGATGCACGCCCTCTACGACAGCTGACCCCAACCGTGCGAATACTGCGCGCCGACCTCACGAGCACCACCCGTCCCGAAATCCGCCTCCAGCCGACTCCAACGCCATAGAGCGCACATCAGCGGGTTACTTCCCCGACCTTCACCACCGCTGAGCGCACCGCGTCACCGACGCCCTTCAACACGAGCAGCCACCACCGCCCCCGGCCGACCGGCCGGGGGCTTCGTGCGTTCTGGAGGAGTTCGCCGTGCCCACGTACGAGACCCTGCCCCGCTTCACCACCGACCTGGACCGCCTCACCCCAGAACAGCGCCACCGCTTCCGCCAGACCGTGGCGGCCTTCGTCGAGGACCTGCGCACCGGAGGCCGCTTCCGCGCCGGCCTCCGCGTCAAGCGTGTCCAACGAGCGCGGGGCATCTACGAGCTCACCTGGTCCATGGGCAACGGCCCCGCAGGACGCGCCACATGGGAATACGGACCCGAGCACCGTCCCGGCACCCCACACGTCATCTGGCGCCGCATCGGCACCCACGGCATCCTCACCGGCCCCTGACTAACGGGCCGCTGACCGCTCGGACAGGAAGTACTGCCACTTGGCCTGAGATGTCGGCGTGACGCCGCAGGTCATCTTGGCAGTGCTCATGGGCGGGCAGTTCAACGACAGTGCGCCACACCTACCTTGGCGTGTCATCAGACAATAGTTCGTCGGCTGCGGCGCTGACCGAGCTCCACCCACGACTCGAAACCCACCAACTCGCCACTGGTAGCAGCCCAGTACCAGCCGGGAAAGTGGCGCTGCCCCGGTACGACGGGCACGTCCGCGCCTGGCCAGCAGCCTCGAAACGCGTCGACCACATCCCCTCAAGCGGCCCGCTGTGCAGCTCACCACGACAGTCGACGTACTCCAGCCAGAAGTCTTCAGCCTCCACCAGCCACCCCCACCCGGCGCTGACCATGTACAACGACCTGTGACTGAGTGCTTGAGCTGGCCCCGCTCGGCGTCGTCATTGCCCGCTCGGCGGTGGTCGGCTCTCTTACCCGTGTGCTGACAGGACGTCGCGGAGAGCGAGGGGAAAGCGGCCGGTCAGCTGGGTGTAGTCGTTTCGCACTCGATCCCAGCGCTGCTCGCGCACCGAGGCGAACATGGACGAAAAGGCATAGAGCCACCAGGGATCCAGGCCGGTCGCCGCCGTCTCGGCACAGTACTTGCCAGCTGGGATGTCCACGTAGGCGACAGGCGTCTCCCACGCCTCCGCCGTGATCGAGGCAATGCCTGCCAGGTCCACTGACTCAGGTCCCGTGATGTCGTGGTGACGGCCGGTCGGCTCACCCACCGCGAGTGCGGTGAGGGCGCGCGCCACGTCGTCGCGCGCCACCAGGGAGACCCGGCCATCCGCTGCCGGAAGGCTCAGCAGCCCGGTCGCGCGCGCCTCGGTGAGCCAGCCCTGGAAGAACTCGATGTACAGCGAAGCCCTGGCGAACGAGCACGGCACGCCGGACGCCAGAAGCAGATCCTCGGTGAGCCGGTTGACCACCGCATAGCAGAATGGGGACGCCGCGTCGGCGTCAACGCTGCTCAGCGCCGCGACATGGCCGACGCGCTCAGCTGCCACAGCGGCGGCAACGTTGCGGTGGTGCAGCAGCACCCGTGCATCGGGCCCGTCACTGGAGACGAAGACCAAAGTGTCCACGCCCTTCAGCGCCGCACGCAGTGCGCGCGGATCGGCGTAGTCGGCAACGGCGACCTCCACCTGCGGCGGTAACGCCTCCGTAGGCAGCTTCCGCCTGGTCATCGCTACCACGTCCACGTCGGCCCGGTCTGCGAGCAACTGCACAACCCGCCCGCCCAGGCTGCCCGCAGCCCCCGTCACCGCGATGCGCATCGTGCCCCCGTCGCCTTGTCATCAGTCGCACAACCGTAGGCAGCCAAGCGCAGCAGCGGCTCAGAAAGAGCGAGACAGAACGGCAGATGGCCAAGGTTGACTGAGACACACGGGTAGATAGCTCAGATAGACCGAGACTGGCCCACCTTCAGGGAGACAGGTCAGAGGGGGTGTGTATCGCGGTCGTGGGGCAGTGTCGGTGACGGCCTAACCGCACCTGAACCTAGTAATGTTTAGCCGCATGAGCATCCCCAGCCCTCGCGGGGAGCGAGAGAAGCTAATTACGGCCCTCACTCCCCAGCTACGTAGACAACTGAAGATCCGTGCTTTTGAGCATGGAATGGACATCCAGGACGCTGCTGAGCACGCGATCAACGCCTGGTATTCCGCAGACGTCTTGCCGGAGGTCAAGACCGAGGGCGCCAAAACGTGGGGAACCTTCCTCCCCGTCGGCGACCCGGACAGGTTCAGAGCGGCATGCACGGACCGCGGCGTCACCTATGTCAAGGGCCTGGCGCAGGCGTTGACGCTCTGGTTGGAGGCACACCCCTCCCCGACGAGCCCGCTCACCGAGCAGCCGGTCACCCGGGTCATAGTGGCCAATCAGAAGGGCGGTGTCGGCAAGACGTTCATCTCCAGCGGCGTCGCCCAGGCCCTCGCCGAGGCTGGCCGCAGGGTCCTGTTGGTCGACTACGACCCTCAGGGTCACCTCACTGCGGAGCTCGGCTTCGAGGACCTCATGTACGAGGACGATGTCGAAACTCTGCTGATGCACATGGACGGGACTGCCAAGGGCGACATCCACGATCTGCTGGTGGCCTTGGACCAAGAGCGCTTCGGCGAGCGTCTGCATCTGCTGCCCGCGAGCGACGACGCGTTCTTGCGGGATGTGGCGCTGTCGAAGGTGTCATTCAGTGAAGCCGCCTTGGAGCGTGCTCTGGAGCCGTTGGAGAACGACTACGACGTCATCATCATCGACGGGCCGCCCAGTCTCGGGCTGAACATGGACACAGCGCTGTACTACGTCCGCCGCCGTGACGGTGAGCTGTCGGACCGTTCCGGCGTCATCACACCGGTCTGGGCCAACAAGGCCTCGCATCGAGCATTTCGCCTGCTGCGCTCGCAGATGGAGGACCTGTGCCGCAAGGGGCGGATCACGGTCGACTATCTCGGACTGGTCGTCAACGCCTATGACAGCCGCCGCGGGAAGCTGGTCAAGGAGAACCGAGACCAGTGGGAGCGCAGCAGTTCCCCAGCGGTGTTGGCGGTCATCGGGGATCTGAAGGAGGGGCGTGAGGCTGCGGACGGGGAGATCCCGCTGCTGGAGTACGCGCCCGACAGTGAGCATGCGCAGGCGATGCGCGACCTGGCGAAGGAACTGGCGGTATGAGGAAAACCAATCCCAAAGGCCAGGAGCGTGTGACGCGCGGTTTCACCCTGGACGAGGACGGCCAGGACAGCGGGCAGGGAACGCCGCGGCGTGTACGGACGCGCCAGCAGATCATCAACGGTGAGGGGAAGCGCCCGCCGGCCTCCGTGCCGTTGACTGAGCTGGCGCACAATCCGTTCAATCCGCGCGATGAGTACACCGACATCGAAGAGACCGCGGAGTCACTTCGCGTCCGAGGGCAGATCCAGCCGATCACCGTCGCTCGACGTACCGCCTTCTTGAGCGCGCATCCTGATCAGGAGGAGCAGATCGGGGCGGCTGAGTATGTCGTCATCGACGGCAACCGCCGCCTCAAGGCCGCCACTCAGGCCGGCCTGGTCGAGCTGCGCATCGACGTCAACGACGAACTGTCGGCCAGCGCCGCCGACATTCTCGAATCGGCACTGATCGCCAACGTGCACCGGGTGGACGTGCCCCCCTTGGACCAGGCCAAAGCCATACAGCAACTGGTGGAGGTACACGGCTCACAGGGCAAGGTAGCCAAGCGGCTGGGTAAAACACCGGCATGGGTGTCGCAACGGCTGGCACTGTTGGAACTCACTCCGGAGTTGCAGGATGCCGTGGAGACCGGGCAACTGAAGGTGGAGCCCGCGCGGCGCATCGGCCGTCTACCCAAAGAGCAGCAAGCCCCCGCCGCCCAGAAGGCCATGGCCGCGCCGAAGACGCCACGCCAGCGCACACCGCGTCGTCAACTGGCCGCCGGAAGCGCTGCGCCGACCGTTAACGGCGTTAACACCCCTGACTCCCCCGGTACTGATCCTGCGGTTCCGGCCCGGACCGTTAACGCCGTTAATACCCCGGCAGCGGCAGATCCCGCTCCTGGTGCTTCTGTGGTCATCTCTGACACCTCCCCTCAGGGCATCGTGGCCGCGTTGACGGAGCAGCTGTCGCCTCAAGACCTGACGGCAGTGGCGGAGTTGCTTATGGAGTCACTCACCACCACTGCGGACTGATCGACCGCCACCGTTAACGGCGTTAACGCTGTACAGCTCCCGGCCCGCCACAGAGCTCAGTGGGTCCCCACAGCGCCAAGGCCCTCAAGATCGTTCTTGCCCAATTGGGCACGACCGATCTTGAGGGCGGTCTGCCCACACCACGCAGCAGCCCCTTTGGTCGATCTGGCCGAACGTCTTGGAAACAATTGTTTCCAGCGATGGTCCCTCGGGCTCGCACTCGTTGCAGAGAGTCAGGCCTCATGGGCCCCGCGGCCCGCATCCGCCTAACACCGTGGCGTTCGTCTGCCCGTCCCATGGGCGTCGAACTGAACAGGAAACAGGATCACCCTCGGAATCACAGCTGTGAGCTGCGCGACCTCGAGGTCGGCCGTCTGCTGTTCCTGAGAAGACAGTGAGGCGTCGGCGAGGCCCCGAGGCTTCGCCACCCTGAAACAGACGGGATGTGGCGAGGACCTGCGGCCAGCGAGTGTGCTGGGTGATCCTGCGGGGTGTGATCCCTCAACTGATACGTCGCCGAGATCGGCGGATCCTGCGCCTGTGGCCGGTCGGCCTGGTACTGGCCGCGACCTTCGCCCTCGCGGTCATGATTGTGGCCGGAGTGTTCTTCATCGGGTGGGATCTGCTCGGCGCCCGAGAGCTGAAGCCGGAGCGCCGGCTTACCTATAAGACTCTCTTCGATTTGGTGAAGCTCTCCTTCGGGGTGGTGGCCGGGGCTGGTGCGCTGGTCGCCTTGGTAGTGGCCTACCGCCGTCAGCGGGTGGACGAGGCCGGTGCGCTACGGGAGGCCACCCGGCTGCACACCGAGCGCTTCACCACCGCCGTCTCCCAACTCGGCAGCGAGTCCGCCGCGGTGCGCCTCGGTGGTGTACACGCGCTGGCCGGGCTCGCCGACGACGCGCCGACCGACCTGCTGCGACAGACCTGCATCGACGTGCTGTGCGCGTATCTGCGGCTGCCTTACACCGCTGAGACCGACCTCCCGCCGGACGACGTGACTGCCCGGCACGCCTACCTGGCGCTGCGCGAGGTGCGGCACACCATCATCCGCCTTATCCGCGACCGCACCGCGCTCGGTTCCCAGGAGACGCACGTCTCCTGGCAGGGGTACGACTTCGACTTCACCAGCGTCGTCTTCGACGGCGGCGACTTCTCTGGCGCGGTCTTCGGCCCCGGGAGCACGGTCTCCTTCCGTTCCGCACGGTTCTCCAGCGGCATGGTCGACTTCAGGGGCGTGGAGTTCTCCGGCGCCATGGTCGTCTTCGACGGCGCGAAGTTCTCCGGCGCCATGGTCGACTTCGGCGGCGCGGAGTTTTCCGGCGGCGTGGTCCATTTCGTCCGCGCGAGGTTCTCCGGCGGCACGGCGGACTTCAACAGCGTGGAGTTCTCTGGCGCCACGGTCGACTTCATCGGCGCGGAGTTCTCCGGCGGCGCGGTCGACTTCATCGACGCACGGTTCTCCGGCGGTGCGGTCGGCTTCGTCGGCGCCCGGTTCTCCGGCGGGGAGGTCGACTTCAGCGACGCACGGTTCTCCGGCGGTGCGGTCGACTTCATCAGCGCACGGTTCTCCGACGGCGTGATCTACTTCCGCTACGCGGAGTTCTCCGGCGCCACGGTCAATTTCCGCAGCGCGGAGTTCTCCGGCGGCGCGGTCGGCTCCAACGGCGCGCGGTTCTCCGGCGGCACGGTCAGCTTCGTCGGCGCGCGGTTCGCCGGTGGCACGGTCCATTTCAGCCGCGCGTCCGGTGACGCGCCGCATGGTCTGGTGCCTTCTCCCGGAGAGCCACTGCCCCGGGGGCTGGAATTGCCCTCCGCGTGGCTCCCACCGGCGCCCTAATATCCCGAGGGCGGGGTGCCGGGCCGGCTCCTCCGTGCCGTCGACCGTTAACGGCGTTAATACCCAGGCGGCTCATGCTCCGGCGAGCGCGGTGCCGTCCAAGGCGGAACAGCCGGGCCAGCTGTCGTACGGCGACGCCTTCTCCGTGGTCACCTACCTGCACGTGAAGTTGGAGCCGTCGGTCCTGGCTGACGGTGCTCGTGTATGGCCGGGGATCCTGCGTGGGGCAGACCCTGAAACGCAAGAAGGCCCGGTACCCCGCGATCGTCTGCGGGGTACCGGGCCTTCAGTCGTCAGACTGCCCAGGTCGCGGGCGCGCCTTCATCGGGATTCGGGATGCCAGCTGCTGTCGTCAGGGCGGCGGGGTGCCGTAGGGCGGTGACCGATACGGCACCTGGCTCGGCGGCTGGCGCCCAGACCATGCGCCAGGTGTCGTCCCACTCGCATCCGCAGCCGTGGTCCGGGTGCGGGTGTCGTAAGAAGACGCCGTGGGTGTGGACGGCGCGTGGGATGCGGGGGATTAGGACCGAGGGGTCGTCGCCCGGGTAGAGGTGGAGGTTGCGCCAGCCGTGGGTCCGGTACATGTACGCGGCGGCGGCCGAGGTGATGCCGGCCCACCGCTGGTGTCCGAGGACGAGGAAGCCAACCGGGTAGAGGTCATCGTCGGTGCCACTGTCGATCCCGGCGACGAACAGGCCCTGGTGGGCGATGAACCCGTGGTCGGCCGTCCCGTCGGCGCAAGGCGTCCAGATCTGTTCGGCGGGGTGCATGGTGCCGTCGTCGCCCTCGCTGGTCTCGATCTCGTACAGGGCCGGGGCGGTCATGCGCTCACCGCCGCGACGGCGGCGTCCAGGAGCGCGACGGCGTCGGCCTCGTACGGGTCACGGAACAGCTGGTGGTCGCTGACGTCGAACGGCCCGAACCGCACGGAGACACGGAACCCGGGTGCGAGGGTTGTCTCCCGTCCCTCCAGCGCGGTGGTGAGCCGGTCGTAGTCCTGCTGGGCGTGCCGGGTCTGGGTGTAGGGGCCGACGCGCAGCAGGGTGTAGCCGTCGAGGCTGTCGTCGCGCTTGCGGGCCTCGATGTAGAGGGCGTAGTGCGCCGGGGGCATGCCGACGTCGTCGGGCAGGGGCAGGTCGGCGGCGGCGTGGGTGAGCATCGCGTAGCCCGACTGCCAGAAGCCGAGGATCGCGGTCGTCTCGCATCGCAGCCAGCCGCGTTCGGCATAGCCGAGCTGGTGGCCGTGGAGGTAGGCGAGCGCGTGCGGGGTTCCGGGGTGGACCAGGGCGACGGCGATCATGTCGGGGCCGTGGTCGTCGCCGGGGCGGGGGTGAGCGCGTTCCACGAACGGCCCGATCCGCACGGCGATGTCCTGGGAACAGCCGGGCGTCCAGGGCTGGGGGTTGCGCAGGGCGGTGAGCGTCGCACGGAACTGGTCGACGACGGCTTGGTCTTCGGGGGAGAGGGCACTAGGGCCTGTGTGAGGTCGTGATCAATTTCGCGTTTTGATCCCTTGCGGGGCAGGACCTGGTAGGACGCTGGGTGTGACACGTAGGCAACTCACCGACAAGCAATGGGAGTTCATCGAGCCGTACCTGCCGATAGGCGAGTACGGCCCGTACCCCGAACGGCTGCGGGAGCAGTTCGAAGGGGTGATCTGGCGGTTCCGGTCCAGCGCCCAGTGG
Organism: Streptomyces sp. NPDC003032; assembly: GCF_053591415.1. Taxonomy (NCBI): domain Bacteria; kingdom Bacillati; phylum Actinomycetota; class Actinomycetes; order Kitasatosporales; family Streptomycetaceae; genus Streptomyces; species Streptomyces sp. NPDC003032. Next base: position 5,874 of record NZ_JBSFTT010000057.1, on the reverse strand, counting down.
CGCGAGATGCCCTCCGAGTTCGGACCGTGGCCGACGGTCTACGGCCGCTTTCGCGTCTGGCGGGACGCCGGGGTCTTCTCTGCTCTTCTGGAAGGCATGATTGCGGAGGCCGCCCGCCGGGGGCAGACGGACTTATCCCTGGTCAGCGTGGACTCCACCACTGCCCGCGCCCACCATGACGCCGCCGGGATGTGCATCGGCAAGGAGGTCATGGACGCCCTTGAAGAAGCCGCCGCCGAGCAGGAGCGGGCCCGGCAAAAGGGGGCGGCCCGCCAGAACAGAACGGACAGGACGGCAGGGACGGACCCGAGTGGGAAGAGCGGCGGCGTATCAGGCGACGGCGCAAGCTCCGCTTGAACCAAGCCCTGCTCGGCAGATTCCGTGGTGGGCTGACGAGCAAGGTTCATCTCGCCGCGGACCGCAAGTGCCGTCCGTTGTCGCTCGTCCTGACCGCAGGACAGGCCGCCGACAGCCCGCAGTTCGTCCCCGTGTTGCAGAAGGTGCGGGTCCGTGTGCCTCTCGGCCGTCCCCGAACCCGGCCCGACGCTGTCGCCGCGGACAAGGCCTACTCGTCCCGCGCTAACCGCTCTTACCTGCGGAAACGTGGCATCAAGGCAGTCGTCCCGGAGAAGAGGGACCAGTCCGCCAACCGGAAGAAGAAGGGCCGCCGGGGCGGCCGCCCCACACGCCACGACGGCGATCTTTACAAGGAGCGGAACACCGTCGAGCGGCTCATCAACAAGTTGAAGGCATGGCGCGGTATCGCGACTCGATACGACAAGACGCCCGAGAGCTACCTCGCCGGCCTCCACCTCCGTGCCTCGATGCTCTGGATCAACGACCTTCTGAAGGCAACTGGCTGATCACAACGTCACACAAGCCCTAGGGGCGGGGCCGCGGCGGCGGAAGCGACGGATCATCGGAGGGTCTCCTGCTCAATGGTGGGGTGGGTGCTCGTCGGGTGCAGGTAGCGGGCGGCGGTGTTCACGAAGTCGTCGTGGGCGTCCTTCGCGGCGTCGCGGGAGGCGGTCAGTTCCTCGCCGGTGGCGTACGCGTTCCGGATCGCGTAAGTGAGCGTGATCATGCGGTTGGCGGCGGAGCGCACGGCCTGGTCCTCGATGAGGACGCGGAGCGCGACCAGGGGGCGGGTGACCGCGCTGCGGGTCATGTGGGTCTCGCTGCGCAGGCTTTCGATCCGCTCGATGCCGGCGTTCTTGAGGGCGGCGTCGCCTCTCATCCATAGGGCCCGGCGGTGGTCGCTGGCGGCGCAGGCGAGCGCGGTGACGGCCTCCAGGCGGTCGCGGCGAATCGACTCGCCGTGGTTGACGCGTACGGACCGTTCGGCGGCGCGCTCCTGGAAGCGGCCGGACACGATCGCGCCCAGCAGGGTGGCGACGATGGCGAGAACGGCGGGGCCAAGGGTGGCTAACACGGAGGGAACCTCCTGAGTGCCGAGGGCGGGAATGGGGGAGCGCCGTGCCCCGGCCGGTGAGGTCGGGGCACGGCGCTTCGGGCGGTGCTACTGGGGAGTGGCGTCGGTGACCACAAGGAACTGGTCGCTGCTGAGGTCCATCAGGACGTGGGCGTCTGTGCCATGTGCGCGCTGGGCGGCGGCGTACTCTTCCGCCGTCCATGAGCCTCGGGGGCTTCCGGCGGGGAAGCGCTTTAGGACGGTGCGAGGCTGCGCGGCGGTCGTCATCACGCGTCACCGCCGTGCACGCGCTCGTGGATGTCAATCAGGGTGGTGATGGCGTCTGGGCTGGTGGCCCAGCCGACCCACTGCCCGAGCGCGGTGAAGACGGGCACCGTGTCGGTGTCGGCGTCGAAGATCACGACGTAGTCGCCGTACCGGTCGAGGACCATCTCCTGAAGTGCCCGCGCCGGCGCGGGGGCCAGCACCTCCAGGGCGTCGACGGTGAACCGGGCCAGAGCGCCCGGTCCGCTGGACTGGAGGAGGACTCCCGTGACGCGGAGCTGGTCGCCCGGCTGGAGGGCGTTCAGCAGCTCGTGGGCGATGCGGGGGTCGCCGGTGGAGCAGGACCACGCCGCATCGTCCGCGATGTTGTCGGTGGGGGAGACGATCAGCTCGAACCGGGCAGTGCCCGGGGAGGTGCCGGGTACGGGGACGGTGTCGAGGAAGCCGTCGATGGTGAGGGGCTTGGTGTCCATCAGCTTGCCTCCGCCAGGGTGTTGTGGTGGGCGGCGTCGTAGGCGTCCAGGACCGTCTTGGGCGGGTTGCCGCGGCCGGCGACCTGGTAGCCGTGGGCGCGCGCCCACGTGCGGATCGCGGCCAGCTCCTGCGAGGTGCGCTTGCGTGCACCACTCGCGGCCGGGGTGGAGGGCGACGAGCTCGTGGCGGTGGTGTGGCCGCTGGCCTTCACCTGGCGCAGCTGGGCTTGGGCGACCTCGAGTTCGGCCTTGGCCCTGGCGACCCGCTTCTCCGCTTCGCGTTGCGCCTGGTCGGCGCAGCGCCGCTCGGCCAGCTCGGTCAGAGCGGTGCGGACGCGAGCGGCCCGGGTACGGATGCTGGCGGACGTGTGGTTCTCCGCCCAGCCCAGCAGGACGTCGATGCCGTCGCGCTCCGCTGCCCCCGCGCCCGCCCCTGCACCGGTGTCCGAGGTGTGCTGTCCGGCGTACTGGACGGCTTCGGCGAGCTCGCTCTCCGAGAGCCCGAGCGTCTCGCGGACGTGGTCGGGGCTGTCACCGCTGCTCAGCATGGAGGCGGCGGTGGCGGTGAAGGCATTGGCAGGCATGGTGTCTCCGGTTGCGGTGTTGTCGGGAGTGGTGGGGAGGTGGGGGAGGAGGCGTACGAGGTCGTCCTCACCGCAGGGCAGGCCGAGGGCGCCCAGCAGGTCGGTGAGGTCGTCCTTGTCGCGGGCGTGACGGGCGACCACCACGGAAGCGCCCGCACTCACCGTGCTGGCGAGCGGCGTGAGTTCGAGGGCCTCGGCCTCGAAGGCCTTCCTCATGTCGGTGAACATGACCGGCCCCCCTTCGCGGCAGCGGTGTGGGGCTTGCACTGAGCGGCGACCAGCAGTTCGCGGTTGTGCCGCCTCTCCGCGTCGCTGAGCGGCCGGGGCTTCGGACCGTGGCGGTGCCACAAGGACGAGGCGCGCGGCGCGGGGTAGGCGGTGTACTCGGCGCTGTCCAGGCCGTCGGTGGCAGCGGGGTCGTGCTGTGGAGTCGCGGCGTCGTTCATGCTGCGCGCCCCCACACCGACGTGCCCGGACGCCCGGCCCGGCGGCCGTTGACGGACGCCACCGTGCCGTGCTGCGCCGTCGCGAGGACCGCCCGGCCGGAGTGCTTGCCGTCGTAGAGGGCGGCATCGGCGGCCCTCTGCAGCCGGGTCAGGTCGCGGGAGCCGACCGTGTCCGGGGCCGCGGCGCCGACCGAGGCGCCGACGTCGACGGTGCGGCCGTCGTCCAGGACGACCGGCGTGTGCAGCATCCGGACTAGCTGCGCGAGACGCTGCTCGCGATGTCCGGCGGGAAGCTCCAGGACGACGGCGAACTCATCGCCCCCGAGCCTGCCTACGGACGCGTGCGGGCCCGCCCACGCGGCGAGCCGGGCGCCGAACGCCGTGAGGACCGCGTCGCCGACCGCGTGGCCCATCGTGTCGTTCACTGCCTTGAAGTGGTCGGCGTCGACCATGACCACGGTCGTGTCGTCGCCGTGCCGGGCCAGAACCCGGCAGGCGCGGGCGGTGTAGGAGTCGCGGCGCAGCAGGCCTGTCAGTGGGTCGCGGCGGGTCGCGGCGAGCTGCTTGTGCAGCGCGACCGCGTGGAAGGCCCAGCCGGTCATCGGCACGGCGGCGGTGGTCAGTAAGAGGGCGCGCTGGCCGAACCGGCCCTGAACGCGCAGGAGGGAGGACATACTTGGGTTCTCCGTCTCGTCTCGTGCGGGATGGATGGGCCCGGGGCAGCCGACGAAGCCGCCAAGCATGTGCGGCTGTCCCGGGGCGGAGCTACAGCTCGAGGTCGCCGTCGAGGGCGCGGGCCCAGCTGTAGGGGTTGTTCCAGCGGCCGGCCGTTGCGGCGGGCCAGTCGAGCTCCCAGTCGGGTCGGTAGCCGCAGGCCCCCCAGCCGTCCGGCCGCCCGTGGGGGATCTCGAGTCCAGCCGCCGCCGCGGCAGCGGCCTGGTCGTAGACCTCGTGTGAGATCCGTACGGCCTCGCTGCGGCTGTCGGCGCGGCCGGTGAAAACGTGCACACCGCTCAGGCCGGGCTGGCCCGTGCGGTGTATTGGGACGTCGACCTCGAAGTAGGGCAAGGGCATGACGTCCATCTCCTCTCGCTGTCCGTGGTTGAGGGCCACTGCGACCGCCCCGGTCCGGCGGGTGCGGGGCCGGGGTGGCACAGAGTGCGCTCAACTCGGGGCAGGGATCAGCTGACCGTCGCGATGCCGTCGCGCAGGTGGGTACGTGCCCAGGCCAGCAGCGTGCGCTGGTCGCAGTCCGGCCTGATCAGTGCGTCGGTGAGGTAGCCGACGGCGCAGTGCAGGTCCTCGCTGGCGTCCTGCCAGGCACCGAGGCTGGATGTGCCGAGGAGGTCGCGGACCTCTTCGACCAGGTCGATGAAGGCGTTCGGGGTGGTGCCGCGCGGCGCCTGGTCGCCGATGAGGGCGGCGAGGTCGGTGGCGCAGCAGTCGCGGAGCGCGGCGAAGGTGTCGGTCCTGGTCTGGACGGCCATGCGGATCTCCTGTCAGAAGTCGAGCCGGATCGTGATGGAAGGGCGGGGGTCGCCGTAGTCACGGCGGGGGTTGTGGACGGTGTTGCGGTGCGCGGCCAGGCCGGCGCTGCCGCCTTGGATGGGCAGGTAGCAGTCCGGGCAGCCGTGGGACCAGGCGTCACCGGCTGGCAGGTCGCCAGGGGTGAGCGGGTGAGGATGCGGGGCGCGGGCCGTACGCGCCCAGCTCATCGTCCGGCTCCTACCGTGGTGAGCTCGGAGGCCAGGTGGACTGTGCCGAAGCCTTCGGCGAGCAGCTGCTCGCGGGTGGGCGTCAGGCCATGAAGTTCACGTACAACGTGCGTCGGGACCACTCGGTCTCGGGAGGTGTTCTGTGCCTCCACGACGGGGAGTGGCACGTCGAACAGGTCCGCTGTGCTGGGGCGTTGCCAGTGGCGGGCGCGGGCCAGCAGTCCGGCTCTCACGTGCGGCAGGAGGTTGGTGGAGTCGAGGATCACGCTGAGGTTCCGGGACAGTCGCGCGTCCAGGAGCAGGTTCTGGATCTCGGCTGCGACTGGAGTTGCACTCTGGTCGGCCTCCGAGTCGGTCGCGGCCAGGCGGTAGAGATCGAGGCAGATGCGCCAGCTGGCGGGGTAGCGGGCGGCGAAGGTCGACTTGCCGCAGCCGGGCGGCCCGATGAGGGCGCACATGGTGCCGACGGACAGGGTCAGCGGTTGCATCGGTTCCTTTCCTCTGTCGGATGCGCTCAGGCGGGGGAGTGGTGCTCCGGGGCGGCCGGGTTCGATGCCTGTGGCCGCCCCGGGCGCTCAGTGGCCGGCCGCGAGGGCGGCGGCGCTGGTGGTGCGGACGGTGTCCGCGGGCAGCACGGTCAACTCGTGGCCGTGGCTGACGGCGTCCTCCAGGCGCTCGATGAGCGCCGGGGCCAGGCCGCGGTTGCGGGCGCCGGTCAAGACGCCGTCGAGGTAGAGGACGTCGGCCAGGACGCGGCCGCGGACGTCCCGCGCCGGGCTGCAGGGTGAGGACGTCGTCGTCCATGGCGGTCGCCACAGCCGCGAGGCCGAGGGCCTCGGTGTACGCGGTCTCGCTCTGCTCGATGAGCTTGTTCCTTAACATCCGACCGGTCATATCGTCACTCTTTGGAGTGATTGCAGGGTGCGAGGCGGCTTTCCTCGTGATCCTGAACTCTGCTAG
>NZ_JBSFTT010000056.1:0-34700 GCF_053591415.1 Streptomyces sp. NPDC003032 | reverse complement strand
TGGGGGCGCTCATCCCCTGAGCGTCCTCCAGCTCGAAGCGGACGCGCAGGACCACGAAGCGCTCGGGCTCGCCCTTGAAACGGCTGTGGCGGTGCCGAGGCGCCGCACCAGCGCGCGGTACTCGTCCCACAGCTCCTTGGGCGTGTGGTCGCCGAAGGTGTTGAGGTGCTCGGGGACCAGCGAGGCCTCCTCGCGCCAGACCTCCTTGTCGACCGTGAGCAGGAACTTCAGGTCGGCCTCGGCCAGGCCGAGGCCCTCGGTGTCGAGCGAGTCGACGGTCGGCAGGATGCCGATGGGGGTCTCGACGCCCTCGGCCCTGCCGTCGAGGCGCTCCACGATCCACTTCAGGACGCGGGAGTTCTCCCCGAACCCGGGCCATACGAAGCGGCCCTCGTCGTCCTTCCGGAACCAGTTGACGTAGTAGATCTTCGGCAGCTTCGACTGGTCGGGCTTGTCCGCGCCGACCTTGACCCAGTGGGCCATGTAGTCGCCCATGTTGTAGCCGCAGAACGGCAGCATGGCGAACGGGTCGCGGCGCAGTTCACCGACCTTGCCCTCGGCGGCGGCGGTCTTCTCGGAGGCCACGTTCGCGCCGAGGAAGACGCCGTGCTGCCAGTTGAAGGACTCCGTCACGAGCGGCACCGCGCTGGCGCGGCGGCCGCCGAAGAGGATCGCCGAGATCGGCACGCCCTTGGGGTCCTCCCACTCGGGCGCGATGATCGGGCACTGGGAGGCCGGGGTGGTGAAGCGGGCGTTGGGGTGCGCGGCCGGACGGTACCCACTTGCCTCGCGGGCCGACTCGGGGGTCCAGTCGTTGCCCTTCCAGTCGGTGAGGTGCGCCGGAGTCTCCTCCGTCATGCCCTCCCACCAGACGTCGCCGTCGTCCGTCAGCGCGACGTTCGTGAAGACGGAGTTGCCCCACAGCGTCTTCATGGCGTTGGCGTTGGTGTGCTCGCCGGTGCCGGGCGCGACGCCGAAGAAGCCGGCCTCGGGGTTGATCGCGTAGAGGCGGCCGTCCTCACCGAAGCGCATCCAGGCGATGTCGTCGCCGATCGTCTCGACGGTCCAGCCGGAGATGGTGGGCTCCAGCATGGCGAGGTTCGTCTTGCCGCAGGCGCTCGGGAAAGCGGCGGCGACGTACTTCGACTCTCCGTGCGGAGGCGTGAGCTTCAGGATCAGCATGTGCTCGGCGAGCCAGCCCTCGTCGCGCGCCATGACGGAGGCGATGCGCAGGGCGTAGCACTTCTTGCCGAGCAGGGCGTTGCCGCCGTAGCCGGAGCCGTAGGACCAGATCTCGCGGTCCTCGGGGAAGTGCGAGATGTACTTCGTGGAGTTGCAGGGCCACGGGACGTCCTGCTCGCCCTCGGCCAGCGGGGCGCCGAGCGTGTGGACGGCCTTCACGAAGAAGCCGTCCTCGCCCAGCTCGTCCAGGACCGCCTGACCCATCCGGGTCATGGTGCGCATGGAGACGGCGACATACGCCGAGTCGGTGATCTCGACGCCGATCGCGGACAGCGGCGAGCCGACCGGGCCCATGCAGAAGGGCACGACGTACATCGTGCGGCCCTTCATCGAGCCGCGGAAGACGCCGCCCTCGCCGTCGGCGCCCCGGAAGATCTCCCGCATCTCGGCGGGGGCCTTCCAGTGGTTGGTCGGGCCCGCGTCCTCCTCCTTCTCGGAGCAGATGAAGGTGCGGTCCTCGACGCGCGCGACATCGGTCGGGTCGGAGGCCGCGTAGTACGAGTTGGGGCGCTTGATCGGGTCGAGCTTCTTGAAGGTGCCCTTGGCGACGAGCTGGTCGCACAGGCGCTCGTACTCGGCTTCGGAGCCGTCACACCAGACCACACTGTCCGGCTGCGTCAGTTCGGCGATCTCGTCGACCCAGGAGACGAGCTCCTTGTGGCCGGTCGGGACGGTGGTGGTCGAGACGGTGTTGGTCGGGACGGTGCTGGGAGCCGCGATGTCGCGCGCCACGATTGCTCCTAATCGAGGGGGTTTTTGAGGATGTATGCCCCGTGGGGGCTGCGACCCGGACGCTTCACGTGTAGATCCTCTGGCGCTCATCCGGTGCCGACCGCACTCATTTGATCATCCGACGTGGCCGCCCATCTGTCCAGAGGGCTTCACACGTGAGCGGCGTGAGCATCGCCACTTGTACACCTTCGGGGTGCGAGGGCGGGGTTCCACCCGATTTGATGACCGGTTCACATCTGGTTGATGCCCGACCTACGGGCCCGTAGGTACGATCGGACCATGACCGCCTCCGTCTCCGAAGCGATCCCGGAACCCGAGGACGCCCCCTCCCTCGTCCCGCCCCCGCAGTCGATGCCACTGCCCGCGAAGCCGAAGATGCGCGGCTGGCTGCACGCCGGCATGTTCCCCGCGGTGGTCGTGGCCGGGCTGGTGCTGACCGCGCTCGCGGACTCCACCCGCGGCCGGATCGCCTGCGGCGTCTTCGCCCTGACCGCCTGCCTGCTCTTCGGCGTGAGCGCGCTCTACCACCGCGGCGACTGGAGCCCCCGGGCGGACGGCGTCCTGCGCAGACTCGACCACTCCAACATCTTCCTGATCATCGCGGGCACCTACACCCCGCTGACGATGCTGCTGCTCCCCGACTCCAAGGGGCGGTGGCTGCTCTGGGGCATCTGGGGCGCGGCCGTCGCGGGCATCGCCTTCCGCGTCTTCTGGGTCGGCGCCCCGCGCTGGCTCTACACGCCGTGCTACATCGCGATGGGCTGGGCCGCCGTCTTCTTCCTGCCCGACTTCATGCGCACGGGCGGCATCGCCGTACTGGTCCTGGTCGTCGTCGGCGGGCTGCTCTACAGCGTGGGCGGCGTGATCTACGGCATCAAGCGCCCCAACCCCTCCCCCCGCTTCTTCGGCTTCCACGAGGTCTTCCACTCGCTGACCCTCGCGGCCTTCGCCGTGCACTACGTCGGCATCTCGCTGGTGGCGTACCAGCACGGCTGATCTTTCCCCTCCCTCCTTGCTCCACTTCGGTGGCCGCGGCTTCTCAGCCGCGGCCACCTTTTTGCGTCCGTATTGACAGTGGGTACCTTTTGAGAGCTACTCTCAATTCATGGCCACTGTCATCAGCTCGCCTGCCGCCGCGCGGCAGGACCCCCGCCGCTGGTGGGCGCTGGGCGCCCTCGTCGCGAGCATGCTCGTGCTCGGTTTCGACCTGACGATCCTCAATGTCGCGCTGCCGACCATGGCCGATCAGCTCGGCGCCAGTACCGGACAGCAGCAGTGGATGGCCGACGCGTACGTCGTCGTCTTCGCCGCGCTGATGCTCCCCGCCGGGCTCCTCGGCGACCGGTTCGGGCGGCGCAAGGTCCTGATGGTGGGGCTCGGCGTCTTCCTGGCCGGCTCGCTCATCGGCACCCTCGCCGACGACGTCTCCCTCGTCGTGGTGGCCCGCGCGGTCATGGGAATGGGCGGCGCCCTCGTCATGCCGCTCGCCCTCGCCGTGCTGCCCGCGCTCTTCGAACCGGGCGAGCGGACCAAGGCCGTCGGCATCGTCTCGGCCGCCTCCGCGCTCGGCGCGCCGCTCGGGCCGATCGTCGGCGGCTGGCTGCTCGACCACTTCTGGTGGGGCTCGATCTTCCTGATCAACGTCCCGATGGTCGCGATCGGCCTCGTCGCCTGCCTCTTCCTGCTGCCCGAGACGAGCGACCCGTCCTCGCCCAAGGTCGACGCGGTCTCCACCGCCCTGACCGCCGCCGGTCTCGGCGCGCTGATATACGCCGTCATAGAAGCCCCCGGCCGCGGCTGGGGCCACCCCCTCGTGCTCGGCATGTTCGCGGGCGCCGCCGCCCTGCTGGCCGCGCTCGTCCTGCGCGAGCGCCGGATGACGCGCCCCATGCTCGACATGACGCTGCTGCGCAACCGCGGCTTCTCCCTGAACACCATGGCGGCCACACTGGTCATGTTCGTCCTGTCCGGCCTGCTGTTCGTCCTGCCGCAGTACCTCCAGGCCGTCCTCGGCAACGACGCCTTCGGCACCGGCGTGCGGATGCTGCCGATGATGGGCGGCCTGCTCGTCGCCGCGAAGGGCGCGGAGCCCGTCGTACGGCGCTTCGGGTCGCGCGCGGTGATCAGCGGCGGCCTCGTGGTGCTCGCCTTCGCCGCGATCCTCGGCAGCCGTACGGAGGTCGACAGCCCTTACGGCTTCACCGCCCTGTGGCTGTCGGTGGCCGGACTCGGCTTCGGCTTCGCGGTCGTGCCCGCCATGGACTCGGCGCTCGGCGCGCTGCCCGTGGAGCGCGCGGGCTCCGGCTCGGGGCTGATGATGACCGTACGACAGGTCGGCAGCGCGCTCGGGATCGCGCTGCTCGGCTCGCTCCTCGCCTCGGCCTACGCGCGCAAGCTGGACACCGGCGGGCTGCCGGGGCCCGCGGCCGACGCCGCCGGGGACTCGGTGGTCGCCGCCCACGCTGTCGCCGACCGGCTGGGCAGCGCGCGCCTGGCCGCGTCCGCCGACGCCGCGTACGTTCACGGCATGGGCCTCGTGCTGCTGGTCAGCGGCGTCGCCGCCCTGGTGACGGCGCTGCTCGTCGCCGCGCTGCTCCCCAAGTCCGGCGACGGGCCGGGGCTGCCGCCGCGGGACGTGGGCAAGGCGCCGGTGGATGCCCGACAATGAACGCCATGACGGCCGCATCCACTCCCCTCCCCGCGTCCGCCCCCCGCCTTGGGCTGCGCGAGCGGAAGAAGCTCAAGACCCGCGTGGCGATCCGTGAGGCGACGTACCGGCTGATCCGGGAGCAGGGGTACGAGGCGACGACGGTCGAGCAGATCGCCGAGGCGGCGGAGGTCTCCCCCTCCACGGTCTTCCGCTACTTCCCCACCAAGGAGGACATCGTCCTCACCGACGAGTTCGACCCGCTCCTGGAGAGCGAACTGCGGCAGCGGCCCGCCGGCGAACCGTTCGTGGAGTCGCTGCGGCACGTGCTGCGCGGGGCCGTGGGCCTCGGCTTCGCGGAGGAGCCGGAGGTCTCCAGGCTCCGGACGAAGCTGATGATCGAGGTGCCCGCCGTGCGGTCACGGATGCTGGAGAGCATGTCGGTCACCGGCGGCATCCTGTGCCGCGTCATCGCCGAGCGCACCGGCCGCGACCCCGGCGAGCTGGAGGTGCGGGCGTTCTCCATGGGCCTGATCGGCGCGCTCACCGAGACCGCGGCGTACTGGGCCGAGCACGACCACCGGGACGACCTGGCCACCCTCGTGGACCGCACGCTGGACATGCTGGTGAGCGGGTTCGCCGGGGCGGCCGAGGCGTGAAACCCCCGGTGGCCGCCGCCCGCGCCGTGCCATCCTGACCGTATGAACGGTCCGGAGATCCTCGTCAGCTTCGCCCCCGAGCTGGGCACCTTCGTCCCGCAGGAGCGAAGGGGCGGCCCCACCACGGTGGTTACGGACGGCGCGTCCACGCTCGGGCACGTGGTCGAGTCCCTCGGCGTCCCGCTGACGGAGGTCGGCGCGCTCGTCGTGGACGGCCGCGAGGTCGCCGCCGGGCACGTCCCGGCGGCGGGCGAGACCGTCGCGGTCCGCGCGGTGACGCGCCCCCAGCCCGTGCCGGGCGCCCCGCTCCGTTTCCTCCTGGACGTCCATCTCGGCACGCTGGCCCGGCGGTTGCGGCTGCTCGGCGTCGACGCGGCGTACGAGAGCACGGACATCGGCGACCCCGCCCTCGCCACGCGCTCGGCGGCCGAGCGGCGCGTCCTGCTGAGCCGCGACCGGGGCCTGCTGCGGCGGCGCGAGCTGTGGGCGGGCGCGTACGTCTACAGCGACCGCCCAGAGGAACAACTCCGCGACGTCCTCGGCCGTTTCACCCCGCCGCTGCGCCCCTGGACGCGCTGCACGGCCTGCAACGGCGAGCTGCGGACGGCCACGAAGGAGGAGGTGGCGGATGTCCTCGAGGGCGGCACCCGGGGCACGTACGAGGTCTTCGCCCAGTGCGGGACCTGCTCCCGCGTGTACTGGCGGGGCGCCCATCACGACCGTCTTGAGGCGATTGTGGCGGGGGCGGTGGGGGAGTTCGGCGGGGCGGTGCGCTGACGCGGGGCGATGCGCTGGCACACGGCGGTGCGCTGGCGCCGGGGGTTGCGCTGGCGCGGGGCAGTGCTTGCGCTGGCGTGGGCGCCGGTTTCGCCGGACGGGCTTTCAATCCCCGGGCAAGCACTCCGCGAGCAGGTCGACGATGTCGTGCCAGGCTCGCTGCGCGTGTCGTGGGTGATGGCCGACGCCGGGGACCACGGCCTGGTCCACCGGCGGGTGGTGGAAGGCGTGCAGGGCGCCGCCGTAGACCACGAGGCGCCAGTCGACGCCCGCCGCCTGCATCTCGGCGGCGAACGCGTCCCGTTGCGCGGGCGGCATGATCGGGTCCTCCGATCCGACCCCGGCCCACACCGGGCAGCGTATGCGCGCCGCCTCGCCCGGCCGGCCCGTGGTCAGCGCGTTGACCGTGCCGATCGCGCGCAGGTCGACGCCGTCGCGCCCGAGTTCCAGCACGATCGCGCCCCCGGTGCCGTAGCCGACGGCGGCGATCCGGTCGGGGTCGGTCCGCGGTTCGGCGCGCAGCACGTCGAGCGCGGCGTGGCCGATGCCCCGCATCCGGCCGGGGTCGGCGAGCAGAGGCGTCGTGTGCGCCAGCATCTCCCCGGGGTCGGTGAACCAGCGCCCGCCGTTGATGTCGAAGGCCAGCGCCACGTACCCCAGCTCGGCGAGGGCGTCGGCCCGGCGCCGCTGGAAGTCGTTCAGCCCCGGCCCCTCGGGCCCGACCAGAACCGCGGGCCTGCGGCCGGCACCGGCCGGGAGCGCGAGGTGCCCGATCATCGTGAGGCCGTCGGCCGGGTACTCGACCGTGCGCGTGGTAACTGTCGTCATGAGACCGGACGGTAGTGATCACCCGGCCCGTCCGGGCCGGTGTTCACCGCCGGCGGAACAGCGCGGGTGCGCCGGAAGCGCGGCGGTTCAGGACAGCTTCGACGCGAGCGCGGCCGGCTCCGTCGTAGGCGCGTCGCAGACGAAGCCGCGGCACACGTACGCCGCGGGGAAGCCCCCGATCAGCCCCCTCCCCGCGAGCAGCGGAAGCTCGTCGGACCCCTCGGGCCCCGCGGCCACCACCGCGCCCGGCGCCGTGCCGAGCAGCGCCGTCCGATGCAGCTCCCCCAGCACCTCCCCCACCACAGCCACCTCAAGAGGCCCGGAGACCGCCGCCTCGGCGACGGCGAGCCCGTGCCCGATGAACCGCGGCACGCGAGGCCCGAGCGCCTTGACGATGCCGAGCGCCCGCTCCGCCGCGGTCCGGTGCGGCGAGGCCCCCGTGTGCGCCGCGTACGACAGCAGCGCCCCCGCGGCTGCCGTCCACCCGGAGGGCGCCGCGTTGTCCGTGGGGTCCTGAGGCCGCCGGATGAGCCGCTCCGCGTCCACCGCCGTGTCGTACAGCGCCCCGCTCTCCGCGTCCACGAACTGCGCGAGGACGTGGTCGAGCAGGAACCCCGCGAACTCCAGCCACACCCCCTCCCCCGTCACGGAGGCCAGCGCGAGGAAGCCCTCGGCGACATCGGCGTAGTCCTCGAGGACGCCCGCGTTGTCGCCTGCCTGCCCGTCCTTCGAGGTGCGGGCGAGCCGTGCGCGGGCGTCCATGTGGAGACGTACGAGAAGATCGCCCGCCCCCACGGCCGCCGCGACGAGGTCCGGCCGGTCGAAGTACGCGCCGACCTCGGCGAGCGCGGCGATCGCGAGGCCGTTCCAGGCGGCGACGACCTTGTCGTCACGGCCGGGCGCGGGCCGCTCGGCGCGCGCGGCGAGGAGCCTCTCCCGCACCGCTGCGATCCGCGAGGCATCGGCCAAGGAGCCTTCTGGCACCGGCAGTTGAAGAACGGACGCACCCTCCTCGAACGTGCCCTCCTCCGTCACACCGAAGCAGGCCATCGCCAGCTCCGCGTCGGCCTGCCCCAGCACCTCCCTCAACTGCTGGGGGGTCCAGACGTAATACGCGCCCTCGACATGCGCGCCCGTCGCCGGGTCCTCGCTGTCCGCGTCGAGCGCCGAGGCGAAACCGCCCTCGTCCGTGCGCAGTTCGCGGACCATGAAGTCCGCGGTCTCCAGGGCGACACGCCTGGCGAGGTCCGAGCCCGTGGCCCGCCACAGATGGGCGTACGCGCGGCACAGCAGAGCGTTGTCGTACAGCATCTTCTCGAAGTGCGGCACGACCCACTCGCGGTCGACGGAGTAGCGCGCGAAGCCGCCGCCGAGCTGGTCGTAGATGCCGCCGCGCGCCATCCGCTCGCAGGTGTCGGCGGCCATCTGGAGCGCGCCCTCGGAGCCGGTGCGGGCGTAGTGCCGCAGCAGGAACTCCACCGTCATCGACGGCGGGAACTTCGGCGCGCCGCCGAAGCCGCCGTGCGCCGCGTCGTAGTCGCGGGTCAGGCCGAGCAGCGCCTGCGCCAGCTCGTCCTCGCCGGGCTTCTCGCCTGCGCCCTGGGTGAGCTGCCGCTCCCCCAGCTCGCGCACGATCTTCCCGGCGACCTCGGCGACCTCGCCGCGCCGGTCCGTCCACGCCCGGTGGACGCCGTCGAGGACCTGCGGGAACGACGGCATGCCGTGCCGCGGCTCCGGCGGGAAGTACGTACCGAAGTAGAAGGGCTCGGCGTCGGCGGTGAGGAAGACGGTCATGGGCCAGCCGCCCTGGCCCGTCGCGGCCTGCACGGCCTCCATGTAGACGGCGTCGACGTCGGGCCGCTCCTCGCGGTCGACCTTGATGTTCACGAACTTCTCGTTCATGAGCGCGGCCGTCGCCTCGTCCTCGAAGGACTCGTGCGCCATGACGTGGCACCAGTGGCACGCGGAGTAGCCGACGGACAGCAGGACGGGTACATCACGCCGTCGCGCTTCCTCGAAAGCCTCCGGCGTCCAAGGCCACCAGTCGACCGGATTGTCAGCGTGCTGAAGCAGATAAGGCGAGGTCACACCAGCCAACCGGTTCATGCGATCCAGCCTCTCACGCCGCCGCCTCCGTGACGGCCCGGCCTGCGCACCTCTGCCCCGCTTGGCCGATTCGCGCTCATGGCACATCGGAAGGAACAGCGAAGCCCACACGGGCAGGTTTTGGCCAACCTGCACCAGGGATTGGGAAAAGCTCGCCAAGGGTCCACCCACATGTCCTACCTTGGCGGGCCGGGCCGCATATGCCATCGGTCCGTGGGTGATATCGGGGGAATGAGATGGATCCGGTGACGGCTGTTGCGGCCGCGGGTGTCGCGCTCGTGGTCAAGGGGGCGTTGGAGAGCGCCGGCCAGGAGGCCGGCCGTTCGGGATGGAACGGCGGCGCTCGACTGATCGAGCGGATCCGCGCACGGTTCCGCGGCGACTCCGCGGCCGAAACCGCGCTCGTCGAGGTCACCCGGGCGCCCGACGACGAGAGCGCCCAGCAGACCCTGGAGCGGGTGCTTGCCGCCCACATGCTGCTCGACCGCGGCTTCGAGAACGAGATGCGCCGCATGGTGGATGAGGCCGTAACGGCCCAAGGCAGGGGCGCACAGGTCAACGCGGCATTGATCAAGAATTCCCAGGTGTTCAACGAGAAGGTCGAGATCAAGGGCGACTGGAACATCTCGTAGACGTCCGAAAGCCGCCTGCACACTCCGCTCCGCGTTACCGCCAAGCCCGGAAGACCGACATCCATTGAGCGAGGAAGCAACACCAGAGCCCCGGCCGCCGGTCGGCGCCTCCGCGTACGACAGCGCGCGGAAGGACACCGCACCCTCCACCGAAGAGTCCCCGAAAGACGCGACGCTCCCCTTCGACGAGGAGCGGGACGGGCCCATCAGTGAGTCGGACGCGCTGCGTTCGCTCACCTCGGACGCCGGGCACGACGCCGCGGAGCGGTCCGAAGCGCGGCGGGCGTCCGCCATCGCCGAGCTCATCGCGGCACGCTTGAACGCCGACGCCTCGGGGACCCGTATCGGCACGCTGGCGCTCTTCAACGACACCGTCAGTTTCGGCGGCGGATTCCACACCGGGGGTGCACGCGGCGCGGGGACAGCCCGCCATGCGGGCGCGGCGGTGCCCCTCGGCAGCGCCGAGCTCGACGAGTACACCGAGCTGTTCGTCCAGCCCGAGGGGTATGACACAGCCCTCGACGACCTGTGCAAGCAGGCCCTCCTCGTACTGACCGGGCCGCCCGGCAGCGGGCGTACAGCCACCGCCGTCAACCTGCTGTCCGAGGCCGCCGCCCTCAGCGGTGCCGAGGAAGGCGGCTGCCACCGCCTGCTCGACCCGTCAGCTCTGATCGAGCCCGGGTGGGAACCGCCCGCGGCGAACTGCGGGTACCTCGCGGAGACCGATGAAGGGCCCCCGGGCGCCCGTGAGTTCGGGATACGCCAGTTGGCGTCCGTCGCCGCCGTACTCCGTGCGGCCGGCTGCCGGCTCGTCCTCACCGGTGGCCACGACCTCGCGCTCGCCGCCACCAGCACCAGTGGCGACGAGACATTCGCCCGCCACGAACTCGCGCCGCCCGACCCGCTGGCGATCCTGGAGCGTCGGGTGCTCGGCCACGCGCCGGAGGCCGACGCGCGGGCTCGGCTGTACGCGCTCCTCGACGCCGACGACGCCGTCAGCGCGCTGCGGGAACAGCCCGCCGCCCGGCACGCCGCACGCCTCGCGTCGGTGATCACCGCGGAGGGCGATCTGGCCGCGGCGGTCGCGGTCCTGCGCGATCCGAGCGACCAGGTCCGTTCCTGGTTCCAGCAGCACCGGACGCCCGAAGCCGTCGCGTTCGCGCTCGCCGCGGCCGTACTCGAGGAGAGCAGTTACCTCACCGTCGCCGAGGCCGCCGTGAAGCTGCACGCCGCCCTGACCCCGCCCGCACCGGCCCCGCCCGACCTTCGGTTCACCGACCGTCTGGGCCATGAGCAGCCGTGGATCCAGCTGGACTCCACCGGCTCGGGGCCACTGGGTGCGGGCGGTCCGCCACGGGTCCGGTTCCGGGGGGAGTTGCTCGGCCGGGCCGTCCTGGTCCACGGGTGGGGCACGCTGGACGGTCGCCGCGACGCCTTCCTCGAATGGCTACGCCGGCTGCTCGGCCACCGCGACCTGGAGGTGCGGGCCCGTGCCTCCGTCGCCGCCGGGGTCCTCGCATGGGCGGACCACCACTACGCGGTGCACCGGTTCCTCACCGGTTGGGCGGGCAGCACGTCGTGGCCCCAGCGGCAGGCCGCGGCGACCGCGCTCGGAGTGGCCGGCAGCCGCCCCGAATCGTCCAAGGCTGTCTGGGAACTGCTGGACGCATGGGCTCGGGGCGGCAGTTCCGCGTACCAGCGGCGCCTCGCGGGCACCGCCGCGAACGCGGTGGGCGGGATCCTCGGGCGCGCCGCCCCCGACCGTGCCGTCGGCGTACTGCGCGGCGCGCTCGACCGCGGAGACGACTGGGGCACGCTGCCGTCAGTGGCCTGGGGCGGAGTCCACCTCGTCCATCAAGGACAGGCGGCCGCGCTCCTGGAGGGCTACCTGGACTGGTCCGCTCCCGGGGACATGTCCCCCATGGTCGTCAAGACGCTGTCGGCCTTCGTCTTCGCGGTCTCCCAGCCGTACGAGCGTCCATCGACGGGGACGGAGGCGTCGGGAGTCGAAGGTGTGCCCCTGCTGCTCAGCTCCCTGCCCGAACACGGTGAGCAGGTGGCGGAGCTGTGGGCGCGCGCGCTGGCCAGGCGCCCGGTGCAGGACTCCGCGCTGCCGGCTCTGCGGGAGTGGATCGACACCTACGCGTCCCGTTGTCCCGGGAGCCTCGACCGTGTTGCGGAGCTGCTCGCCGACGTGGCCGGCAGACCCGGCAAGCACCGCGAACGGCTGCTGTGGTGGCTCGACAAGTGGGCGGCCGACCCCGATCGCCCCTCGGCGAACGCGGCGTGGTTGCGCCACCGGATCTGATCTGTGGATGTGAGCGAGCGAGGTGGCGGACAGACCATGCAGGAACAGACATACGATCCCGTCCTGGAGGTCGCGGAACTGCCGAAGTGGCGGCTGACGAGTCCGCTGCGTCCGCCGGACCCCGGCCGCGCCCTGGTCCTGGTCCGCGACAGCGGCCCCTCGCTGACGATCCACAGCGGGGAGGAGATCCCGTCCGCACGGTACGGCAGTTATCGCTCGGTGTTCACGGTGGACCTGGGGGAGCACCGACTCGTCCTGGACATCCCGCTGCTCAGCCATGACCCCACGTTCTCTTTCCGCAGCCGCGTAGACCTGGTCTGCAAGGTGGCGGACCCGGCGAAGGTCGTCGCCCGCGGCATCCGTGACATGAGCGGCGCCATGTACGGATATCTGCGAAGGACGCTGCGGGAGGTGGCACGGGGCTACGACATCGCCGAGTTCCACGAGGCGGAGCAGGCTCTCAACACCGCGCTCACCTCGTTCACCGGCGACGATGCTGTCCGGCTGCGGAACGTCCACGTCGAGCTGCTGGTCGATGAGGACGAGATCGCCGCCAGTGGGCGCGATTTCAGAGATGTGGTGCGGGAGACCAGGCTCTCGCGCATGCGGCGCACCCGTCACGTCGAGATGATTCGCGAGGAGGGAGTCGACGGCCTCATCGCCGAGATCATGGAGCAGGAGGGCCCGCGCGCCGCGCTCGCCTGGATCGAAAAGGGCGAGGCCGAGAAGCGTGAGGTCAAGCGCGAGGTCATGCGGATGATCCTGGAGCGCGGCGACAGCGACCGGGAGCCGTTCGAGCAGACCGAGCTGGAGCGGGCCGTCCTGGATGTGGTGCTGCGGGACGGGGATGGCCTGTTCGAGACGGCGACACGACGCGGACGGCTGCGTGGTTCGCTGTCCCAGGCCCTCGAACCGGCAGCGGCTGAACCCGTCGAGGAGGACCCCGAGGCCTCGCCCGTCAGGGGCGAAGTGCTGCGCGAGGGCACCAAGGCGCGCGGCGCGGGCCGGATCTCTGGAGACCGTGCGGCCGACGGTCGGCGAGGGTCCGCTACCGACGACGCCCCGGTCCGGCGGGGCACCGACCGGGAGGCGCACCGTCGGCGTCCCGCCGCCTCCGACGCGCCTCCCGAGGACGAACCGCTGCCGGCCACGGGCGCCGCACCGCCCGCGTGTCCCGCCCCGCCCGTGGTGCCGAAGCCGAGAGTGAGCCGAGTGCGCGGCACCGCCAAACGCCGGCCCGACGATCCCGGCAGGGAGCCGCGATGACTCGTCCGCGCAAAGACAGCGCCGATCCGACCCCTCGGTTCGGGCCGTCATGGGCCGGTACCGGGGCGGCGACACTCACGCCAGGAACCGCCGCGGTCGGCGAACCGGCGGCGCCCCGGACCACGCCGCCCCGGCTCGCCTGGGGCGAGGAGCACAAGGCGCTCCAGGCACTGTCCGTGTGGACCGAGCGGGTACCAGGCCGCGGGGAGGACGCGGAGCCTTTCGTCACCCACCACTGGGAGTCGGCGCAGGGCCTGATCGCCGTCTTCGACGGCTTGGGCGGCGCGGGCGCGGCCCCGGCGTGGCAGGCATCCGACGGCACGTCCCGCACCAGTGCCTGGGTGGGCGCGCGCACGGCGCGACTCGCCACCGAGTGCTGGTTCCATGACGTGACCCGGGACCGCCAATACGCCGACCCGCAATCGCTGCGCGAGTACCTGGCGTACTTCCTCGCCAAGGCGCCGCAGCGGCGCAGCAAGATCGGCGGCACCATGCGCCGCCAGCTGCCCACCACTCTCGCGGGCGTGTACTACCGGATCGGCGGCGGAGGGGCGGAGATCGAGCTGCGGCCGCTGTGGGCGGGGGACTCACGGGCGTACGCACTGCTGCCGGAGAGCGGGCTCCACGTCCTCACCCGTGACCACACCCTGGAGAGCGATGCGCTGGAACTGCTGCGCAGCGACCCGCCGATGACCAATCTCGTCTGTGCCGACCGGGACTTCGAAATCGATTTCCAGCACCTGGTCCTACCGCTGCCGTGCGTTCTCGTCGCGGCCACGGACGGGTTCTTCGGCTACGTCCACACGCCCGCCGACTTCGAGAACCTCCTGCTGCGCACGCTGCGGCAAGCCGGCGGAGCAGCCGAGTGGGCCCATCTGCTCCGCCGCGAGGTGGAGTCGTTCACAGCCGACGACGCCTCGCTCGCGCTGCTGGCCGTCGGCTACCAGGACTTCGCTGACCTGCGGTCCCGCTTCGTTCCCCGGCTGCCGCGGTTGGCCGCCCTGTACGCCCGCGAGCCGAGCGCCCTCGCCGCGCCGCCGGACCCCGCAGCGGACCCGCACGAGACCGCGGCCCAGATCAAGGCATGGCAGGAGCAGTCGTGGCAGGTGTACCGCCCCGGCTACGAGTCGTACCTGCCGCCCGCGCCCGAGGAGCTGGTATGAAACAAGGAGACGTGATCGCGGGATACCGCATCACCACCGCGCCCACCAACGCCAATGGCGGGAAATGTATTTGGGCCTTCGCCGAGAGGTCCGGTTCCTCGTACTTCCTCAAGCAGTTCCTCGAGCCCAAGCGGCCCAAGGACGACGCCCGTGACTCGCCGAGTCTGCGGATCAGGCGGCAGCTCGCGCTGGAGTTCGAGGAGCGGCACCGTGCGATCATGAAGCGGCTGCGGCCCGACGCCCCCGGCGGCGGCAATCTGGTCCTCGCCACGGACTTCTTCCACGAGGGCAGCACGTACTACAAGGTCACCGAGCGCATTGACACCTCCAGCCTGGAGGAGCCGCAGGCGCTGCAGCCGCGCCAGAAGATGGTCCTGCTCAAGACGCTCGGGTCCAGCCTGAAGCAGCTGCAC
Source organism: Streptomyces sp. NPDC003032 (assembly GCF_053591415.1). NCBI lineage: Bacteria > Bacillati > Actinomycetota > Actinomycetes > Kitasatosporales > Streptomycetaceae > Streptomyces > Streptomyces sp. NPDC003032. The sequence continues at coordinate 19,927 of NZ_JBSFTT010000056.1, read as the reverse complement.
GACATCGACGTGGTGCATGGCGACCTGAAGCCGCTCAACGTGCTGGTGCAGAAGCGGGACGACGCTGCGTTCCACACGGCAAAGCTGATCGACTTCGACGATTCGTACGTCGCGGGAAATCCGCCGGCGCCCGAGGACATCTCCGGTGACTCCCTGTACGGATCGCCGGAGTGGCGCGGCTATCTGCAGCAGGACGACTCCGTCGGTCCCAATCAGCTGACGTGCGCCGTGGACGTGTTCGCTCTGGGCCTGATGACCCACCTCTACTTGACGGGGGAACTGCCGCGCTACGACGCGCGGTTCGGCTCTCCGGCGGACGCGGTCAACGCGGGAGAGCGGCTGCGCCTTGATCCGCGCCTGTCGGACGAGATCCAGGGTCTGCTGCGGGCGATGACCCAGGCGGATCCCAAGCAGCGTCCGCGCATGGCGACCTATCTCAAAGCCCTGTCCGATCCGAAGGTGTGCGCACTGCAGCACCGTCGACCCGGCTCTGCGGCACCGAAGAGCCCGGTTCCGGAGGAAAGTTCGGCACCGCGACCGCGCACGAGCCGGGTCCGCGCCAACCTCAAGCCGCGCACGGGCGACCCCGCCCACTCGTCGGCCGAGCCCGCGTCCGCTTTCCGCGAGCCGGACACGGCGCCGGTTGCGGACACCCCGCCCGTTCCCCGGTCCTCTCGCGTCCGCATCAATCTGGGCGACCGCGGCCGGGACCGCGACACACTGTGAACCAGGAGCCGTACATGAACGCCACCAACGACCAGTACCGGGGCAATCTGCAGTACGCCGTCGACATCGTGCTCTGTATCGACGCGACCGGCAGCATGTTCCCCGTTCTCGACAACGTGAAGTCGAGTGCGCTGCAGTTCCACGACAGGCTCAACGACGTCATGGCCAAGAAGGGCAAGGCCATCAGCCAGCTGCGTCTGAAGACCATCGCGTTCCGGGACTTCGGTGACGACCCGGCGACGGCGATCGAACAGACGGACTTCCTCCGCCTTCCCGACCAGGCCAAGGACTTCGAACAGTTCGTGCGTGGCATCGACGCGGGCGGCGGCGGTGATATCCCGGAGTCGGGCCTCGAAGCGCTCGCCCTCGCCATCAACTCCCCGTGGGAGACAGGCCTGGACCGCAGGCGCCACGTCATCGTGATGTTCACGGACGCCCCCGCTCATCCGCTCGGCACCGCGGGCGCCTCCGCGCAGGCGTACCCGACCGACATCCCGCGCAGCATCGACGACCTCTTCGAGCAGTGGGGCTACGCCCGCAGCCAGACCGCCGTCATGGAGCAGTCGGCCAAGCGGCTCGTCCTGTTCGCGCCGGACCAGGAGCCGTGGAAGGACCCGATCTCCGAAGAATGGGACCTCACCCTGCATTTCGAGTCCAAAGCGGGTGAGGGCCTGGAGGAGTTCGAAATGGACGAGATCATCGAGACCATCGCGAACAGCCTGTGATCCAACAGCTGGAGTGGCCAGGATTCCGCCTCACATACGACGAGGGCGTCCTGGGGCTGCGCTGGTCCGACGCCGCGGACCTGGAGGTCAAGGCTGAACGCTGTATCGAGGCATCCCTGCGACCCACCTCGGACGACCGTTCCGGCCAGGTGGTGTTCCGGTTCAGGAGCGCGCCGTCCGACGCGCCCGACCTGATCGTGGTGCGGGTCGGCGTTCCATCCGCCCACGTCCAGGGCGCCGAGCAGTTGATCCAGCGGTTGCGGCGCGAGCACGGCGTACCGGACCGGCAGGCCGACGAGGACGAGGCGGCCGAGCTCGCCCGGGTCCCCGCGGGGGCGGGCGGCTGGGTCCTGGTACCGGCCGACCCCGCGTCCGAGGAGCTCTTCGGCGAGCTCATGGACCGGATCGAGAACGACGCCGACTGAGCAGGGGTCCCCGCCCCACGCAACCACATGACAAGGAAAGGCAGTACAAGGGTGGCGGCAACGGCCAACTGGCGCTGCGCGGACTGCGACATCGTCAACAAGCCCGCGGAGAGGGCCTGCACGATCTGCGGCAGCACCCGACGTGCGCCCGCCTCCGCCCCTGCCGCCGCCCCGCCCCGCAAGAGCGCTCCGCGGCCGACGGCCAGACGCCCCTCACCGGCAAAGCCGAGGGCGGAATGGCGCTGCACCAAGTGCGACACGAACAACGGCGAGGAGGACACGTCCTGCCGCGCCTGTGACACCAGCTGGAAGGCGGCGACCAAGCCCGCGGCCAAACCGGCGGTGAAGAAGTCTCCGCCCACGTCTGCCGAACCCGCCTCGGGCGGCTCGGCGAAACCGGCCCCCAAGAAGCCGGCGCCCAAGAAGCGGACACCGAAGAAGACGACGCCGTCGTCGGCATCGGCGGCCAAGAAGACCGCCTCGAAGCGACCGGCCCCGGGGCGCCCGTCCTCCGCCGGTTCCGCAGGCTCCATGCGCGCGACGTCGAGCGCGCGTCCCGAGAGTCTCTTCCACCCGCCGCCCACCGCCGCGACGGGCTACACCCCGACCGCCCCGCGCCGCCCCACCCCACCACCTCGCCCGTTTCCGAGGCCGCGTCGGTCATCCCCACCGGCACCGGCGAAGAAGGGCAACGGCTGCGCGAGCTGCCTGGGCGCCCTCGTCATGGGCACCCTGCTGCTCGTCGTCGGCAAAAGCTGCGTCAGCGCGACCGACTCCGACTCCAGCAGGCCGGACGACTCCGACACGGGCCGGAGCACCACCGCCTCCTGTCCCACGCGCATCGCCGACGAGCTGCCGTCCGGCGACGGCGCCGAGCTGGTCGAGGCCTTCCGCACGGGCAACAAACAGATCACACTGTGCCGCACCGCGGGGGGCAAGTTGTTCTACTTCGGCGAGTTCAGTGATCAGCGCGAACCTGGCATCGCTATGCCTGCCGAGCGGACCAGTGACGGTTACGAAGCCAGCAATCCTCCGTACCGCTACGACATCCACGACGGCGTCGTGACGATCTACAAGTCGGGCACGCGACTCGGTCAGGAAGAACTGACGGAGGAGCCCTCGCCCAGGTGATCAGCGGTGCGCTCGCCACACAGCGTCTGGTGTCGGGCCTCGGGAAGGCAGCGTCCGGCTCACGTACGACGGGCCCTGATCCGCCGACTCCCTCGCGTCGGAGCCCCGTACGCAGGACACTTGTGGCCGCAGGTGACTGTTGCTCTCGGAGGGGGAACCCATATGCGGGACAGCCATCGGGCCGACGCCGAGCGGCTGTTGGCACGGGCCGTGGAGGAGGAGGTGCGGCGTTCGGGCGGGCGCGTCGACGGGAGCGTCCTGCTCTCGCGGGCGCGCGGCGCGCTCGACGCCATGGCGCAGACGGCCGCCGAGGAGTACGAGACGTACACCCGGGCGCTCGACGAGTCGGACGCCGGGCGGCTCACCTTCGGGCAGCGGTACGCGCGCGAGGGCGCCGGAACGCCCCTGCTGGTGGCGGTGGTCGCCGCCGTCGCGGCCGGCGTGTCCGACCTGTCGTTCGGCACGAGCGTCGGCACGGCTCTCGCCACCGGCGCGGTCGTCGCCGTGGCGGGCGCGGCGGCGACGGTCCTGAAGGTGACCGCCTCCCATGTGCCGGCGGCCAGCCGCCGCGCCGGGGCGCTCAGCCAGCCGGGCGGGCCCGAGCAGCTGCGGCTCCAGTGGCTGACGGCGCTCGAGGTGCGGGGCATCCGGCCCTTCATCGACCAGCAGCGTGTCCTCACCGCGTCGACGGGCACGCGGACGGCGAAGACCGCCGCGCCCCAGCTGCGCGGCACGGACAAGAGCGCGGCGGCGCGCAGACGCTCCGTACTCCAGCAGTCCTTCGATCAACTGCCTGTGAGCCAGGCGCCGTTGGCGGGCCGCAGGGCCGAGCTGGGGCGGATCGCCCAGTGGGTGCACGCGGCGCGTGCCAGCACCGACACGCGGCCCACGGTCGTCATGCTGTACGGCGCGCCGGGCTCGGGCAGGTCCTCGCTGGCGGTGCGGGCCGCGCACGATCTGCGGGACCAGTTCCGGGGCGCGTGCGTGGTGGATCTGCGCGGCGACGCCCCGGGGGAGACCCCGCTGTCCACGCGTGACGCGCTGCTGCATCTGCTGAATCGATTGGGCGCGCCGCGCGAGCAGCTGCTCTTCCGGGAGCGTTCCTCGCAGGAGCAGCAGGTCAAACGGCTCAGCGAGCTGTACCACCAGTATCTGACGGGCGTCGCGGTGGCGATCGTCCTCGACGACGCCGGCGACGCCGAGCAGGTCCGCACCCTGGTGCCGGAGCGCTCCGACAGCCTGGTCCTGGTCACCGCCCGCGAGCCGCTGGAGCTCCCCGCGGACCTGCCCGCCTGGGTGCACCGCCTCCCGGTCGAGGCGCTGGACGAGGCGGGCGCGGAAGAGCTGCTCCGGGAGTCCGCCGAGGAGCTTCCCGGGCCCTACGACGCCGAATCGGCGGACGCGGTAAGGGAGTTGTGCGGCGGTCTGCCGCTCGCGCTGCGCGCCGCCGGTTCCGCGCTCGGCCCGCGCTCGCCACGCCAGCTGGCGGCCGACCTGGCGGCGTACGGCCCCGCCGAGAAGGTCGGCCCCGTGGAGCGCGTCCTGTGGCTGCGCCACACCGACCAGTCCGAGTCCGCCCGGCGGCTGCTGCGGCGCCTCGCGCTCGCCGGGCGCGCCTCGCTCGGCCCGGCCGCCGCGGCGGCGCTGCTCGCCACGGACGAGCAGGAGGCGGGCCGCCAGCTGACCGCGCTCTCCCGGGCCGGCCTGGTGGACCAGCTCCGGGGCGGCCGCTACCGCCTGCACGACCTCGTACGCTCCTTCGCCCAGGCCCGCCTCCTCGACGAGGAGGAGCCCGCCGAGCGCACCGCCGCGCAGGAGCGGCTCATCGCCAGCTACGGCGAGCTGGCCGACACGGTGATCCGCCTGGTCGACGGCAAGACGTCGACCAGGGCGGACCAGTTCGGGCAGCACGGCTTCGCCTCGCTCGACGCGGCGCTGCGCTGGCTGGACGACGAGTCGACGTTCATCACGGCCGCGCTGCGACACGCGGACGGCGTCGACCAGCGGGCCGTCCTCAACCTCCTGGGCGCCCTGTGTGACTACTGCCTGCTGCGCGGCGACCTCTACCGCCTCGGCGAGATCAACGAACTCACCCAGGCCATCGACCAGGGCCTGCTCGGCCGCAGCGTGCAGTGGCGCACGGGCATCGCCGCCCGCCAGCTCGGCGAACTCGACCAGTCGCGTACGACGTTGAACTCCGTCGTCGACCTCTACTTCGAGGCCCACCAGGACGCCGCCGCCGCCCGCGCGCTCGGCTCCCTCGGCATCACCCTGCACCACCAGGGCAACCTCACGGAGGCCGCGGCCCGGCTGACGGAGGCGCTGGACCTCCAGGCCGCCGACGAGCTGGCGGGCGACCGCGCCTGGACGCTGCACGCGCTCGCGGCGGTGGAGCGCGACCGCGCCCATCTGGCACACGCGCTCGACATGCTGGAGAGGGCGCTGACCCTGCACCGCGACAGCGGCTCCGTGCACGGCGAGGCGTGGACGCACTTCCAGCTCGGCCAGCTGCGCCTGCGCATGGGCGACGTACCGAGCGCGGAGAGCGAGCTGCGCGGCGCCCTCGACCTGTACGGCCGCACCCGCGACGCGCGCGGCGAGGCCTGGGCGCTGACACAGCTCGCGCGGGCCCGCCTGGTGGACGGCGACCCCTCGCCCGCGGTGGAGGGCCTGCGCCAGGCGGTGTCCCGGCACCGCGACAACGAGGACGCGCGCGGCGAGGCCTGGTCCCTGTACTACCTCGGCCAGGCCCTGGAGGAGACCGGCAGCCTCGACCAGGCGGTGCGGGAGCTCGAACGGGCGCGCACGATGTTCTCCCGGATGCGGGACGTGTACGGCCTGGCGTGCGCCCGCCACCACTCCGCGCGCGTGACCCGCGACCAGCGCGCCGCGCAGACCGGCTCGCTGCGCAACTCCGGCTTCGCCCGCCAGCTCCTGGTCGACGCCCGCGCCGACTTCCAGCGGATCGGCGTCGCGCACGGCGAGGCGTGGACCTGCCTGGAACTGGTGGTCGTGGACGCGGGCAACTCCCGTACGCAGCAGGCGCTCGCCCTCTGCGACGAGGCGATCAGCCTGTTCACGTCGTACGGCGACGACCGCGGCGCCGACTGGGCCCGCTTCCTGCGCTGCACCCTGCTGCCGTACGCCTCGCCGGGCGGCTGGGAGATCGGCACGGCCGTCGCCCAGGAGGAGCTGAACCAGCTGGCCCGCGCCGACCACCCGACCCGCGACGGCAAACTGGCCGACTACGTCCAGGCGTACGGCCTGCTCCTGGAGCGCGGCGCCGACCTGGAGACGGGCTGGCAGGCATGGCGGCTCGGCATGGTTCCGAGCCGGCACGCGCGGGAGGTGATGGGGGTCGCGGTGCCGGGACGGTGAGCCACGGGAGGCGGGGGTTAGCCCCACCGGGAGCCGGGCGGCAGCAGGATCGTCGCGGGTGATCACGTCCGGACATGCTGGGTCCGGGCCCGGCGGACGCCGTCGGCCTCCCTCGATTCCGTGGTCCCGTGATCCCGTAGGAGTTGGCTCAGTGCGTGAACAGGCATGGCAGAGGTTTCGTTCTCCGGGGTGGCGGGGCGGTCGGCGCGCGGTCGTGTCGGCCACGGCCGCGGTGGCCGTCGGCGTGCTGGCGCTGGGCGCCCTGGCGCCGCCCGCGGCGGCGTCCGCCAGGCCGGACCGCGTCCAGCAGGGCCTGAACGCGCTGGTCCACGACGACGGCGTGCCGGCCGCCCTGGCGAGCGTGAAGAGCCCAGACGTGAAGAGCCGAGAGGGCCGCACCCGCACCTACACCGCCGGCGTCGGCGACCTGGCCACCGGCTCGAAGGTGCCCCGGGACGGCCAGGTGCGGATCGGCAGCAACACCAAGACGTTCACCGCGGTCGTCATGCTGCAACTGGTCGCGGAAGGCAAGGTCGGCCTCGACGACCGGGTCGACACGCACCTGCGGGGCCTCGTCCGCGGGGACGGCATCGACGGACGCCGCATCACCGTCCGCCAGCTCCTCCAGCACACCAGCGGACTTCCCGACTACGTCAAGTACCTCGCCGACGAGCCCAAGCACTACGCCCCACACGATCTCCTCGACACCGCCCTCCAGCACAAGGCCGACTTCGACCCCGGTGAGAAGTGGGGGTACAGCAACACGAACTACGTACTGGCCGGACTGATCATCGAGAAGGTCACCGGCCACCGCCTCGCCACGGAGATGGAGCGGCGCGTCATCAAGCCCGTCGGGCTGCGCCACACCTACTTCCCCGCCCCCGGTGACTCCACCATCCGGGAGCCCCACCCCAAGGGCTACTACCAGAACGCACCGGGCGGGCCGCTGCTCGACGGCACGGAGCTGGATCCCTCATGGGGCTGGGCGGCAGGTCAGTTGATCTCCACCAACTCCGACCTGAACCGGTTCCACACCGCTCTCCTCGCCGGCCGCCTCCTCCCCAAGGCCCAGCTCGCCCAGATGCGCACCACCGTCCCCGCCGGAGCCCCCTTCGCCTCCGGCGCCCGCTACGGCCTGGGTCTCGTGAGCACGCCCCTGTCGTGCCGCGACGACGTCTACTGGGGCCACGGCGGCAGCACCACCGGCTACCAGACCCGAGGCGGCGTCACCGACGACGGCCGCGCCGTCAACGTCGCGGTGACCACCCAGCCGAGCGACAAGGCGGTCATGGAGCGCGTCGAGGGAATCGTGGACGAGGCCCTGTGCCGCTGACAGGGCAACAAGGCATATGGGCCCTGGCCGCTGTCAGCGGCCAGGGCCCACGGCATGCGGAGCGTGCTGGTCAGGCCTGAGCCCTGTGGATCTTCCAGATACCGACATCCGAGCTGCGGTTGAAGTACGCGTTGGTGCACAGGTCGTACTTGCCACCGCTCGCCGTGGTCACGTTGTTGGTCTCCAGGAAGCCACCGTTGTCGCCGTACAGGTTCCACAGGTGGACGATGTCGCCCGCCCTGACGTTCTGGTCGGCCGGGCTCGACGCCTGGGCGAAGATCCGCCAGCGGCCGGTGCCCGCGGCCCGGTCCCGGGCCTCGGAGGTGGACACGTCGTACTTCGCGCCCGCGTTCTTCTGCGCGTCGCTCGCGTGGCCGTTGGTGTCGAGGTAGCCGCCGTCGCCGCCGTAGAGGTTGCGCAGGTACACGACATCACCGCTGGCCACGGGCTGGCCGGCCGCCTTGCCGGACGCGGAGAGGATCTCCCAGGTGCCCGTGCCCTTGGCGCGGGCGGGTGTGGCGGTGGTCGACACCTGGTACTTGCCGCCCGAAGCGGTGCTGTGGCCGTTGGTGTCGAGGTAGCCGCCCTGCCAGCCGTTGTAGCCGTTCTGCAGATGGATCTGGTCGCCGTACTTGAGCTCGTTCGCCATCGGGCTTTCCTTCCCTGGATGACGCTGCATGTTGGCGCCCGCCCGGCAAGCCGGGGCCGGCGCCCCACGGGGACAGCAGCCATCTTGGCAATTAAGCCCGAAACCGCGACCCACTACGCAAACCTGGCGAAAACTGGATCCTCTCTAGGTCTCCTTGTCAGCGCGCTTCTCGCCCGTACCGGCCGTCTCCGGCTCCTTGAAGTCGACCTTCCCCATGTGCCGGTTCATCGACTTCATCAGGCCCCACACGGCCAGGGCCATCACCGCGAAGACGATGAATCCGAGGACGCCGGGGGTCACCTTGTCGTCGTCGACCTCCTTGGCAAGAGGGACGAGATGCGTCATTGCCAGATGTGCGTTCACGCTAGGCATTGTCGCGGATGCCCGCAAAGAGGTCGTCCTCGGGGAGGGAAGTATCGACGAGCGACTTCGCCAGCTCGTACTCCTCCGTGGGCCAGACCTCCTTCTGGAGCTCCATCGGGACGCGGAACCAGCCGCCGTCGGGGTCGATCTGCGTGGCGTGCGCGATCAGGGCCTTGTCGCGGATCTCGTAGAAGTCGGCGCACGGGACGTGCGTGGTCAGCGTGCGCTCGACCCGCTCGAACTCGTCCCAGCGCTTGAGCCAGTCCCCGTACGGCGACTCCAGGCCGCGGTCGAGCATCGCCTGGTGCAGCGCCTCGGTGCGCGGGCGGTTGAAGCCCTGGTTGTAGTAGAGCTTCCGCGGCTGGTAAGCCGGGCCGAACTCGCTCTCGGGGTACTTCTCGGCGTCCGCCGCGCCCTCGAACGCCACCATGCTGATCTTGTGGGTCATGATGTGGTCGGGGTGCGGATACCCGCCGTTCTCGTCGTACGTCGTGATGACCTGCGGACGGAAGGAACGGATCTGGCGCACCAGCTCACCGGCGGCCTTGTCCACGTCCTCCAGGGCGAAACAGCCCTCGGGCAGCGGCGGCAGCGGGTCGCCCTCGGGCAGCCCCGAGTCGACGAAGCCGAGCCACTCCTGCTTGACGCCGAGGATCTCGCGCGCCTCGTCCATCTCCTTCTTGCGCACCTCGTGGATGTGCTCCTGGATGTAGGCGTCACCCTGGAGCTTCGGGTTGAGGATGTCGCCGCGCTCACCGCCCGTGCAGGTCACGACGAGCACGTCCACCCCCTCGGACACGTACTTGGCCATGGTGGCCGCGCCCTTGCTCGACTCGTCGTCGGGGTGGGCGTGAACGGCCATCAAACGCAGCTGCTCAGTCAAGACTCGATCCTCAAGTTGTCGGGCGCCCTCGTGATCCGGCGCAACACGCGGCTTCTATAGTGACGGAACCGGGGGGCGGAAAATTCCGGCATCCCCTGTTCCTGGAGGACGATCATGGCGGCGGTGGGTTCGAGGCTCCCCGAGGGGCCTTCCGAGGGCTCCTCCACGGCTCTTCCCGAGGGGCGGTACGGCCGCTCACGCACGGCCGACGAGGCCGCCGACCGCAAGCTGCGGATCATCGGCTCCGTGCTCGGCGTCGCCCTGCTCGGCGTCGTCGGCTGGTTCGGCTACGACTACGTCAACGGTACGAAGGTCAGCGCCGAGGTCATCAAGTTCGACGTCGTTTCGGCCAGCACCGTCAAGGCGCACCTCGAGGTGCGCAAGGACGCCGACGCCAAGGGCTACTGCACCCTGCGCTCGCAGGCCGAGTCCGGCGCCGAGGTGGGCCGCGCGGACTTCCGCTTCGACCAGCGCGAGGGCCGTGTCGACAAGGTCGTCACGCTCCGTACGACCGCGAAGGCGACCAGCGTCGAGCTGCTCGGCTGCCACTCCGACTGACACGGCGGTCCCGAGGCCGCCTTTGCGGGCCTCACCTGCGTTGACGTGATTCTGATGGCTTATGTCCTCCCCTTGGCGCACCTGAATTGTTAGGCTCGTGGTTTCGCCCACCCGTGAGGGAACATCCTTCTGGGTAGGGCGATGCTTTGTATTCCCAGTACCTACGAGGAGCACCTGTGACCCAGACCAGCGAGAACGTCACCTGGCTGACCCAGGAGGCGTACAGCCAGCTCAGGGCCGAGCTGGAGTACCTGTCTGGTCCCGCGCGCACCGAGATCGCAGCCAAGATCGCGGCAGCGCGTGAGGAGGGGGACCTGCGCGAGAACGGCGGGTACCACGCGGCCAAGGAGGAGCAGGGCAAGCAGGAGCTCCGCGTCCGCCAGCTGACCCAGCTCCTGGAGACCGCCAAGGTCGGTGAGGCCCCGGCCGCCGACGGCGTGGTGGCGCCCGGCATGGTCGTGACCATCGCCTTCGACGGCGACGAGGACGACACCGTGACGTTCCTGCTCGCCTCCCGGGAGTACGCGAGCGACGAGATCGAGACGTACTCGCCGCAGTCCCCGCTGGGCACCGGCGTGAACGGCAAGAAGATCGGCGAGAACGCGCAGTACGAACTGCCGAACGGCAAGCTCGCCTCCGTCAAGATCCTTGAGGCCAAGCCGTACCAGGCGTAGCCGCACCGGACCTGGCGACCTGGCCCCCGCACCTCGAGTGCGGGGGCCAGGTCGCGTGTCAGGCCGTCGCCGAGCGGTACTTGCGGACCGCCAGGGTGCGGAAGATCAGGACGATCAGGACCGAGTAGATCACCGAGGCCCAGACCGGATGCTCCATGGGCCAGGCCGTGGACCCGGAGACGCCGGGGTTCCCGAAGAGCTCGCGGCAGGCCTGGACGGTCGCGCTGAAGGGGTTCCAGTCGGCGACATGGCGCAGCCACGGCGTCATCTGGCGGGAGTCCACGAACGCGTTCGAGATGAACGTGACCGGGAAGAGCCAGATCAGGCCGCCTGAAGTGGCCGCCTCCGGGGTGCGCACCGAGAGGCCGATGAGCGCGCCGACCCAGGTGAAGGCGTAGCCGAGCAGGAGCAGCAGCCCGAAGGCGCCGAGGGCCTTCCCCACGCCCTCGTGGGCGCGCCAGCCGACGAGCAGCGCCACGACCGCGAGGACGAGCAGGGTCAGCGCGGTCTGCACGAGGTCGGCGATGGTGCGCCCGGTGAGGACCGCGCCGCGCGCCATGGGCAGCGACCGGAAGCGGTCGATGAGCCCCTTGTGCATGTCGTCGGCGATGCCGGCCCCGGCGCCCGCGGTGGCGAAGGTGACGGTCTGCGCGAAGATGCCCGCCATCAGGAAGTTGCGGTAGACGGCGGGGTCGGTGCTGGTGCCGATCTTCATGGAGCCGCCGAACACGTAGCTGAACAGCACCACGAACATGACCGGCTGGATGAGCCCGAAAAGGACCATCTCGGGAATCCTGGTCATCCGGATCAGATTCCGTCGGGCGACGACCAGGGAGTCCCTGACGGACTGGCCGATGCCGCCCGTGGGCCTGGGGCCCGCCTTGCGCACGGTGTCGGTGACGGTGCTCATTTATCGGCCTCCAGCTCGGCGGCATGGCCGGTGAGGGAGATGAAGACGTCGTCGAGGGTCGGGCGGCGCAGGCCGATGTCGTCGATCCCGACGCCGCGGATGTCGAGCTCGCGGATCACCTCGGCGAGCAGCTTGGCGCCGCCGCTGACGGGCACGGTGAGCTTGCGCGTGTGCTCGGCGACGGCGACCGCCACGTCGCCCTTGCCGAAGCCGCGCAGGACCTCGGCGGCGGCGGCGATGTGCTCGCGCTCGTGCACCACGACCTCGACGCGCTCGCCGCCGGTCCTGGCCTTGAGCTGGTCGGAGGTGCCGCGGGCGATGACGCGGCCGTGGTCGACGACGCAGATGTCGTGCGCCAGGTGATCGGCCTCTTCGAGGTACTGCGTGGTCAGGAGCAGCGTCGTACCGCCCGCGACGAGTTCCTGGATGACCTCCCACAGCTGCTGGCGGTTGCGCGGGTCGAGGCCGGTGGTGGGCTCGTCCATGAACATCACGGGCGGCGAGACGACGAGCGCGGCCGCGAGGTCCAGGCGGCGGCGCATGCCTCCTGAGTACGTCTTGGAGGGGCGGTCGGCGGCGTCGGCGAGGTGGAACCGGTCGAGCAGCTCGGCCGCCCTCGCCTTGGCCTCCTTGGCCTTCAGCTGGTAGAGCTGCCCCACCATCCGGAGGTTCTCGCGGCCCGTCAGGTACTCGTCCACGGCGGCGAACTGCCCGGAAAGGCCGATCGACCTGCGCACCTCGTTCGGGTGCTTGAGGACGTCGATGCCCGCGACGACGGCCTTGCCGCTGTCGGGTGTCAGGAGCGTCGTCAGACAGCGGACCGCGGTGGTCTTCCCCGCGCCGTTCGGCCCGAGCAGTCCGAGCACGGTGCCTTCCGGGACATCGAGATCGACGCCGTCCAGAGCCCTTACGTCGCCGAAGGTCTTCACCAGGCCTTCGGCGTAGATGGCGCCTGGCATGTGAGTCCTTTCCTGGGGAAAAGCTTAGGTGTCAGCCGATGACCGTGTAACCCGCCTCGCGCAGCGCCTTGCCCACCTCCGCGCAGTGCTCGGGCCCCTTCGTCTCCAGGTGCAGCTCCACCTCGGCCTCCGTCAGTCCGAGGCGCGGATCAGTGCGTACGTGGCTCACGTCGAGGACGTTGGCGTCGACCACGGTCAGCACGCCGAGGAGCGTGGCGAGGGCGCCGGGGCGGTCCGTCAGGCGCAGCCGCAGCGACAGATAGCGGCCCGCCGCCGCCATGCCCTGCCGCAGGATGCGCTGCATGAGGAGCGGGTCCACATTGCCGCCGGAGAGCAGCGCGACCACGGGGCCCTCGAACGACTTCGGGCTGCTCAGCAGGGCCGCGACGGGGCTCGCGCCCGCCGGTTCGACGACCATCTTGGCGCGCTCCAGGCAGAGCAGCAGGGCGCTGGAGAGCTCGTCCTCGGAGACCGTCACGATGTCGTCGACCAGCTCCTCGATCAGCTGGAACGGCACGTCGCCGGGGCGTCCGACCTTGATGCCGTCGGCCATGGTCGCGGGGTTGGCGATCGACACCGGGTGGCCGGCGGCGAGCGAGGGCGGATAGGCCGCGGAGCCCGCCGCCTGCACGCCGACCAGCCGCACGTCCGGGCGCAGCGCCTTGACCGCCACCGCGATGCCCGCCGCGAGGCCGCCGCCCCCCACGCCGACGACGAGGGTGCGCAGCTCCGGGCACTGCTCCAGGATCTCCAGGCCGACCGTGCCCTGCCCGGCGATGATGTCGGGGTGGTCGAAGGGGTGGATGAACACGGCGCCCGTCTCGCGCGCGTACTCCTGGGCGGCGGCCAGCGTCTCGTCGACGACCTGGCCGTGCAGGCGGACCTCGGCGCCGTACTCCCGGGTGGCCGCGACCTTGGGCAGCGGCGCCCCGGCCGGCATGAACACCGTGGAGCGCACGCCTAGCAGCGAGGACGCCAGGGCCACGCCCTGCGCGTGGTTGCCCGCGCTGGCGGCGACGACACCGGCGGCGCGCTCCTCGGGGAGCAGGCCGGCGATCCGTACGTACGCGCCGCGCAGCTTGAACGAACCCGTGCGCTGGAGGTTCTCGCACTTGAGGTGCACAGGGGCGCCCACCAGCTGCGACAGGTGCCTGCTGCCCTCCATCGCCGTGGTCCGGGCCACTCCGGAGAGCATCTTCCACGCGCCGCGCACATCGTCGAGGGTGACCGTCGGCAAGGGGACAGGCGTGCGGTAGCTCATGTCGGCAAGTCTCGCAGCCGACGCGCGAGACCTCTCGCCGTGACCAAGGGACGAGACCGTTCTGCGCGTAGGTTTGCGCAGCGCAGGTACGGTACGCGCCGTGTCCGCGTACCCTGTCCCCCAACCCACCGCCCTCGCATGAAGTGAGCCCCCGGCCATGCCCACAACTCCGGACATGACGACCGCCAGTGAACCCGGCCTCCTCGACAGCCTGCAGCACCAGGTGGCGGTCTTCGCCCGCCGCGCGGAGCAGACCCGCCTCGGCGGCGTAGGCCAGGTCCGCAACTCCATGGACCGCGCCGCGTATCTGCTGCTCAACCGCCTCGACAAGGAGGGCCCGATGGGTGTCAAGGCGCTCGCCGCGAGCATGGGCATCGACTCGTCGACGGTCACGCGGCAGGTCGCCCCGCTGGTCGACACCGGACTCGTCAAACGCACCTCGCACCCCGAGGACGGGCGGGCCGTGGTGCTCCAGCTGTCGCCGCGCGGCCAGGCCCGGCTCGACGAGGTGCGTTCGTCGCGGCGCGAGCTGATGGCCGAGTTGACGCAGGACTGGGACCCGGAGGAGCGCGAGAGCTTCTGCGCGCTCCTCACACGCTTCAATTCCGCCCTCTCCGCGCGCCAGATGTCACACGCGGCGCCCGGCGGTGAGGTTCCGGCCACTCCGGAGTCTTGACCCCGGCCCCGCGTCTGGCCTCATATGAGACCGGGACCCCCCTTCCCTCCGGCCGGGAGGCGCGGTGCGAGAACGGCAGGCGCTCCAGAGCGCCCGCCGTGCCCGGGAGTTCGAGGCGTTCGTCGCGGGCGCGGCAGGGCGGCTCCTGCATGCCGCGACCCTGCTCACCGCCGAGCCGCCGGACGAGAACCCACGCGCGCGTGCCCTGCTGACCGCCGCCCTCGCGCATACGTACGCGTCGTGGGACCGGCTGCGCGGCGAGGACCCCTACGACCGCACGCGCCAGCAGGTCGCCGTCCGCTTCGCGCGGGGCGCCTGGCGCCGCCACCGCGGCCACGGCGGGGTCCTGGAGCGGCTCAGCTCCCAGGAGCGGCTGATTCTCGTGCTCCGGATGTACGAAGGGGTGGCCGAGGAGCAGACCGCGGCGCTCCTCGGTCTGCCCGCCGACCGGGTCTCGTCGATCTGCGCCCGCGCGATGGCGACGGTCCTGCACCCGCCGCGCGGACCGGCGCCGGCGCGGGCGCTGAGCGGGGCGGTGCCGTCATGAGCCGGGCGGGCCCGTCGTGAGCCGGGGGCCCGTCATGAGCCGGGGGCCCGTCATGAGTCGGACGGTGCCGTCATGAGCCTGGGGGCCCGTCATGAGCCGGGCGGGCCCGTCGTGAATCGGGCGGGCCCGTCGTGAGCCGGGGGCCCGTCGTGAATCGGGCGGTGCCGTCGTGAGCTGGGGGCCCGTCATGAGTCGGGCGGGCCCGTCATGAGTCGGGCGGTGCCGTCATGAGTCAGTACGAGCGCAAGGAGATCGCCGTCCGGCGTCTCCTGGAGGGCGCGCAGCAGCCGGTGCCTCCGGAGCTGTTCGGCGAGGCGGTGCGGCGGGGCGGGCGGTTGATGCGGCGGCGCCAGGTGGTGCGGCGGATTCTGTGGCTCGTCCTGGTGGCCGCCGTCGTCGCGTTCGCGGTGTGGGCGTCCGTAGCCGAGCCCTGGGTGGAGCGGCCCGCGGATACGACCCCGCCCCTTACCCGCTGGTAGCGGGTGAGCGGGTCTCTCCCACGCGCTCACCCGTCGCCCCGCATCACCCGGCGCGCGCCGTAGGGGCTAGCCCAGTGCCTGCTTCAGGTCTGCCAGGAGGTCGTCCGCCGACTCGATGCCCACCGAGAGACGCACGAGGTCCGCCGGGACCTCCAGGGCCGAGCCCGCCACCGAGGCGTGCGTCATGCGGCCCGGGTGCTCGATCAGGGACTCGACACCGCCCAGGGACTCCCCCAGGGTGAAGAGCTTGGCGCGGTTGCAGACCTCGACGGCCGCCTCCTCGCCGCCCTCGACCTGGAACGACACCATCCCGCCGAACGCCTTCATCTGCTTGGCGGCGATCTCGTGACCGGGGTGCTCCGAAAGGCCCGGGTACAGGACGCGCGTCACGCGCGCGTGCCGGGTCAGCATCTCGGTGACCTTGGTGGCGTTCTCGCTGTGCCGGTCCATGCGCACCGCGAGGGTCTTGATGCCGCGCAGCACCAGCCAGGCGTCGAAGGGCCCGGCGACGGCGCCCATCGCGTTCTGGTGGTACGCCAGCTCCTCGCCGAGTTCCGCGTCGTCGACGACCAGCGCGCCGCCGACGACGTCCGAGTGGCCGCCCATGTACTTCGTCATGGAGTGCACGACGATGTCCGCGCCGAGCGCGAGCGGCTGCTGGAGGTAGGGGCTCGCGAAGGTGTTGTCGACGACGAGGCGCACCCCGGCCTCGCGGGCGATCTGCGCGACCGCGGCGATGTCGGTGATGCCGAGCAGCGGGTTGGAGGGGGTCTCCACCCAGATCAGCTTCGTGCGATCGGTCAGCGCGGCCCGCACCGCCTCCGGGTCGGAGGTGTCGGCCACGGACCACTCGACGCCCCACCGCGAGACGACCTTGGCGAAGAGGCGGAACGTGCCGCCGTACGCGTCGTCGGGGATGACCACGTGGTCCCCCGGGCCGAGCAGCGCGCGCAGGAGGCAGTCCTCGGCGGCCAGACCTGACGCGAAGGCGAGCCCTCGGCGGCCGCCCTCCAGTGCGGCCAGGTTCTCCTCCAGGGCGGTCCTCGTCGGGTTCGCGCTGCGGCTGTACTCGTAGCCGCCGCGCAGGCCGCCGACGCCGTCCTGCTTGTAGGTCGAGACCTGGTAGATGGGCGGGACGACGGCGCCGGTGAGCGGGTCGGCCGTGTTGCCCGCGTGGATCGCCACGGTCTCGAAACTCTGCGTGCCGGGGGTGCTGTGCAAGTCACTCATGCGGCCTGAGCGTAATGCGCGCGAAGGTACTTCCGCCGCCCGACCGTACGGTCCTTCCGCCCGGTCGGTGCGGATACGTCCCGGCAGGTTCGCCAATTGTCGGACCCGTCTGGTTCGCTTGTGTCATGGAGATTCTCTGGTTCCTGTTCGCGGTGATCATGATCGGTGCGGTCCTCGGGCCCGTGCTGCTGCGCAGGCGCGGCGGAATCCGGCAGGTCGAGCCCGGCTCCCCGGACGCCGCCGACCCGGCGAACTACGGCTTTCTGCGCCAGGAGGAGCTGGACATCCGCATGCCGGGGCCGGACGCCGATCTCCTCGAAGTCCTGGACCTCGTGCAGCGCACGCAGGAGTGGAAGGCCGCCTCGCAGCTGCTCGCGGGCACGGAGACGCACGGTGAGCGCCGCTGGCAGCGGGTGCAGGCGTTCGCGGGCGCGGCCTCGCTGGAGCTCCAGCGGCGGCCCGGTGGCGTGAGTGAGAGCCCCGGCGGGCAGTGGCTGCGGGTGTGGCGGGCCGAGGCGCCCAAGGACGCGGGGGGCGCCGCGGTGCACGCGGAGTTCCTCGTGCAGCAGGCGTGGCGGACCGCCGCCCAGGGGACGGACGAGTTCCGGATCATTCTGGAGGAGGCCAAGGAGGCGTGCGCGCAGGCGGCGCTGCTCTCTCCCGGCGACCCCGTTCCGTACATCATCGAGCTGTCCATCGCGCGCGGCCTCGCGTATCCCCGCGAGGAGTTCGAGCAGCTGTGGCTGAAGATCCTGGACCGCGCGCCCGCGCACATGGGCGCGCATCTGGCGGCGCTGCACTACTGGTGCGAGAAGTGGCACGGCTCGCGCGAGCTGGCGTACAACTTCGCGGAGGCCGCCGCGGCGCGCGCCCCCCAGGCCTCCCTCCTCGCGGCGCTCCCGCTCTTCGCCGTCTACGAACACATGCCCGAGGTCAATCTGGTCCGCGGCTTCTACGAGAGCGAGGTCGTCACCAAGGCCATGGAGGGCGCCCTCTTCGCGGTGCACGCCGCGCGCGCGGACGACCCGATGCTGGCGCACGTCCGCCACCTCCTGGTCTTCTTCCTGGTCCGCTGCGAGCGCTGGTCGGAGGCGATGAACCAGCTGGTGCACGTGGACGGCCACGTCGGGGCCCTGCCCTGGAGCCTGTCCCCCGACCCGGCCGAGGGCTACGCGGTGTACCGCGCGCTGGCGGTGGCGGGGTACGAGGCGAACGGCGGCAGCCCGGCGACGCTCCCGCACTGAGCCGTCCGCGTCCGGAACACCGGGGACCGCCCGTCCGGAATGCCGGGACCCACCCGCACGTTCCCTTGATGCACCCCTGTCAGGTCCCGCACGAGGAGAGACCCACATGATCTTCGGCCGCACGCCCGAGCTCCCCACCCCCGAGCAGGCCCTGAAGGGCCGGGCCACCCCGGAATTCGAGGTCCCCTCGCGCCACACGGTCCTCGGCAACGCCCTGCTCGGCCCCTACCCCGAGGGTCTGGAGATCGCGGACTTCGCGCTGGGCTGCTTCTGGGGCGCGGAGCGCAAGTTCTGGCAGACGGACGGCGTCTGGACGACGTACGTCGGCTACCAGGGCGGCTACACCGAGAACCCCTCCTACGAAGAGGTCTGCTCCGGCCTGACGGGCCACACGGAGGCGGTCCGCGTCGTCTTCGACCCGTCCAAGGTCTCGTACGCCGCGCTCCTGAAGCTCTTCTGGGAGTCCCACAACCCCACGCAGGGCTTCCGTCAGGGCAATGACGTCGGCACGCAGTACCGCTCGGCGATCTACACGCACTCCCCCGAGCAGGAGGCAGGGGCGAAGGCGTCCCTGGAGGCCTACCAGCGGGTCCTGACCGCCGCGGGCCACGGCACGATCACGACGACGGTCCTCCCGGCCGAAGCAAGGACCTTCTGGCCGGCCGAGCCGTACCACCAGCAGTATCTTTCGAGCAGCAAAAACCCGGACGGGTACTGCGGGATCGGTGGGACCGGCCTTGAGCTGGACAGCCCGTCGGAGACGAACTGGGGACGGGCTTGCCCGACGGGAATCGCTCCGGCACCTCAGGCCACGGAACAGTAGGCCTTCAGCCCCCGCTCGACCGAACAGACTGTGCCGCCCCCTGTGAGCCAGTACGGCGGTACAGCCGTTCCATGCATTGTTCAGCTCGATGACTGCGCAAGGCCCTCGCCGTCCTGAAGCGTTATCCGGCCATGTAGCCCACTTACGGCGTGAATCATCATGCTCGGCGTCACGATTAGAGACATGGCGACTTCGGGGGCAAAAGGCGGTCTGTTCGGCGGCTTGGGGCAGTGGTGGGGCGTCTTGGCTGGCGCCCTACTCATCGCCGCGTGGATCAATGAGGCAGCGGGCCCGGCAGCGATCATCGCCTTGTCCGCCGTGGTCCTCCTATGGTCCTTCTTCCAAGCCCCGGTGACCTGCGGAGCTCCAGTCAGAGGACGTAAGGACGGCTGCCGCAACAACGCAACCGGCATCCTCATGGGCTGCCATATCCACCAGCATCGATGGCAGAAGCTCAAGATGCTGATCTTCCGACGGCGCGTACGGGAGTTCTGCTCTGGGCTGTTCTCAGACGGCAAGGGGACCCTCGTCACGTTGGCAGCAGCAGGCAGCTTCCTGTCCGGGCTAGTGGCGCTGGTACCTGGCGTCGCCGTCTAACGTGCACCAGGTAGCGAGTGCGTGCTCCCCTTCGTGAGCCACATGGGCCTGTCATCGAAGGCGAGCTACCGCCTCAAGGACTGATCGTTGCGGCTGTGTCCCGGACAAACGCTGAGAGGCCCGCGGGAACTGAAGCTGCTTGATCGATCACTCGCAGCGCATCCCGCAAGAGAAGACGGTTCCGGCCTGAGCTTCTGACGTCCAGAAGAGGCAAGATTTTGTGGATCTCTTCCTCAACCTGTCCACGCTTTCCCTTGCGCGTACTGACCTTCAAAGCGTGGTGTCGCGAGGGACTGACGTCTCATGATCCCTGCGGTACGCCGACTGCATGAGGTATGCGCAAGGGGGCGGGCTGA
>NZ_JBSFTT010000055.1:0-35446 GCF_053591415.1 Streptomyces sp. NPDC003032 | reverse complement strand
GCGAAAACGGCGTGGGAGTCGAAGCGGGGAAGGCACAGCCAATCGACTGTGCCGTCCCGGCAGACCAGGGCTGCGGTCTGCATGTCTCCGATGAGCGCGTAGTCCTCGATGCGCTGACGACTGTTCAAAATGCGCGGCATGGTCATGTGGTCCGGTCTCCGTGGGTGGCGAGGGCGGCGCAGGTAAGGGAGCGGTCGAGAAAGGGGGGAGGGGGCGAGGCTGGAAGGCTGTGAGGTGACGGCGGGGTGGAAGGCCGGGTTAAGGGCCCGATGTAACCTCGGCCAGGTCGATGACCGAGACGGAGAGCAGCGTCCGGACAAGCCGGGAGGCCACGACCCAGCGCAGTTCGGGGTGCCCGTAGGGAATGGGAGTGCTGAAGCCCTCCAATGCCTGGAAGGACCCGTCAGCGGCCTCGAAGTAGGGCGTTCCGATGACGCCGTACATGCGGGCCCCTTGCGCCAGCACGAAGACGTACCCGTGCTCGGCCAGCTCGAGGTTGCTGCGCGCGGCCACGTAAGCGTGCTGCCTGCAGACTGGCGGCTGATCCGTGTGGATGACGGCGCTGGACGCGTCGCGCACACCGTGCTTTTTGCTCACCGGGAACACAAGGCCTTCGGCTGTGCGCGCGGCCTTCCGGCACATCGGGCATCTGAGGTTGAGCATGGCGTCGCGCCGCCGCATGGGATGGATCATCGAGCCCTGTGGTGCACCGACCGGCCAGCCGTCGGG
Source organism: Streptomyces sp. NPDC003032 (assembly GCF_053591415.1). Classification (NCBI taxonomy): domain Bacteria; kingdom Bacillati; phylum Actinomycetota; class Actinomycetes; order Kitasatosporales; family Streptomycetaceae; genus Streptomyces; species Streptomyces sp. NPDC003032. The sequence continues at coordinate 34,717 of NZ_JBSFTT010000055.1, read as the reverse complement.
TCCGAGCGACTGGGAGACGCGCGTCCACAGGACGCCGTGCGTATCGCGGTCCTCGGGCTGCTCGTCCCAGTAGCCAAGGCGCGGGGTGCCGGAGAGGTGGAAGGCCGTGCGCAGCGGCAGAGGGGAGGCTGCTTCCTCGCCCTCTCGTAGGGTGACGTAGTGGGTCGCGTGCTCAATGACTGTGGTCATGCAGCGGTTCCCATCATCCCGGCGGGGCGGCACGGGCCGTGGCTCGCGGCAGAAAGTGTGGCTTTTCGGTAGGTGGAGTCAGCGGTCGGGCACGGCGAATCGTGCGAACACATCACAGCGGCCTATCTCGCGAGACGGGTTGGGCAGCGAAGGTGCGTCGGGCCAGGCATGGCCGAAGAGGGTGTGGCCGGCCACCGCTCACGGCAGGTAGTGGCGGCGGCCGGGGCAGCTCCCGCATGGCCAGGGCCGGGAGCGCCGCTTCCTGCGTGCGGTGTGGTCTCGGGTCCTTCCCGTACGGGGCGCGGGGTTCACGAGACCGGAGGAAGCCCAGTCTGCGAATGTCACGTCCCTGCGGAGGTGGCCGGTCTGCGCGCCACTTCCTCACGGACTGCCACAGCGGCTCGCACGATGGCCTCAGCGAGCCGAGCCAGGTTCTGGGCTCGCAGCGCGGCGGGGCGCCGCCCGCCGACGACAGGCGCGGCAAGCAGCCGACGGTCCGCTTCGGCGAGTGTCGCGTGTACGCGCGGGCGCAGTGGTGCTCCCTGCGGCAACCGCGCAAGGTCGTAGCGGATGCCTGTGAGCAGGGCGGGCATCTTTTGACGGAGGAACTGGATCACAGCAAGGCTGTGCTCGGTCTGCGGAAGGTCCTCGGTTCGGAGGTCCCAGTGCAGGGCTTTGCCCGCGAGGAGCCGCAGTTTCTCCTCGACGGACTGGGCCCCGCCCTCGGTCAGACCTGTTCCTTGATGCGTGCCGTGGAGGTCGTACTGGCGGGCTCGGGTCACCAGATGCGCGCGGGTCCGCGCCCCCAGGACCGTCATCAGACGCCCAAGATCGCGGCGGACCTGAGGCAGCGGACTGCCCGTCTTCTCTGCCAGCTGCTGGTAGTTCAGGTTCTGCGCGATCAGGGGGACCAGTTGGCGCTGCCGCGGCGCCAGATGGACCTCCCCCACCTCGCGGGCAGGCAGCGTGATCAGGCCCAGGTCGTACGAGAGGTCGACCAGTGACGCGTACCCCACCGCACCTACCTTCCGCTTCGCCGTGGCCGCGTAGGAGCAGACGCTGCTCGTCTTCCGGTGCATGCGACACCCGACCTGGCGGGCGGTCAGGCCCATCGCGAGGCCTTGTACCACTTGCCTTTCACGGCGTGTGAAGGAAGCGGTCGCGGTGCTGGTGGTCACCTCTTTGGCCCTTCTGTCGAATGTGAGCTGTATCGCGGAGACGGGCGTAGAGCGGTGTGGCGCTTCGAGACAGGCGACACCTACGATTTCCAGCGGCAGCAGCACGGCTGTCATACCCGGCGTGGAGATGTGGCTTCTTGCCTCGCTGTGGTCAGACATGGCACATTGCTTGCGTACCGATTGCCGCCGGCTGCTTGCCGACGTTCCGCATCTGCGCGCGTGCCAGACACAGGCAGTGGTGCAAGACCCACGGGTCGGTGGTCGGGTAGGCCCGAGGCTCGGGCGGAATGACCCAGAAGCGGCCTTGGCAGACCACCTGAGGCCCGTAAGCCGCGCACTGCAGCGACCTCCCCATGTCGCACACCGAGTGCGGGGCGCTCCACAGGGATGCGATACCGGACTTGACCGGTACCAGCAGCCGCCGGTGGGTGATGCAGCACAGCAGCGGTCCGACCTGGTGTCCGTCATCGATCATCGCGTCGAGCGCGACCATGCCAAGGCCCATGCTGACGCGGACCACATCGACTTCACGCGGCAGCATCGCAGGCAGCGGGACCTCGCTGAGGTGCAGCCGCCAGGAGTGGCGAGTGCTCTGTAGGGCTGTCATCACTTCTCCGGTCAGGACGGAAGGCTCCGTCGGAAACGGGCGAGAGGCGTGGGGGCCGTTCTGGTGCCTTACGGAGCCGGGGGGCGACTGACGCGGCACCAGAACGGCGCACCGGCAGGGCCCTTGGAGCAGGGCCCGTTTTCCGGGCCGACCGTCTGCTCCCCCACAGAGCGCGGCCGGGACGCCGGTCAGGCGCCACCTCCTCTGGGGGTCGGCGTCGGAGCCTGCCCGCGCACGGGCGCGGACGGCTCGACGACGCCAGAGGAGGCCCCAAGCGTTGGTCATCTCCGTGCAGGCGGGCTATGGCTGGCAGCGATCAGATCGGGGCAGACGCACGGCCCGAACGGCGAAGCGCAGGTGGTGCCCGCAACCCGGGTGCTCCCGACGGCCATCCGCGCACCTTGCCCGGGGTCAGGAGGCCGTACTGGAACGCCCGCGTGACTACGTGCGGCCTGTTCACCGCTCCGAGGGCGTGCACGAGTTTGTGCGTGTCGGGGTAAATCCGGGCCCGCGGCCGGTCCACCGGGGCGGCCGGGCGCGGAGCCCTTCGGGACGGCCTCCCGGACTGTGGGAGGCCGGCACCAGAGGATTGGGCGCGGCGTCGAATCCGGCTCGCTCCCCGCGAGGTCAGGGCCCGCCTTGACGGGGGCGCGCAGGTCAGGGGGTGCAGCCCGCATGGGTGACTTCCCAGGACTCGTCGAAGCCGGCCACGAGATCACGACGCCCCCTCGGTCTTCGGTGCTTCCTCAAGGACCGCCTGCACGCTCTGCGCCAGCTTGCGCAGATACACCCGTGACGGCATGAAGCCCCTCGGCATCCCGGTCTGGGCCAGGGTCCGGGCCGTATCGAGAGCATCTGCCAGGGCCTTGGTGGGATGGTCCAGTGCGGGGCCGATCTGCGCGAGGTGACCGCGCAGCATGAGCACGAGGTCAAGGACATCCTGATCGGTCTCCGGGACCGGAGCGCCCTCGTCCAGGACGAGGGACACGGTCTCCTGGGCCGCCACCACGGGCGAACGCTCGACAGCACCAGGCAGTGTCGCGCTATCCCGGAAGGGAGCATGAGCTACACCGGCAGGTACCGCCGCCCTGGGAACAAGCCCGAGCCGCCCGGCTTTCATCGTCGGCGCAGAGCGTCGGGCCACGTCATCGCCTCCCCGCCGCACGGAGGAGACACCACGTGATCGTGCCGTCGTCACTGACGCCCCAACAATCACAGGAGCCGGCCACGAGACGCAGACCCCGCCCGCCAATGGCCTCCGCGTCACCACAGCCCATGACGGCGGGAGTTGTGCTCTCGTCGGCAACCTCGATGTGCAGGCCCGCGTACAACTGCAGCATCGACACATGGACGTTCCCGCGGCCATGCACGACCGCGTTCGTCACCAGCTCGGAAACGATGAGCACCACGTCTTCCACCAGCGAAGCGGGCACCACCCATTTCCGCATCCGATCAGCGACCGCGCACCGTATCTCAGCGACACGAGCGGGATCCGGAGTGATGGTGTGCTCGAAGCTGTACGCCGACTGCGGCAGCGGCTTTGCACCGACAGCAGCAACGGCTGGAACGGGGCTCATCGGGTACCTCCCGGGTGGGCGGTGTGGGGGAATGTGCTGCGAGCGGCGGTTCTGGCTTGAAAGACAAGCGGTGAGGAGTCGGATTTCCCTCCCCCACGGGGTTGTTGGAGGAATATCGTCCTCATGAGAGAACCGTGTCCGAGGTCTGGGCGGTATCCCGTTCGGCCGGTGGACCTGGTGCACGTTGTGCAAGATCGTTTTGGGGACAGGGGCCCACCATGGGACGCACACGCAACCGTCGGCTGGAAGCCGTCGTGGAGGAACTGGGCCTGCCGCAGGAACGGTTGGTGAGTCGCTTCCGAGCCGTGGCTGCTGAGAACGGCGCTCACGAACTGGACGCGACGAACCGGTCGTCCATCACGCGCTGGATCTCCGGGACGCGTCCGAGCGGCCGGGCGCCGTCTATCTTGGCCGAGACGCTCTCCCGGGGTTTGGGCCGCCGTGTCACACTCGCGGACATCGGCCTGGCACCGGAAGAGGGGACTGAGCCTCAGTCGCCGGGGTGGAGCGTCGACACGTTGACGACGCTGGCGGCGCTCGGGGGTACAGACATGGACATAAATCGTCGGGGTGTGCTGGTCAACTCGGCGTACTCGGTCGCTGGCCTGGCGCTGCCAGCCGAAGCGTGGTGGGACGAGGCGGCCGAACGTGCCCGAGGGCGCAAGCCGCTGACGACGCACACCGTGACGGCTCAGGACGTCGAGGCGGTCCGTGAGATGACCACGTTCCTCTCGCAGCGCGATCAACAGCGCGGCGGCCGCGGCGTCGGCCGCACCGCCCTGGTCGCCTACCTTCGCTCCGACGTCACCGACCTGCTGGCAGCCCGATTCCCCTCGGAGAGCCTCCGGCGTGCCATGACCTCGGCAGCCGGAGAACTCGCCTACCTCGCCGGATGGACCAGCTTCGACGCCGGAGAGCACCCGGTGGCCCTGAGCTGGTTCAAGATGGCGGCCTCGCTCGCCGCTGAAGCGGCCGACGCCCCGCTGGCCGGCCACATCATGCGCGCCATGGCACACCAGGCCGTCGACCTGAACCAGTCTGGCGAGGCCCTGCGCTGGTCGGAGGCCTCCCTCGCGGGGAAGTGCTACACCAACGCCTGCTGGCGCGAGCGGGCGCTGCTGGGCGTCGTGCACGCCCGCGGCCTGGCCGCCACCGGCCAGAAGAAGGACGCCCTGGCCACGCTGCTGCGGGCCGAGACCGACCTCAGCCGGGCCGGAGAGGGCGATGAGGAGCCCGACCGCGTCTTCTTCTTCAGCCAGGCCAGCCTCGCCCATGAAACAGCCGCGGCACTGCGCGACCTCGGCGATTTGAAGGGCGCGGAGAAACAGTTCAAGCACAGCGTGCGCACCCGGCGCACCCAGTTCAAGCGCACCCACTCCGTGACCTTGGGCTACCTCGGCGCAGTCCAGATCCAGCAGGGACAACTGGAAGCAGCCTGCACCACCTGGAACCAGGCACTGGACGCCATGACCCGCGTGCAGTCGGGCCGGGCACGGGAAACAGTCGTCCAGATGCGCCGCGCCCTCGGGCCTTTCCGCGCCCGAGGCGGCAGCCCGGCGGCCGAACTTGACACCAGAGCACGAGCCGTACTCGCCGTACGCTGACTCGACCAGAGCAACGATCGAAGCAGCCGGCGCGACTGGCGTCCTCATCAGAACGAAGGGTCCCTTGTGTCCGAAGAACACATCGAACTGCCGGTCATCGCACACGTGGTGGGCGGCCACACCGGACGCCGTGACGACTACAAGGGAGGAGTCACATCGATCATCCGGCTCGTCCCCAGCATTCCCACGAGTGCCCTGCAGGGCATCGAGGAGTTCAGCCACCTCGAGGTGATCTGGCGCTGCCACCTCGGCTCGGACCAGGACATCGAACTCGAGCCCCGCAGCCCCCGTGACAACCCGGCATGGCCGGCCACCGGCGGCCTCGTCCATCGCAACCACCGACGACCCGCCCGCATCGCCACGTCCTACCCCAGGCTCCTCGGTGTTGAAGGCCGGGATCTCCACGTCGTGGACCTGGACGCAGACGACGGAACGCCTGTTCTCGATCTGGCGCCGGTCTTCAAGGAAATGCTGCCCCGTGGCCCGGTGGTCCAGCCCGCCTGGCCTACAGAGATGCTGCGTAGCTATTGGGCTAGCGCAGACGAGCAGCCTTAAGTCGGCCCAGGCGCATCGGCATTGTGTTGATGTCGGCGAGGCCCATCGTGTCTGCGGCGACGGTTGTGTTCTGGCAGCGGTGATGGCTGGGAGCCGTTCCATTCCTGCGTACGACTCCATCTGGCTCCTCCTCTCGCATGGGCGTGAACGGGCTCCAACAAGGTTCCCGGCGCTATGGGGACTGGCCGGGATCCGAAAGCGTCCTCGGCGTGCTGGACACAAGCAACTGTCGCTCGTCACAAAACAGCGACCCCGCCCCCGCTGGAGTCGCAATTTTGTGACTTCAGTTCGGGCAAAGAGCAAGTTCCTACCCTCGGTCACACTCCAGTCACTACGCTGGACCACGGGAGTGTCGAGGGGAGGTGCGGGGATGGGACAAGGGGTCAAGCACGGTCCCTCTTGCGCAGGGCGTCGGCGCAAGGATGCTGTGCAGCGTGGGATACCGCTTGAGCAGCTCGTCATCGCGATCAGTCAGTGCTGCTCCGTAAGCAAGCTGAGGGCACACCGGCTGGCGCGCGGCTGGACACTGCGGGAAGCGGTCGACCAGTTACAAGCACTTGGCCGCAGTCTCGGACCGAACGCCCCGAGTCCGGACGTGGTGCAGCTGAGCCACTGGGAGAAGGGCCGCGAGCCACGTATTGCTGCCATGCAGTTGCTGACTCGGCTCTACGAATGCGACCTGGTCGGCCTCGGATTCACTCCGGATCAGCAAGCGCCGACGGCTCTTCTCCAAGGAGTGCCCACTGCGGAAGCCAAGAATGTGTCGGCGCTCGAGCAGGGACGCACGGAATTGCCCGCAGTCGATCCCTTGGCGCATCGTGAGGCCACGGCTCGGCGGTCTGTGAACCGCACACTTGCCTTAACCAGCGTAAGCCCTCAGCAGATGGACGAACTGGACGAACAACTGGTTCTGCTCCGTCAGCAATACGTCTACAGACCGCCCGAAGCGATGCTTGCCGATCTGCTCGACCAGCTGGACGAGGTCAGATCACTCGCTGACGAACGTCAACCAGCTGGCGTGCAGGTGCGGATATCAGAACAAATTGCGATGCTCTCCACACTCATTGCCGACTCACTGATGAAGCTGGGAAGGCTCTCTAGCTCGCGCGCTTGGTATGCGACCGCGCGCACAGCGGCCGACGACAGCGGCAACTCTGGGCTAAGGGCGCGTGTTCGCGCTCAAGCCGCCATGCTGCCGTACTACTACGGCCCGATCGATACCGCTGTCCGGCTTGCCGCCTCAGCCCGCATGCTGTGCCGAGGCCGGCCCACCGCAACCAGCGCCTTCGCTTCCGCGGCTGAAGCGCGTGCTCTCGCTCAACAAGGCGATACGCAAGGCGCAGAAGCGGCGATCCGACTCGCTCTGGCGACCTTTGAACGCTGCGAAACAGGGCCCGACAACGACGCTTTCGCCTTCCCTTTGCGGCGCCTTCTCCTCTACCTGAGCGGCGCCTACACAGCAATGGGACACGCGAGCCAAGCACGGAAGGTGCAGGCGGAGGCACTGGCGATGTACCCCTCGCGCACAGGCATCGACCCCGCACTTCTCCACCTGGAGGCAGCAATCTGCCTTGCGCGCGAGCGAAGTTCGACGGAGGCCTGCCAGCTCGCCGCCACCACCTTCCTGAGAGTGCACCCCGCCATGCGCACTCACATCCTGGAAGAACGCGCACGCAAGGTCATCCAGGTCCTCCCACCTGTGGCGCAACGCGGCAGAGCGGCGAAGGAGCTCGACCAGATCCTCGCGCTTCCTCCTGCACAAGGGTGACAGACCGGCGCTTCGTCAGCGAGCCTTGCGCTCATGACGGCACCCACACCGATCCACGGAGGCTTCGACGAAGCCGAGATGCGCCACGTTCTGGACCAGGCATGCCTGGCCGCGGAACTTGACCCAACCGGCGCACGGCTGCTCCGAGGCCACACCAATGCGGTGATCCTCCTCGAAAAATCACCAGTCGTTGTGAAAATCGCGCGGCGCGGATCAAACATCAGCGATGTTCAGCGCACCGTGCGATTCGTCCAACTCCTAATGGACAACGGCTTCCCAACGGTTCCCCTGCACCCCATCCCCGAACAGCCTGTCGTCATCAATGAGCATGCCGTGACCTTCTGGGTCTACCTTCCACAACCTGATCACCCAGTCACGGCGGCACAGCTGGCCAAACCTCTGCATTCCCTGCACAACTTCCCGCTTCCTTCATTCCCCGTCAAGAAACATGACAATATTCGGGCTATTCGTAAATCATTGTCGGCCACTATCTCTCTACCTGAAGGCGATATGACTTACCTCAAAAAGCGTACTGACCGGCTCGAGGCGGAACTGGCGAGCGTAGGGTTCGAGTTGCCAGAAGGCATCCTGCAAGGAGACCCGCAACACCGGAACGCCCTCCATGACAGAGGGCACGCCGTCTTGTGCGACTGGGACACATTCTCCCTAGGGCAGCCGGAATGGGACCTTGTGACGGTGGAAGTGCACTGTCGACGATTCGGGTACGGCACTGATCATTACCAGAAGTTCTCAGAGGAATATGGGTATGACATCACTAAATCCAAAGGCTTTCGTACATTGCGTGACGTCCGCGAACTGCGCATGATCACTACCAATGCCAGAAAGGCAAGACACTCGCCTGGGAGCCTGGCGGAGGTGGAACGCCGGATTCATGGACTGCGGCACGAGAACGATCAGCTCCAGTGGAACATTCTGTAAAACACCGGTACGTGCTGCTGCTGTGGATGACCGGTCCTCCGTGCCCCAGCCACTGAAGGGCGACTACCCCCGTACGAACGTGCTGGGGTACCTAGGACAGCAGGATGAGACTGCAGTACCAGGCATCGGCCGGTCTTGCGGGGAGCAGGCCGGCGTACTCGGCCAGCGCGCGCGGTGCCTGCTCGCCCTGTACTTGAGCGCCACGAGCCTTACCGCCATCGGGCTGCACGAAGCTCTGCGGGCTCACCAGAGTCGCAAAACACGCATGCTGCCAGGAGGAGAATCTCGATGACCACAGTGACGCTCCATGGGCGCCGCCGTGGGCGCGCAGGCGACCGCGGCCGGGCACCGCGTCCTGTGGGTATCTGCCGACCGCAGCAGTGCCAGCCGTGAGCGGGCCGAACAAGCCGGGCTCGTCCCCGCCGCCTCGCTGTCCGAGGCCCTGTCCGAGAGCGACGTCGTGTTGTCGCTCTGCCCCCCTCACGCAGCCGAACAGGTCGCCTCGTCAGTGGCCTCATACGACTACCGCGAAATCTATGTCGAGGCGAACGCCATCAGCCCGCAACGCACCCAGCGCATCACGAGCAACATGCCGCCGGAGTGCACCGTCCTGGATGGAGCGATCATCGGCCCTCCTCCAGCCTCAGGCCGGACCGCGCGCCTGTATCTCGCGGGCCCGGCGAGCGCCGTCGGTCAACTGGCCAAGGCGTTTGCAGCAACTTCAGTGCAGGTGCGGGAAGCCGGGATGGAACTCGGGTCCGCATCAGCCCTGAAGATGGCATTCGCCGGCTACCAGAAGGCCGCACGAGTCCTCGCCGGAGTCGCCCACGCCCTTGCCGACACACACGGAGTGGCTGAACTGCTCACAGCAGAGGCCGAAGCCATGCCCGCGAACATCCTTGCAGACCCCGACTACCTGCCCAGTGTGGCGGCCCGTGCTTGGCGGTGGGCACCCGAGATGGAGGAGATCGAAGAGGCTTTGAAGGCCGCCTCGCTCCCCACCGAATTTGCCAGCGCTGCCGCAACCGTCATGAAGCACTGGGAAGCAGGCAAAGACCTCGACCTCCCTCTGACCACGATTCTTGCCCAGCTGCGCACCGCAGGTAAGTGACCCGCGAGACTGTGCTGCCACACGCATGTCGGGGCGCGGGAGTCCCGTTGACCCGCATGACGCTGCCCCGCCCTGGCTCGATGGAGGCGTTCGTGGGCGGGCGCGCATGTGATGGTAGCGGGGCACCGCGGTCGCAGCTCGTGCTGAACGGTCGGCACGAGCGCCTCGTCACCCGAAGTGATGCCGACCGCCGCATACATCGAGTGCAGTGCGGCCGTCCCCGTGCACGTGATCACGACGTGCCGGACCCCGAGGAAGGACGCCAGGGAGTCCTGCAGGTCGGCGACGACGCTGGAGCGGTCCGGGATGGACACCGCGGACATTAGCTGGGCGGTGACCGCCGATACGTCGCGGGGCCTCGATCGGGGGCCAGGAGAAGTGCGGACCGGGGGCCTCGATGACGGGCGGGCCGCCGCCGTTGAGTACGCGGCAGAAGCAGTCGATCTGCGCGGCTGCGGCCAAGGGCCAGGCCGGTTCGCGGGTCAGGGACTCGATCAGTTACCCGTCCGGGGCGAGGCGCCGCACACGTCCTCGCTCGATCACGACAGCGCCGCGGGGTCCGGTCTGGCTTTCACGGTGCACTTGGCCCCACCTTTTCCGGCCTGACTCGGACCCGAGCGTCCGTTCGGTTCCGGTCTGCGCTGGCCCCGCCGAAGGGGCCCTGAGCTGATGAGAAGTGGGGCCGCTCGAAGCCGGGACAGAGGGTGTCCAGTTTGGGCTGGTCCATCGCAAGCCGGAGAAGTGGGGCCGGAGCAGAGCGAGAAAGCCACCGGTCACCGTCAGCTGTTCGGTCTTCGGTCCGGCGGAGCGGGAGATGAGCAGGGAGCCGTGCAGGCCGGAGTCGTAGGCGAGGCAGACCAGCGCGGTGCCCTCGGCGTCGTAGGCGGCGTCGGGATGAGCAGTACGTCACGCTCATGGTCATCGAGGCGGCCGGGGAGGGCAAGGCACACGGGCTCCACCGGTCGTGAGGGTAGAAGGACATAGGTCATAGCCAGCCCTCACCCGCGGAACCCTGCCTGACGGTGATGATCCGCCCCGTGCGTTGAGGGACACAGCACGAAGTGGGTAGCGCGTTACTGACCTTGTTGGCGTGATGTCGCGGGGGCTGACAGGTCTTGGTTTTCGCAGTAGGCCGGTCATATGAGGTATCCGCAAGGGGGTGGGCTGACCTCGGAGCGACGGGTGTTTCGTGAGCACATCCGGATGCAGGCGGCCGAGTTATTCGCCCTCGGACACGACAATGCCGCCGTTGCTGGGCAGTTACGTGTCAGCGTGCGATCGGTACAGCGGTGGCATCAGGCATGGGAGCACGGCGGAACACCGGCTCTGGAGTCGAAGGGGCCGGCGTCCAGGCCCAGGCTGAGTGAGGCACTGTTCGAGGTGCTTGACCAGGAACTGGCCAAGGGGCCGGTCGCGCACGGCTGGCCGGATCAGACCTGGACGCTGGCGCGGATCAAGACGCTGATCGGGCGCCGGTTCCACAAGAGCATGACGCTGTCGGCCATCGCGCAGATGCTGCACCGGCACGGCTTCAGCCACCAGGTCCCGGCCCGCCGCGCGACCGAGCGCGATGAACAAGCCGTCACCGGCTGGGTGAAGGAGACCTGGCCCCAGGTGGGAACGCCGTGGCGGCGCTCGGGGCCTGGCTCTGCTTCGAAGACGAAGCAGGCTTCTCGATGGGCTCTGCCAACATTTCCGTGAGAGGTGACATTGGGTCACTTCGCTGGCATCGTCGAGTGTGTGCGACAACTTGCTTCGTGTGCTGTTCCCGCATCTGGCTGCGGTGCTGGTGGGGCGGGTGTCGTTGGTCGGGTGCGTAGTACGGGTCGATGCGCGTGCCCGTGAAGTTGCGCGTCCATGTCCAGACTGCGGTGCGAATTCCGTTCGTGTGCACAGCTGGTATCAACGAAGCCTGGATGATGCTCCCATAGGCGAACGCTCCGTGGTTGTTCAACTATCCGTGCGCCGACTTTACTGCGATGCAGTTGAGTGCAGACGCCGGTCCTTTACTGAACAGATTGACGGCCTGACTGTTCCTTACGGACGGCGTACTTCCACACTGGCTGCGATGCTTCATGAAATAGCCTTGGCCCTCGCCGGCCGGGCCGGCGCCAGACTGGCAGCGGCACTCCACGTCACCGTCAGCCGAACCACCTTGCTCAACATGGTGATTGCATTGCCTGATCCTCCCTTGCTGGAGCCAAGGGTTTTGGGGGTAGACGATTTCGCGACCAAACGCGGCAGGAAGTACGGGACCGTCCTGGTCAACGCCGAAAGTCACGAGGTCGTGGATCTGCTGCCAGGGCGGGAGAAAGAACTGGTAGCCAGTTGGCTGTCCGAGCATCCGGGTGTCGAAATAATCTGCAGGGACCGGGCCGGCGGCTACGCTGAAGCGGCGAAAGCGGGTGCGCCTCAAGCATTACAAGTAGCTGATCGCTGGCATTTATGGGACAACCTCGCGCACGCTGTCGAGAGAACCGTCATCGCCCACCGCGCCTGCCTCGTCCCACCGGCGCTGACCGCCCCCTCTACCAGACGCTTGGCCACCGCTCCTCCATCCACGGTCGACCCTGACACCGGCCGTGAGAAGTGGCTCGCGACTCGAACCCGTCAACGCCACCGAGAGGTTCAGCGACTGTTCGCACGGGGCCGTTCAATCAGCGATATCAGCCGGGAACTTGGAATGGGCCGGTCAACAGCACGGCGCTATGCCCGCGCAGAGGTACCGGATGGACTCATCGACGGGGCGATGCGCACAACACCACTGGACGACTACAAGCCTTATCTCATTCGCCGTTGGAACGAAGGCTGCACCAACGCCTCACTCCTGTATCGCGAAATATGCGAGCTAGGCTACCCAGGGCGTACTGCACAAGCAGTTCGGCACTACCTGCATCCCCTTCGGACATCTCTGGGATCGATCCGTTCACCAATACCCGTCCTCAAGCCGCAACAGGTGACCAACTGGATCATGTGGCATCCAGACCGTTTGAACCCGACAGAGAAACAACAACTCGATGAAGCCCTGCACCGCTGCCCGGAGTTGGCAACTGTCCGCGACCACGTCCATACCTTCGCCCGCATGCTCTGCAATCTGTCCGGCGAGAACCTTAAAGAATGGCTCAGTGCCATCAGTTCCAGCGGGCTTCCCACAATGGTCGCCCTGGCTGACGGATTACGGCGTGACGAGAAAGCTGTCGTTGCTGGACTGACTCTCTCCTGGAGTTCTGGGCCCGTCGAAGGACACGTAAATCGGATCAAGATGCTCAAGCGTCAGATGTACGGACGAGCCAGCTTCACGCTGCTCCGGAAGCGGGTACTGCTCGCTTGAGCAAGTGACCCAATGTCACCTCTCACGGAAATCTTGGCAGAGCCTCTCGATGACGTCGCACCGCGCACGCACCTGGGCCAGACGTGGCCACACACCCACCCTTCGGGTGCGGGGACGCTCCCAGCGCCGCATCTCCATTGCCGCTCTGGCCTGCTACAAGCAGGGCGAACGCTCACGCCTGATCTACCGGCCCAAGCGGCACGGCGACCACAAACGGGGCGGCAGACGCAGCTTCACCTGGACCGACTATCGCGACCTACTGACCGCCGCCCACCAGCAGCTCGGCAGACCGATTGTGCTCATCTGGGACAACTTGAACGTGCACAAAGACCGTCGGCTGCGGGAGTTCATCGACACCCAAGACTGGATCACCTGCTACTTCCTGCCGGCCTACGCACCCGACCTCAACCCCGTCGAGGGCATCTGGTCACTACTTCGACGCAGCAGCCAGGCCAACACCGCGTTCACCGACCCCGACCACCTCATGAGCACGCTTCGACACGGTCTCCGCCAGATCCAGTACCGCAGCAACCTCATCGACGGATGCCTCGCCGAAACCGGCCTCACCTTGACGACATCACGCCAACAAGGTCAGTAACTGTCCCTAACAAAGCCGTTGAACGTGGCGGTAGGTGATCAAGCAGACGGCAAGTCCGAGGAATGCTTCGTGGATGTCGTCGCGTCTTTCCCAGCGGATGCGCAGGCGGCGAAAGCCGTGGAGCCAGGCGATGGTGCGCTCGACAACGTAGCGGAAGATACCCAGGCCAGTGCCGTGCGGTTCGCCCCGACGTGCGATCACGGGCCGGATGCCGCGCTGCCACAGCTGCCGCCGGTAGATGTCGTGGTCGTAGCCGCGGTCGGCCAGCAGCGCATCCGGGCGCCGACGCGGTCGGCCGACCCGGCCCGCGACGGCCGGGATCTTGTCGAGCAAGGGCAGCAGCTGGGTGACGTCATTGCGGTTTCCGCCGGTCAGCGACACTGCGAGCGGGATGCCCTGGCCGTCGACGATGAGGTGGTGCTTGCTGCCCGGCCGTGCGCGGTCGACCGGGCTGGGCCCGCTTTTGGGCCTCGCGGAGCGGCCCGGACGTGCGAGGAGTCGATCACCGCCCGCTCCCAGTCCAGCTGGTTCTTCGACCGCAGCCTCTCCAGCAACAGCACATGCAGCTGTTCCCAGACGCCGGCCTCGTTCCAGGCCGCCAGACGACGCCGGCAGGTCATGCCCGAGCCGAAGCCCAACTCCTGGGGCAGGTACTCCCACTGGATACCGGTGTGCAGAACGAACAGGATCCCGCACAGGGCCTGCCGGTCCGGCACCCGCGGTCTGCCCTCAACCAGCTTCGGCGCCGGCAGGGGCAGCAACGGCTCGATCAGCGACCACAGTTCATCCGACACGACCCACGGCCGCGACTGACGCTTTCCCATACCCAGACCTACGAGCAGAACGGCCCAACGTTTCATGATCAGCAGCTTTTGTTAGAGCCAGTAAGGCCGCCCGGAACGAGCAGACGAGCACACCTGCGGGCCGCTCTCGCGGACTTCAGGAACTTACTACAACCACGAACGACCTCACACAGCACTCGGCGGTCGACCGCCCGTCAGCCGGACCACCGGGGCCGGCTACCGCGTCACGTTCGACCATCCACCCGAACCGCGTATGCCGCATTAGCCGCGTTCGCTGAGCGCGCGGCCGAGCGGTACAACTGCACCGACCTGCAACTTCCATCCGCGCCCTAGATGATCCATGGGCAACGCTTTGCCGAGGTAGCAGTGTCTCGACTGACAAGGCCTCCTGCCGAACACCGGTTGTGCAGGGCCACCGCGAGAACCGCGGTATTTCCCCTTCCGTGGGGATCAGCCAGAGGCGACGTCACGTTCGTGGTCAACGGCCCACGTCCAGTACTCGGCCACCGTCCGGTTCACTGCTTCCTCACCGGCGGCTCGCGGCCCGATCGGAGCGGTAAGGCTCGTGAAGGAAGCCGGTGTGGTTTCCAGGAGGATGGCGTGGGCGCGTTGGCCGGGCACCCGGCCCGTGGCGAAGACGTAGGAGTCTCCCGGCGCCAGCGACGTGGTTCCCTGCTCGCTCCACAAGGGTGGGGGCGCGACGGCAAGGGAAGAGGCGAGCCGGTGCTTCCAAAGAGCAATGCGCTTGAGTCCTCTCAGGGCACAGATCGTGTGTGTCCCTCGGTCAGGGGAAGATAGTTGGACCTCTTCGAGATGGCGCAGGATGTGGACAGTCGAGAGGCCCTGGCCAGGTTTCTCCAGGAAGCTGTTGCAGACCTGTCTGATAATGAGTCGGCCTGGGAGAACGTGACACTGGCAGACTTCCTGGAGGCCTGGGGCGCCTGGTTGCAAGCCATGCCTCAGGGGTGCGTCAACCGGGGTGAGCCCGTACCGGACAGCCCGAGCTGGAACTTGGTGGCGCAGATGGTCATGGCGGGCCGGATCTACGAGTGACATGGCCTCGCCGTCGGAGCAGTGGCGCAAGTAGGGGGAGGCAGCGTGGCGTTGGTCCATCGTGAGCAGTTCGCGGTCCTGGTTGAGCGGTACTTGCTCTGGCTGCAGGATGCCGACGAGGACATCATCGATGACTGGCCTGAGGGTGAGCGAGGGTTGGTCGTAGGAGAGCACGGGCGGGTGGACATCAGGACGGGCGGTCACACCCATGAGGCCGCGTTCACGGTCGAAGTCTGGGACTCACCGCCCGCGCCGGATCACAGTGCGCCTTGGGAGGGGACGGGGGAAGCGGAGTTGGACTCTGCCTCGGGGCATCTGAAGTTCCACACGGCCGGCGGCCCGGACGAGCATGAGGTCGACCTTGGTGTGGCGGGCCGACGGTGGCGGCTGCGGGCTCACGTAGTGGGGCAGGGAAAAGTCACTTGCCTCGCCCAACAAGGCGTACCTAAGGGGGTGGAGCGGTTCCTGCTGCAGTTCTGGCCGGTGTGATGCCCCTGTGGGCGGATGGCCTCCGCCCACAGAAGCACCAGGCCAGGACAAAGACTGTCGACTCATCCGACACTGGCGAGACAACCCTTAGCCGGTCTACTGGCCCGTGCCGAATTCGGAACCGCCGCCTTCACGGGCCACCCGAAACGCGTCGGGCCTGTGTAGTCCGGGTGTGTCAGCGGTGGGTGAGCCAGAAGACGATGAGGGTGATCAGCCCGCTGCCGCTGCCGAAGCAGATGCCGCGCAGCAGCTGGCTGAGTGCGGTACGGCGGCGGGCGCGTGCCCAGCCGCGGAGGCGGCGGCCGCGGCGGGCGAGCGCGCGGCCGACAGGGGCGGCGGTGTTGCGGACATGGTGTAGAGCGCGGCGCCAGCGGCTAGTCTTCATGAGGGATGTCCTTCGTCGCTTGGGTGTGGCGGGGGATGTCGTGCGATGCGAGGAGCCCTGCGTCCCGTTGGCCTAGGAAACCGGGGGCGCGTGACGGGGCTCCTTGCTGCTGTCCGGGTTCAGGGGCGGCTGTGCTCGCGCAGGGCCTGGGCCAGGCGCCGGTCGGGGCGGGGCACGATCACGCAGGGGCTCCCGTCGTCGGCGAGCCGGTCGACTTCCATCTCCAGGCCGCCGGTGAGCGGCGCGGCGCTGTCGGGGCGGGGATAGAGGTAGCGGGCGATCGCCTCGACCGTGTCGAAGAAGCCGTCGTCGAGTCTGTCTCCGAGGTCGTAGAGGACCTGGTGCAGCCAGTGGGCGGCTTCGCGCTGCTCGCCCAGAGAGGTGTGGTGAAGGTGGAGGCAGTATGCGGAGGCGCGGTGGCCGGCACCCGCGGCCAGCTGCCACCAGAACTGTGCGGATTCCAAGTGCTGTCCGGTCAGGTGAAGGAGGGCGGCGAACACCGCGGCGCCCTCGACGTCGAGGGTGTCCTCCTCCACGGGCCGCTCCGGGTCGCCCTGGGCGAGCTGGTCGACGTGGTGGGCCGCGTGCGGTGCGCTGAGGATCCACCGGGCGATCACCGTCAGGCGCTGCCCGGCCTGGGCGGCATGCCGGGTGTCCGTGGTGGGTTTGGCGCGGCCGGCGTCGACGGCCAGCTTCCTGAGCGCGGCGCCGACGTCGAACGTGATGGGCGTGTTCACCGGCATGGCAGCGTCGGCGAGCATGTCATCGAGCGTCCTCATCGTTCCCCCACTTCTCCTTGGTGTTCTTCGTTGATGAGGGCTGCCTTGTTGCGGCGGTCCCCGTCGGCGGCGGGCAGGTTCAGCAGGACGCGCAGGCGGTCGCGGCCCTTGCGGATGTGGTAGTCCACGGTGCGCGAGTCCAGGCCCATGTAGCGGGCGATGCGCTTGGAGGGGTAGTTGAGGACGTACTTGAGCACGACCGCGTTGTACTGACGCGTTTGTAGCTGCAGCATTGCCTCGTACAGTCCCGCGTTGCTGGGCGCCAGCTCCATCTCGGCGCGGATCGCGGCGAGATTGCGCGATATCGGCGCGTTGATAACAAACGCCGGCGGCCGCTTCTCCAGCTCCAGGCGCTCGCGGACATGACGGCTCAGGACAGCCATCGCGCGCTGCTCCAGGTCGGCCTCGGTCAGCAGTTCGTCCCAGGTCGCCAGTATCTCCAGGAACACGTCGTGCACGACGCGTTCGGCGGCGCTGCGGTGGCCGAGATGGAGCTCGGCGAAAGCGTGGAAAAACTCCTGCTGCGCCAGGTAGAAGCCCTCGTAGTCGAGGGGCAGTCCTGTGCGGGGTGCCGCGGCCGGGTCGGGGCGGCCCTGGCGGGGGATACCGACCGCGTCCGTCAGCGCGTGATCGTCATTGGTCACGCGGGCCTCACAGTGGTCATCACACGTCCCTGTACGTCTGGAGGTTGGTGGCGCCTGTCCCACCTGGGCGCTCACCGGTGAGCCGGGGTGGCTCTAGTGACCACCCTGTCGAGAATCGAGCCCCCTCACTCAACGCGGTACGGAAAAATATGACCCTGCGCCCATGGGTCGCTGCGGTACGTGTTCACGATTGGGGCACACCAGTGCAGAAAGGCGCACTGAGCAGCAATGGTGAACCGTCGTTCACAGGCATGCGAACGGTTCCCCTCCAACAAGTGGCGTTCGTCACAACGGAGTTGGGCGAAGCCGGACAGCGGCCACACACAACCCCCACACTGAGCGCTCATCCTGCGCACCCAATACGGCAGGAGTGATGAACCTCAAGCCCGCCAACCGTCACGGCCTCACGGGGCACCGGCCGGTCCGCCGCCCACGCTGAAAAAGATCACCCAGGCGGCACCTGTGGGGTGCATGGCAGGCGGAGAGTAGGGTGCGGCGACTGATCGATCACGGGGGAAGGGGCAGCGGATGCGGGGAATTCGTCGCTGGGCATGGGTCGGCGCGCTGGCGGTGGTGCTGGCGCTGCTCGGCGGCTACGGCTGGTATCGCTTGAGCGACACCGGGAAACGCTTGCGTTACGAAGACAAGCTCGAGTCGTACTGCGGTGGCGTGCTGCCGTACGAGGAGACTGTGGCCTTCACGGGCCTCCCGTCCGACCCGGCCGCGGGACTGCCCCACGACGTTCAGGAGGGCACGCCCAAGCAGGGGTACGACTTCTGCTGGGTCGCAGGCATGGACATCGTCGTCACCGCCGCACGCATCCCCAACAGCGCCGCCATCGACCTGAAGTTCTACCTTCCGCGGCTGCGCGCAGAGGCGCTCCCCACACCGATGGGCGGGGGCTGGCGGGGCTTCACCGACGGCGTGAACACCTCGGTCATTCTTCCGTGCACCAACCAAGACAGGACGATCACCGCCACCGTGCAGCTCACCTCGGAGGAGCCCAACAAGAGCGTGAGCCGCAGGGTGGCCCAGCTGACCACCGCGACTGCCGTTAGAGCCGCCGATCGTTGGGGCTGCGAGAGCAAGCCGGGCACCCGTGCGCAGGTCGTCAACCCGGTGTCAGACTCCTCAATTCCGGCGAAGGCCAACGGCACGTGCGCCGGGCTGCCCTGGACGCGCAACAAGCAGATCGACACAGTCACGGAGACCCCCGCAGATCAGTTCGCACCCACCGCGATGTGCTTCTTGGACGACACGGAAACCGATGACGGCTATCGCCTGGAAGCCTCGTTCGGCCCCTACGCCCTGCGTGAGCGCAACGACAGCCTGCACAGCGGACTGAACGCGAAGCTGGCCGGCAGTGGTGGGAAGACCGAGGAGTTCTTCTGGGCGAGTGCCGACTGTCCGGGGGACGGGCCGCGCGCGCTGTTCCAGATCAGCCCGAAGAGCGCGACGTCCGATAATCCGTCCTTCGCGCATGCCGCGTTGGCCGCGTTCGCCGAGCGCGCGGCCGAGCGGCACAACTGCACCGACCTGCAACTGCCGCCCGCACCCTAGTGTCCTTGCGTCAGTAGTTGGTCGTTAGTTGGTACATGACTTCTGCTGCTGGTGCGTCAGTTCCTCGTCGGGGCCCCAAGCCTGGAACCGCTCCTGCTGTCCGCTGAAGAACAGGCGGAGTTGGAGCGGTGGACGCGTCGGGCAACCTCGGCCCAGGCTCTGGCCTTACGCGCTCGGATTGTGCTGGCGTGTGCGGGACCTGAGGTGCCGCCGATTGTCGTGGTCGCCCGGGATCTGCGGGCGAGCGCGGACACGGTCCGTAAATGGCGGCGACGGTTTCTCGCCGAGCGGCTGGATGGCCTGGTCGACGAGCCCCGGCCCGGCCGGCCGCCCACCATCAGCGTCGACCAGGTCGAAGCAGTCGTGGTCAGCACCCTGGAACAGCTGCCGGAGAACGCCACCCACTGGTCGCGTACGTCGATGGCCCGGCACAGCGGCCTGTCGAAGTCGGGCGTGGGCCGGATCTGGAGGCAGTTCCAGCTCAAGCCGCACCTGGCGGACACCTTCAAGCTGTCGACGGACCCGCTGTTCGTGGAGAAGGTCTACGACGTGGTGGGTCTGTATTTCAACTCGCCCGAGGGTGCGGTGGTGCTGTCGGTGGATGAGAAGTCGCAGTTCCAGGCCCTGGACCGGTCTCAGCCGGTGCCGCCGATGATGCCGGGCTGCCCGAGCGGCGCACCCACGACTACGTGTGCAACGGCCTGACCACCTTGTTCGCCGCGTTCGATGTCGCCACCGGTGAAGTCATCACCTCCCTGCACCGCCGGCACCGGGCCGCGGAGTTCAAGAAGTTCCTGATCCGGATCGACAAGGAAGTGCCCGCCCACCTGCAAGTCCATCTGATCGTGGACAACTACGGCACCCACAAAACTCCTGCGGTCAAGGCCTGGCTGGCCAAACACCCGCGCTTCGAGCTGCGCTTCACGCCGACTGGTTCCTCCTGGATCAACCAGGTCGAGCGCTGGTTCGGCTACCTGGCCCACCAGATGATCCGCCGCGGCGCACACAAGAACATCCAGAACTTGGAAGCCGACATCGGGCCTTGACCCCGAATCCTGAACACGGGTTATGCGGCTGGTGTGAGCGTAGTTGGTGTGAGGTGGAAGGTGTTTTCGAAGGCGATTGGTGGTCGTTGTCCGAGGCGGGAGTGTCGGCGTCGGGTGTTGTAGCGGTGGAGCCATCTGAACGCGTCGAGTCGGGCCTCGCGCTCGCCTGGCCAGCTCTTTCGTCCTTGCAGGGTCTCGCGTTTGAAGGTCGCGTTGAAGGACTCGGCGAGTGCGTTGTCCGCGCTGGAGCCGACTGCGGACATGCTCTGCTGGACCCCTGCTGACCTGCAGGCTTCGGCGAAGGCCCTGCTCGTGTACTGGGCTCCGTGGTCAGTGTGCATGATCGATCCCGCGAGACTTCCGCGGGTGCGGACGGCCGCGGCCAGGGCGTCGGTCACGAGATCCGCGCGCATGTGGTCGGCGATCGCCCACCCGGCCAGACGGCGCGAGGCGAGGTCGATGACGGTCGCCAGGTAGCAGAACTTCCCACCGTCGATGGGCAGGTAAGTGATATCGCCGACGTACTTCGTGTTCGGCCTTCCCGCGGTGAAGTCGCGGCGGATCAGATCCGGAGCCTCTACCGCAGCCGGATCAGGGACGGTGGTGCGGTGCCGGCGGCGCAACCGCACCCCTTCGATCCCGGACTCCCGCATGATCCTGGCGACCCGCTTGTGGTTGACCGCCTCACCGATCGTCTCCTGGAGCTCGGCGGTGATCCTCGGCGCTCCGTAAGTATTGTCCGACTCCTGGTGCACCGCCCGTATCCGGACGGCCAGTTGTGCCTCGGCCGCCCGCCGGGCGGCCCGGGCGGCGGCTGTCCGGCGCCAGTAGTAGAAGCTCGAGCGGCTGGCGCCAAGGACGCTGCAGAGCCGCTTCACGCCGTAGCGGCGCTGCAGGTCAGCGACGCACCGGAAGCGGTTCACCAGCGCGTCTCCCCGGCGAAATATTTCGCCGCCTTCCGCAGGATCTCGCGTTCCTCCTCCAGCTCGCGGACCTTCTTCCGCAAGGCCGCGTTCTCCGCCTCCAGCGGTTCCGGCGGCTGGGCCGCCTCCGGCGTCCGGTGTCCCCGCGGACGGCTTGCTCCGGCAGCCCTCACCCAGTTCCGCAGGGTCTCCGGATTGATCCCCAGATCGGCGGCGACCGACCTGATCGTCGCCTCCGGCCGCGACTCGTAGAGCGCGACCGCGTCCGCCTTGAACTCCGGCGGGTAATGCTTCATGACCACGAGATGTCCGTTCTCAGATCCTCAGGATCCAGTGTCTCGTGTGTCCAACATCAGGGGTCAAGGCCCATCCGGGCCTGGGTCAAAGACTGGAACCAAGACCCCAAGCCCTTCATCTGGACCAAAACAGCCCAGGAGATCCTCGACTCACTCGCCCGCTTCTGCCGACGGATCTCCGGCGCAGGACACTAGCTCTGGGGCAGCGTGGTTGCGGGCGCGTCGGCGCTGCTGAGTGGCGATCAGGGGAGAGGGTGCTCGCGGTTCAGGGGCCTGGTCTGACGAAGAATTTTTGTTGGTCTGCGTCAGGGTGGTTGTGCTGAAGAGCTGAGGCGGCGCGGGTCCTCACGTTGGGTGATCACTCTGCAGGGGGGTCTTGGAGGTGGCCAGTTCTGATTGGTGCAGACCATGTGTCGGGTTGCTGTTCTGGCGGCTCTGCGTCCGGGAACGGCCAGCAATGCCCGTGAATTTCGCACGTGCCCACTGTGCGATCCCTTGCTCGATCGACCGCCAGGGTTGGCGAATTGTGCGTGGTCCGCGCTTCCAGCTGGTTACGATGAGTGGCGCTCACCCCTCACCGTCTACAGGGTGCAAGTCGGTCGCCTATGGCTATTTCGCCTGCTCGCAGCCGCGCCGGGACCGAGTATTGTGTTCCAGTTCACATTGACGTCGGGAACTGCAGCGCGTTGACTCACACGGTCTGTGAAGGACTTGTGACTCTGGGGTGGGGACTGTGGGGCTGGAGCGCGGACACCGTGACGTCGGTGCACGAAGACGAACACGTGCTGTGATCGGGACGGTGACAGCGGCGATGCTGCTGTCGTTACTGCCTTCCGTGGCGCATGGGGCTGCTGGCCCTGCGCTCGCGAAGGCCCCGGTCGGCGGGCTGGGTGAACAGTCCGCGTCCGAGCGGGCGGTGGCGTCGGGGGAGCCGGTCGAGGTGACCTCCGAGCGCACCGAGTACACGACGACGCTGGCGAATCCGGATGGCACGTTCGTCATCACCCAGGCAACCGAGCCCCAGCGTGCCCGGACCGCGGAGGGCGGCTGGCGGGGCATCGACGTCACGTTGGAGAAGCGCTCCGATGGGAGGGTCGGGCCGAAGGCGGCCGTGGTGGACCTTTCCTTCTCCGGCGGCGGCAGTGGTGCACAGATGCTGCGGCTGGGCCACGAGGGCCAGGGGCTGCGACTGGGCTGGCCCACCGCTTTGCCCACGCCATCGCTTGACGGTGCGACCGCCACGTACGCGGATGTGCCGATCAAGGGCGTGGATCTGCAGCTGACAGCGACAGCCGAGGGCTACCGCGAGGTGCTGGCCGTCAAGACCGCGGAGGCGGCGGCCAGCCCCGAACTGGAGAAGATCAGGCTCACCGCCCGAGGGGAGGGGCTGAGTCTGACCCCCGGCGAAGGGGGTGGTCTGCGCGCCGTGGACGGCGACGGCAACGCTGTTTTCCGCGGTCCTGCCGGCCAGATGTGGGACTCCGCAGGCAACGCCGCCCAGACACCGCAGGCGCAGTCCCGCTTGGCGAAGAAGACTGCGGCGGCCCGGCTCGAACAGGCCCCCGCTCCGCAGCCCGAACAAGAGGCCACCCAGAGCCCGGTCCAGCCGGGCGAGGGCGACGTTAGCGCTGAGCTTCCCGTCACGGTCGGTGCCGGCGCGGTCTCCGTCGCCCCCGACCTGGATCTGCTGCGCGGTAAGGACACGGTCTATCCGGTCTATATCGACCCCGCGGTGGGGCTGGGCAAGTCGGAGTGGACGAAGCTGTCCTCGGACGGTGACAAGTTCTGGAAGTTCAGCGAGCCCAAGGGTGTGGGCCGCTGCGGTATCGCGGACGGCTATTACTGCAGCACCAGCGGCTACACGGACCGTATGTACTTCGAGTTCGGTGCCTCCAAGCTGTCCGGCAAGCATGTCCTGGACGCGACGTTCCGCGCCTATGAGACGTGGTCGTTCAACTGCACCCCGCACTGGGTCGACCTGGAGCGCACCGACAACATTTCCGAGGGCACCCGCTGGCCGGGTCCCAAGCAGCTGAACCAGATGGGCGACCGCTACATCTCCGCAGGCCGCGGGGATCTGTGCAGTCCCGACCAGCCCAACTCCTGGGTGGAGTTCAACGACAACCCGGATGAGGAGGACGAGAACCTCACGTCCACGGTGCGGGCGCTCGCGGACGGCAAGTTCCCGCGGCTGACGCTGATGCTGCGCGCCAAGGACGAGAGCGAGCCGAGAGCGTGGAAGCGGTTCGACTCCAACGCCGAACTCAAGGTCTGGTACGTCCACAAGCCTGGTGTGCCCACCTCGGTCGGCGCGATCCCGGGCACGGGCACCAAGGCGCACTGTCGTCCCTCCTCGTCGCCGCTGACGGTGACGAGGGAAACCCCCACCGTGCAGGCCCGGGTGCAGACCAAGGTCGAGCAGCACCAGGGCGAAGAAGAGGGATACCTGCAGGCCGAGTTCGTCATGCAGCGCTCCAGCACCGACACCACATCGGGCAGCTGGTCGAACGTATGGAGCGCCTACAAACCATCATCTGGCTGGGTCCCGGACGGCACACTGGAGAACGTGACCACTGACAAGCGGGCCGATGGCGGTCTGTACCGGTTCAAGGCCCGCACTCAGTCGCACTGGAAGTACAACGGCAGAGACGGGGACCTGTTCTCGCCGTACTCGTCCTGGTGCTACCTGCGCATCGACTCCACCGCACCCAAGCCGCCGACCATCATCACCGGCGCTCCCTACACCGAATGCACGGCCAACGCCTGCGCGCCCCATGGCGGACCGGGCCAGCCGGGCAGTTTCACCTTCAAACCGAACACGGCCGACAAGGACGTGAAGGCCTACCGCTGGCGGCTGCTGACCTCGGACGCGGACGCGACGAAGACGGTGAACGCGGTCACGACCAACGCCTCGGTGACCGTGAACAACGTCAAGCCCGGACTGCCGGGCACCCAGACCCTCGCGGTGGAGGCCAGTGACCTGAAGCTGGACAAGGACGGCCGCAAACGCTGGGGGCCGCCGGCCGAATTCACTTTCAAAACCGGCCTCGCCGCCGGGTCGACCGGACGCTGGCACTTCGACGACGGCGCCCCGGGCTCTGCCCTGATGACCGCCAAGGACACCGGTGAAACCGGCGCCCGCCACGATGTGGTCATGCGTGACGAGGCGGGCACCGGCTGGTCGACCATGGGCCGGCGCGGCCCAGGAGACTATGCGCTGCGTCTGAATGACAACCTCAGCGAGCCCGACCAGCAGGTCGGCTACGCCTCGACCGACGGGGTGCCGGTCAACTCGCAGGACTCCTTCACCGTGTCGGCCTGGGCCTACCTCACCGATGCCTCCGCCAACCGCACCGTGCTGGCAGCCCCGGGGGAGCAGGGCTCGGCGTTCACCCTCTACTACTCGGCCACGCACAAAAGATGGGTGTTCAACCGCACCGACCAGGACAAGAACGGCCCCACCTACATCCGCTCCATGGCCGATACGGCCAACCCCCCGCTGAAGGTATGGACCCACCTGGCCGCGGTCTTCAATGCCCAAAAGGACGGCGACAAGAGGAACGACACCATCCAGCTCTACGTCAACGGGCGGCCCCAGGGCGCCCCGGTGGTCCTGGCGGATGAGGCAACCTCGTACGAGCCGTGGACGGCGGACCGGAACCTGATGGTCGGCCGCTCCAAGGTCGGCGGCAGCTACGGCGAGTACTTCCATGGCCGCATCGATGAGATCGCCACCTGGCAAGACGCCCTGTCCCCCGAACTCATTCGCGAGGAAGGCCGGCTGGAGAACGCGGGCCTGCCGGCCAACGAGCTGGTCGCCCACTGGGATGCCACCATCTCCTCCGGCAACCAGGTCACAGAGAGCCCGGAAGATCCTGACGATCCGGCCAGCACCACCTTCCCCTACCGCCGCGGCGGCCTGGTCCTGTCGGGCTCGGGGGCCAGTTTGAGCGGGGACGACGCGACAGCCCTGGTGCTGAACGGCACCTCCGGCTACGCCTCGGGCGATGGCCCGGTGGTCGATGAGACCGGCTCGTTCACGGTCTCCGCACGGGTACGGCTGAACAAGGCGCTGCTGGCGGCCAAACCCGTCGGATACCGCGGCTTGGTCGCCGGCCAGTCCACACCGGTGGGCAAGGAATCCTCCTGGGCGCTGTGGGTGGAGAAGGCGGCCGACGACAATTACCTGTGGACGTTCGGCCGCACCGCCGTGGACGCGAACGGCAAGGTGATCGACTCCGCGCTCGCCCCGGCCCAGGAGCCGATCGGCGACACGGAATGGGATACCTGGGTGGACGTGACGGGCGTTTTCGACGCCGGGGTGGACTTCACCGATGACCAAGGCGAGCAGCAGTTCGGCCGCGCCCAGCTGTATGTCGGCCCATTCATCCAGCAAGGCGAAGAAGACCCCGGGCTCGGCACACCGCAACAGGGCGGCACCACCCTCTCAGCGGGCCGCGGATCAGCGAAGGGCACAACCGGGCACTACCTGCCCGGTGACCTGGCGAAGTTGCGGGTGTGGACCGGGGCGATGGCCTGGGGACAGGTGAGCAGCCAGATCGCCGAGTTCTCGCCCTAGACGCTCGCTGAGCCCCTTGCTGCTCTGCCTCCTGCCTTCTTGCTGACCTTCTTTCGACGGCGTGCGGCCACCGGACCACGGGTGGCCGCACCCAAGGAGATGCGTGATGAACCTGCCTGCCCTCGGCCTGCCCTGGACGCGCGGCCCCCACAGACCCGCGCGACCCCGGACCCCGGCTGCGCTTCAAACGCGGCGGATCGCGGCGGTGACCGGCTTCGCCCTGCTGCCGGGTCTGCTGAGCCCGGTCGCGTCCGCCGCCGGCACCGACCCGCTGGGCAGACCCAAACTGGACGCACCGCGTGCATCCAAGGTCACCCCGTTCACCGCGAAGGTGAACAAGAACACGGCGAAGGCAGTGGCGAAGTCCGCCGCGGCAGACAAAGCCGCGGCCCAGCGCGCCCGCGCCGAACAGCGCCGCACCGTCACCTGGCCTAAAAGCGGCAAAGCCACCCTGACCCTGCCCGCATCAGGGAGAGCGACGGCGAACCCCGGGGCCCTCCCGCTCACCCTCGCCGCACCCCAGCAGACCAAGAACAACAAGCAGATACCCGCCGCCGACACGGTCCAGGTCCGTGTTCTGGACCAGCAAGCAGCCAAGAAGCTCGGCATCAAGGGCATCGCGCTCACCGTCACAGGCCCCAAAAACGGGGGCGCGGCGCAACTCGGGCTCAGCTACAAGGCCTTCGCCGCCGCCTACGGCGGTGACTGGGCCGGCCGCCTGCAGCTTCTGCGTCTGCCCGACTGCGCCCTGAACGCCCCGGCCAAGGCCGCTTGTCGCACCCGCACTCCGCTGGAATTCACCAACCACCGCAAGGACGAGCAGCTCACCGCACCGCTCACCTTCCCCGCCACGGCCAAGAGCGGCGGGGCCGGAGAGCGGACGATGGTGCTGGCCCTGGCGGCAGGAACCAAGTCCGGCTCCGGCGACTACAAGGCCACCCCGCTGGCCTCCTCCTCCACCTGGGAGGCCGGCGGCTCCTCAGGATCCTTCACCTGGTCCTATCCCCTGCGCACGCCGCCCGCCGCGGCGGGCCCGAAGCCGGACCTGTCGATTTCCTACGACTCCGGCAGCGTGGACGGGCGTACCGCCTCCACCAACAACCAGGGCACCGCGATCGGTGAGGGCTTCGACCTCACCTCCTCCTACATCGAGCGCAAGTACGGCTCCTGTGAGGATGACGGCCAGGACAAGAAGTACGACCTGTGCTGGAAGTACGACAACGCCTCCCTGGTCCTCAACGGTCAGGCCACCGAGCTGGTCAAGGACGACACCAGCGGCAAGTGGCGCCTGAAGAACGATGACGCCTCCACCGTCACCCGCCTCACCGGCGCCGACAACGGCGACGACGACGGCGAGTACTGGACCGTCACCACAGGGGAGGGCACCACCTACACCTTCGGCCTGAACAAGCTGGAAGGCGCAGGCGCCGATGAGCGCGCAGAGTCGGTGTGGACGGTGCCGGTTTTCGGCGACGACGAGGGCGAACCTGGTTACAAGGACGGCTCGTCCTTCTCCGGCCGGGACAAGAAGCAGGCCTGGCGGTGGAACCTCGACCTGGTCCAGGACACCCACGCCAACGCCATGACGTACTGGTACGCAGCCGAGCACAACAACTACGACAAGCTCGGCGACGACACCACCGGCACCGACTACACCCGCGGCGGCTACCTCAAGGAAATCCGCTACGGCCAGCGCACAAACGCCCTGTTCTCCGCCAAGCCGGCCGCCTCCAACAAGGTCGCCTTCACCTACGCCGAGCGTTGCTTGGCCACCGGCACCGGCTGTGACGCGCTGACTGAGGACAAGCGAGACAACTGGCCCGACGTGCCCTACGACACCGTCTGCAAGGACGACGACAAGTGCACCGGCAACGTCGGCCCCTCCTTCTTCACCCGCAAACGCATGACCGGCATCACCACCTACGCCTGGAACGCAGCCGCAGCGACTCCTGCCTACGCCGCGGTGGACGCATGGGAGCTCAAGCAGCTCTACCTCGACCCGGGCGACACCGGCGACACCACCGACCAGTCCCTCTGGCTGGACGAGATCAAGCACACCGGAAAGCGCGGCACCGACCTCGCCCTGGACCCGGTGAAGTTCACCCACGCCTTCCTGCCCAACCGGGTCGACGGCGCGAGCGACGACATCCTGTCCCTGGACAAGCCCCGCCTTCGTACGGTCACCGCCGAAGCCGGCGCACAGACGATCGTCTCCTACGCCGCGGCGGACTGCGTGGCCGGGCAGACCAAGCCCAAGGTGGATGAGAACACCCGGCGCTGCTACCCGGTGCATTGGTCGCCCAACGGCGAGAAGACCCCGATCCTGGACTGGTTCCACAAATACCCGGTCACCGCGGTCTCCACCACCGATCCACGAGGCGGATCGGAAGCCGTCCAACACACCTACCAGTACTCCGGCGGCGGCGCCTGGCACTACAACGACGACCCGATGACCCCCGCCAAGGAACGCACCTGGTCGATCTGGCGCGGCTACGGCAAGGTCACCCACCTCACCGGTGACAAAGACAGCGCCCAGCTCAAAGAAGTCAGCGTCTACCTGCGCGGCATGCACGGCGACCGCGTCCTCGGCACGGACGGCAAGACACCCGACCCGGACAAACGCAAGAGCGTCAAGGTGACCGGCATCAAGGCAGCCGACATCACCGACTCCGACCAGTACGCCGGCTTCACCCGCGAGAGCGTCACCTACAACGGTGATGCGGAGGTCTCCGGCACCATCAACGACCCCTGGTCGAAACGGACAGCCACCCAGCACAAGTCGTACGCGGACACCGAGGCCTACTACGTCCGCACCGCTGCCAGCCACGCCCGCACCCACATCACCACCACCGCGACACCCCGTGACCGGATCCGCACCACCAAGACCACCTACGACGACTACGGCATGGCCGAAACCGTCGAGGACAACGGCGACGACGCGATCCCGGGCGACGAGACCTGCACCCGCACCTGGTACGCCCGCAACGACGACAAAGGCGTCAGCATCAACTCGCTGGTATCCCGCACCCGCACCGTCGCCAAGACCTGCGCAGTCACCGACGCGAACCTTGACCTGCCGGCCGACTCCGACAAGCCCGGCGACGTGATCACCGACACGGCAACCGTGTACGACAACCCGCAGGCCACCACCTGGTCGGCCGCCCAGAAGCCGACGGTGGGTGAGGCGACCTGGACCGGCCGCGCCAAGGCCTACACCACCGACAATGCCCCCACCTGGCAAAAGACCGCCACCACCAGCTACGACACCCTGGGCCGCCCCCTTGTGGTCCAGGACACCAACGACCTGACCACCGCGACCACCACCTACACGCCGACCGCTGCCGGCCCGCTGACCTCCAGCAGCGTCACCAACGCCAAGCAGCACAAGGCCACCACCACCCTCGACTTCGCGACCGGCGCGCCGGTGAAGATCACCGACCCCAACAACAAGGTCACCGAGACCGAGTACGACAGCCTGGGCCGTGTCACCAAGGTCTGGCTGCCCAACCGCTCCAAGGCACTGAACAAGACCCCCAACTACATCTACGACTACAAGGTCACCAGCAAGAACCTTTCCTGGGTGTCCACCGGCACACTCAAGGGCGACGGCTCCGGCTACAACACCACCTACGAGTTCTACGACTCCCTGCTGCGCACCCGCCAGACCCAGACCCCGAGCCCGGTCGGCGGCCGGCTCGTGTCGCTGACGCTCTATGACAACCGAGGCCTGGCCGTCAGCACGCAGGGCGACATCTGGGACAACACCTCGCCGCCGTCCGCCACTGTCGTGCAGACCGAGGGCAGCCAGGCCCCCGCCCAGACCGACACCACCTACGACGGCGCGGGCCGCGCCACCAAGGCGGTCACCAAGAACTACGGCGTCACCCGCTGGACCACTCACAGCACCCACACCGGCGACACGGTGACCACCAGTGCCCCCACCGGCGGCCAGGCCACCGCCCAAGTCACCAACGCCCTGGGCCAGCTGACACAGCGCCGCGAATACGGCGGCCCGCAGCCCACCGGTACCGACTTCACCACCACCGACTACACCTACACGCCCTCAGGCCAGCAGAAGACTCTCACTGGTCCTGACGACGTCAAGTGGTCCTACAGCTACGATCTGTTCGGGCGCCAGGTCGCTGCGAACGACCCGGACAAGGGCACGACCCGCACCACCTACGACTCCCTCGACCGGCCCACCACTACTACAGACGAGGAAGACAAGAAGCTCCTCACCGAGTACGACGACCTGAACCGCAAGACGGGCCTGTGGCAGACCGACAAGACGGATGCCAACCAGCTCGCTGCCTGGACCTTCGACTCCCTCGCCAAGGGACAGCAGGACACGGCCGTCCGCTACGACGGCGGCGCGACCGGCAAGGCATACACCCAGAAGGTCACCCAGTACGACAGCCTCTACCAGGTCATGGGCAGCCAGCTGACACTGCCCGAGGACGACCCGCTCGTGAAGGCGGGCGTACCCAAGACATTCTCCTTCACCACCGGCTACCGCCTGGACGGCACCATCAGCCAGGCCTCCCAGCCCGCGGTGGCAGGCCTGGCAGCCGAGACGATCGGATACACGTACAACGCCACCGGCCAGCAGCTCAAGTCAGTGGGCACCAACGGCTACCTCCAGAACGCCGTGTACTCCCCGCAAGGCGACCTGCGTCAACAGACACTGGGCATGAGCGATGCCAGCACGGCAAAGAAGGCCTACCTCAACTACGACTACGAAGCGGGCACCCGCCGCCTGACCCGCTCCTACGTCACTGACGACGTCCACGGCTACATGCCGCAGGAACTGAAGTACACCCAGGACGACGCCGGCAACGTTACTTCCATTTTCGATGCCACCACCCAGGGCGGCACTGCCAAGTCCGACTATCAGTGCTTCGCCTATGACGGCCACCGCCGCCTCACCGAAGCCTGGACCCCCAAGACCGCCGACTGTGCGAACGCGGGCCGCACCGCCTCCAACATCGACGGCGCGGCCCCGTACTGGACCAGCTACACCTACAACCAGGCTGGCCAGCGAAAAACCGAGACCCAGCACGCCAGTTCCGGCGACAAGACCACCGATTACACCTACCGCACCGACCTGAACCAGCCCCACCCGCTGGTCAAGACTGAGACGGGCGGAAAGACCCAGACTTACGCCTACGACAAGACCGGCAATACCACCTCCCGCCCCGACGGCAGCGCTCAGCAGACCCTCGCCTGGAACACCGAGGGCAAACTCGCCCGGACGACAGAGGGCCCGGCCCAGACGGACTACCTGTACGACGCAGACGGCGAACTCCTCATCCGCCGCGCCAAGGGCGACGGCGATACCGTCCTTTACCTCGGGGCAACTGAAGTCCGCCTCACGGCGAAGGGAACCGCCAAGGCCCTCTCCGGCAGCCGCTACTACACGGCCAACGGCCAGACCATCGCCGTCCGCACGGCGACGGCCGGCACATCAGGGACGAAGCTCAGCTTCCTGGCCGCCGACCACCACGGCACAGCCAGCCTCGCCCTGGACGCCACCACCTACGCCACCACCAAGCGCTACACCACGCCCTTCGGCGCCTCCCGCGGCGAGAAGACCACCAACTGGCCCGACGACAAGGCCTTCCTCGGCAAACCGGCAGACACCGCAACCGGCCTGACCCACGTCGGCGCCCGCGAATACGACCCGGGCACCGGGCAGTTCATGAGCGTCGACCCGCTCCTGCAAACCGAGATCCACCAGACCCTCAACGGTTACAGCTACGGAGCGCAAAACCCGCTGACCAACGCTGACCCCAGTGGCCTTGGCTTGAAGTGTGGCGGCAGCGACCCTGCCTGCCCCAAGCATGGGAACGACGGCCACGAAGCTAATGGCGGAAGCGGATACGGCGGTGGCGGTGGCGGTGGCGGGGGGACCGCTCCCACCTCCTCCTCCGGGCGCACCGGAGGATCAGGTGGCAGTCCGAAATTCTCTTGCGACTGGACTGGAAAGATCTGTGTGCCGGCGCAGTCCGCCCGCCCCGGACCTGCGGATTCCAAAGCAGGAGACACATTCCTCCTGGGGCTCTTCAGCAACCTCGTCCACACGTCCGAATACTTTGGCGCACTCGTCGACAGTGACTGCCGAGACGTAGACAACTGCACCTACGGCGAAGATTACGACAAATGGGTCGCCAGTAAGGGTTACGACATTGGAAGTAACGAGTACCTAGTGCCTGGTGCCTTGGCGGCGATCTTTGGCGCTAAGGCTGGTGCCACGGGTAAGCCCGGTAAGCCGGGTCGCCCACATGGTCCCGGGTGGTTCCCTTACGGGAGTGGCAAGATCCCGAGCGGGTGGGGGGCGCCCCAAATGACCAGAAAGTACAAGCGAAACCCAGATAAGGAAGGTTTTGTGTGGCGGGCCCCAAAGGGGCAGGATAGTGTCCGCATTGATCGAGGAGACCCGAACTCGCCACATGGCACCCAGCGAGTTGATCACGTTGTGATCAACTCGAAGGGTAGAATTGTAGGTAAAGGTGGGCAGTTGCTACCTCCCAATGCGAAAATTCAGGAGTATCCGATCGAGGCGCATGTTCCGCTCAGTGAGTGGCAGACATGGGGGAGTTGGAATGCCCCGTAAAGATGTAGATCTTCAGACGCCTTGGATTCGCGAAATGCTAACCGATTGGCTTGGCAAGTTGGCTGATCGTGGATGGCAAGAAGCGAACTGGGTAAATCGAGCCAGTAGTAGTTCTGGACTCGATGAAGTACTGGATTTCTTCGACGACTCTGGAGTTTTGTCTGAGCCGGAAGGGAAGATTGGTTTCACGCTTTTCGATGAGGGTGAAGCGGCGGCGATGTTGGCCTTGGGGGTAGCTTTGGATGAGGCGGTGTCAGTGTCAGCGTCGTCGGATGTAGCGGTGATTCGGTCGCCTTCTTGGGGCGCGGTCGTAGACACGGCTCGTGAAGCCTTGCGCATCATGAGCAGGCATACATGTCCTTAAATGGACCCGGGCCTGTTGGCGAATTGTCGGCTTTCGTTTTGAGCACGGTCAGTTCTGGGCGTCCGACATGGCGGGGTCTTCGATTTTCTGATGGCCGCAGTTGTCGGCGAGTTCGTGCCAGGCGGTAACCTCGTCCTTGTCAGCGGTGAGGTGCCAGCGGAGCTTGGCCGCCACCCAGTGGGTGGCGACCAAGCTCCGCTGGGGCCTGGCCGTCGACAAGGCCGAGCGGCAGGCCCTGAGGAAGCTGGCCGCCGGGTGCGGGCAGGAGACGGTGGAGTACGAGCCCGCAGGGTGAGCAGGGGAAGTTTCGCGCGTCGTGGCGGTCTGAGAGCCGATACTTGCAGGCCGGATTAGTTGTCGTCCGGGTCCTGTTCGGCGTGGAGCCGGGTATCGAGGTCGCTTGCCCACAGCAAGGCCCAGGCGCGTAGCTCGGTCACCTGGTCACAGCTCAGGCCGTAGTCGGTGAAGTCCTGGTCGTCCCACCACTCGGCGCCGGCGAGGCGGTCGCGGAGGTCGTGCAGGTGGAACTCGAAGCGGGCGTGGCGGCGGCCGAGCATCTCCAGGTCGGCGGTGGTGCGGTGCCGGGAGGCGGCGTGGACGTCGATGAGGTCGCGGACCGCGCCGCGGTCGGCGAGCGCCCGGACCTTGGTGCCGATCATGTCATCGAAGGCGAGGACCGGGCCGTGCTCGGTCGCGGTGGGCGGGGACCAGAAGGCTTCCTTGAGGATGTCGACCTCGCACTCCTCGCCCGTGGCAGGGTCGGCGGCGATCAGTCGGCCGGAGAGCGGGCTGGTCTCGATCTGCCGAACCCTCCAGCCGCGCTCGGCGAGGCCGCTGCTGACAGTGGAGGTGATCTCGTCCATGGGCGCCGGGTTCTCGGTGGCGACGTCGAGGTCCTGGCTGAGGCGCTCGACCAGGCCGTGGGCCTGGACGGCGTAGCCGCCGGTGATGACCAGGGGGTAGGGCGTGCCGATGGCCAGGACGTCGGCCAGGAGCCGGCGGCGCAGGTCGCTCAGGTTCACGCGGCCGCCGTGGTCCGGGCGTCAGCCAGCTCGGGGAAGGCGGCTTCCCACGCGTGGCGCGCCGGGCGGCTGATCAGCGTGCGCAGCACAGGCCATTGCGCGAGGAGAAGATCCCGGTTGAGGAAGCTGATCAGGTCCTGACGCTGTCCCTCGGCCAGGACAGTGCGGTACAGGCCCATCCGGGAGCGGGGCTGGTCCAGGGTGTAGGAGCGGCGCCCTGACCAGGCCACGTGCAGGGGCAGGTCGACGGTGCCGTGGGCGGGGCCGACCAGGTCCTCCAGGCGTGCGGGAAGCCGCTGGGTGTACTGCGCGCACAGCACGTCGAAAGCGTTCGGCACGGGGAAAGACACGGACTGCTCGGCCATGCCCCCAGTATCTCCCGCAGATGCCCGTGTGGTCACCGTAGGTGCCCGCCCGGAAATACCGGCTTGAGCAAGCCGGGAGATTCCAGGCGTCGCGATGGCTCAAGGCGCATATCAGGTGCCCTGCCACGGGACAGGAGGCGACGGTGGGGTCGGTGTCTCCGACCACCTCTGCAGGACTCGGGTAGGCGGGCCGTGAGCGCGGGCTTCTTCGTATCTCGTCACTGGTCGGCAGCGGGCCGTCGCGGGGAGGGCCGCTTCCGCCCAGCGCGTGGGTGGCTGGACGGAAGCGGGGCGGTCCCCTTCGGTTGGTTCTTGAGCACAAGGGGGCCGCACGCCTTC
>NZ_JBSFTT010000054.1:0-36515 GCF_053591415.1 Streptomyces sp. NPDC003032 | reverse complement strand
ATCAGTTCGTACGCGGCGACGATGCCGGAGAGGCCACCGCCGATGACGGCGACCTCGGTGCCGTGCTCGGTCGCGGGTATCTGCACTGGCATGCGGGGCGGTCGCTGCGCTCCCTTCGCCCACGCGGAGCGTGGGCGCCTCCCTCCGCTGCGCTCCTGGAGGCAGTGGGGCCGGCCGCTGCGCGCCCGGCTGGCCGCGCATCGCGCGGCCGTGCCTCTGGGGTGTGGTGGTGCGGCTAGTGGGGCCTCTAGTGGGGGAGTTGGGGGAGCGCGGGGCGCTCCCGGCGAGTCCGCTGCGCTCCCCCGCCTGACGGTCCTTCCGGCTGCGCCTCCAGAACCGTTGGGGCCCGCTGGCGCGGGCCGGGCTGGTTAGTGGGGTGGGGGTCGCTCGTTCGTGTGGGTTCCAGTGTAGTGCACGCATCGGGTTGATGCAGCATGTACCGTTGGCGGAAACACGGGACACCCCCCAACCACCCGGGCGGGGCGCACCTTTTGATGAAAAGTCAACGCCCGTGTTTTGCCACCCAGTCATGCGAGGAATCACGAATTGAGCGGCTTGGGGCCTCAGCCACAGAACAGTACTTCGGATATCGGCAAGCATGAATTCCGGCGTGCGGAGGTACCGGAGCCGAACGGCCCCTCGGGCCGGGCGGCGGAACCCGCCATGGAGGCCGGCCCCGCCTCCTGGTGCTTGTTCGTCACGGTCGACACCGCCCGAGACTCAGAGCCGCTGGTGCCGCCTACGGTCTGTGCGGGCCCACGGGCCCGCACGCGAAGCCGCCTTAGCCACGAGGGGTCCGGTTCGGCGCCTGCGGGTGGACCTCAGCCACCTAATACTTACGCAGATCAAGAACCCGCTGGTCAGCGGCCTGCACGTCCGGCGATCTGTCACCCCAGGAGGTACACAACGTCTGCGATGTGTACCTCCTGGGTAGTCACATCGCAGACGGAATGTCGGCCAAGCCGACAGTTTTGGGCTCGAAACGTCAGCCAGGCCGACGTTTGCGACGGCGTCCCGTTGAACGGTCTGCCGTCGCCTGGAGGGGGGAGATCTGTCCCCCCTGGGGGGACACAACACGCCGGAATGTCAGTGAGGCCGACATATCTGTCGGCGTGGCTGACATACTGCTGGCGTCCAAGATCAGCGGAGTGGAGAGCAGCCTCGTGACACCCGAGCCACAGCGCCGTCGTCCCGCACCGAAGCGCGCGCCGCGCCGTACGGAGCTGCCCCTCGGTGAGGAGATCCAGGCATGGTCCAAGCCGGTGCAGCCGGTTGACGACCTCGACTCGGTCGCTCGCCGCTACCCGCGCCGGAAGCTCTCGCTCAGCAGCGAGCGCAAGCCGATGGAGTTCTACGAGCACCCGGAGCGCCCCAAGGCGTTCTCCATGGACTCACTGGAGTTCTTCTTCCTGATCGCGCAGTACTTCCGCGAGGCCCTGCCGCTGCGGCTGATCCTGCTGCTAATCGCTTGCCAGAAGGCCGGCGGGCAGATCCGGCTGACACAGGAGGAGATGGCGACGGTCCTGGACGTGCCCCGCGCGAAGACCAACGAGGCGCTGCAGGAGGTCATGAGCCATGGCATCGTCTTCAAGGTGCGCCGCGGCGTCTACCAGTTCAACCCGCCCTACTCGTACCGTGTAGCGGAGTTCATCCCGGGCACGGAGCTGGTCGAAGCCGAGTACGTGCAGGTCGACCAGGACAAGACGATCGCGAAGATCCGCAGGGACGAGAGCCTGCCGGATCTGGTGCGGTTCCCGTCGCTGGAGCACATGCGCGAGGCGATCGAGGAACTGCGGAAGAAGCGGGCCGAGGAACGCGCTGCACGCCGACTGGCCCGTGCGCAGCGCCAGGAGGAGGAATCAGCCCAGTGAGCACCTTGAAGTGGTCGGCGACCAATGCCGACGGTCTTCTCGCCGACCTGGACCTGCCGCCCGCCGCCTACCGCGCGCTGCTGAAGCTCCGGGCGCGCAGCGAGGCCGGAGGCCGCATCGCGGTGGACCAGGCCACCCTCGGTGAGCTGCTTGGGCTCAGCCGCCCCAGCGTGAACGCCGCGCTGCGGGAGCTGGAGCTGGCCAAGCTCGTCAAGAAGGTCCGCAACGGCGTCTACCAGATCAACCCGATGCTGGCCGGCTACAACTCCCCCGAGGACGCCCTGGACGCCGTCAAGGCGATGCCCAAGGCGGACCGGCTGGACAGCAAGACCTACGTGGCGGACTACCACCGGGCCGTCGCCGCCTACCAGGACCAGCTCGCCGAGCAGCGCAAGAAGCGCGCGGCCGCGGCCGCCGCCAAGAAGGCCGCGGCCGCCAAGAGGCGCGGCTCGCTACACGCCGTCGGCTGACCCGACCGAACCCTCGCACGGCATCGGCGCTGCCCCCTCCACGGGCGCAGCGCCGATCGCGTTCCCGGTGTCGGCGCCGACACCAGAGGTCCCCGTCTGGGTGGACAAAGGTTTCCCCGTACAGGACCAAACCGACCATCGCCAGCTCTGCTGGCGTAGCGCGGGCAGCAAGTAGGCGGTAGCACCAGGGATACCGCCTTGTTCTAGTTCTCCAGAACAAGCGCCGTCCGGCCGAGCACCGCGTACACCGTTCCCCTCCAGGGGAAAGCCGCAGGCAGGACGACCCGCACGGGCGTTCCCGAAAGGCTTTGCCGCGCGCCGCCCGCCCGAGCGTCGGCCGGCGCGGTACGAGTAGGCCGTGACGCACAACTTCGGCATCCACTTCACCCAGGAGCTGGCGAACCGCTACGGCCTCCCCACCGATGACTGGCCCGCGAGCACGGAGCCCGTGACGTCGTTCTTCACGATCGTCGTCAACGCCGTGGGCCGGGGCCGGGCCCTGGACTGGTTCGAGGCGGCACGCCGCGCCGAACGCCGCGTGGACGAGGTGGACCAGGCCCGGACCTATCAGTTCGGCTTCGCCGCCTACCTTGCCGACGCCCTGGACTTCTACGGCCAGCGGCCGACCCTCGCTGAGACCGTCGCCTGGGAGGCCGTGAAGGGAGCCCGCGAGGTCGCGCGCCACGGTTCCGGAGTCGACCTCGACGCTGGTTTCGACGTCCTCCTCGACTGCGCCGTGCGGGCGTGCGGGCGCAGCAGCAGCCGACAGGTCAACAGGCCGACAGGAGCAGCCGCGCCCGCGTAGCCGCTGATTGCCGCGGTGCTCCGCTGCACGCGGTGAGGTCGGCCTTGCTACACGAGCAGCACCCGTGTGCCGCCTGGCGGGACGCTGCTGCACTCCGGCCCGTGCTGCGGGATGCGGCAGACGGCCTTGCCACCCTTCGCCACCAGGAGCAGCAGCGGCTGCTGCACGGCGCAGGTCGCGCGGGGTGCAAGGCGTGCTGCGGGATGCGCGTATCGGCAGCCGGGTCGTGGCTCTCCGGGGCGGGGCGTGCGAATGCTGCGCTGCGCTGGGGAGGCGTCTTGCACCCCATTGGTAGGTACTACCTGTAGTACCTACCAATGGGGGCCTGTCCGGAGGCGTCTTGCACCCCATTGGTAGGTACTACCTGTAGTACCTACCAATGGGGTGCAAGACGCCTCCGGACAGGCCCCCACCGAGCCGCCGGCGCAGCGTCCGGAGGCCGGGGTGTAAGGGTGCAAGGCGGGCGGCAGCTGCCCGGCCGTACTTCCGGTACTTCGCCTTCGGCGGGTGAGGAAGAGCGCGCCCGTCATCAGGTCAGTCAGTCCTACGTCTTCCTTGTACGCGAGCCATCCCTCACCAACCGACAGACCCGATCCCTCACCAACCGACGGACATGCGCAGAGGCCGGCCGCGCCAGCAGCACGCGGTCGGCCTGGTCCAGGGCGTCGCGGGTCAGACCTCGAGGTAGGCGACGACGACCACGGTCCGAAGGGCGGTCACCCAGTACAGGAGGCGTACGCGCTCGACTTCGTCGGCGTACTCGCGCAGCTGGGGGCCAGTGGTGTCGCCGGGGATCGGCTCGCCGACCTCGGGGTCGACGGAGACGACGACCAGGGCGCGGTCCAGGGCGTGGATCTCTGCCTCGCTGGTGATGTTCTCCAGCTGCTTGGCGGCGGAGTCGGAGAACGCGATCCGGGCGCGGCGCGGGCCGTGCTGTGGGGCCATCAGGCGACGGCCGGGCGCTGAGCGGCGAGGCGGGCGAGGTGGGCCTCGCGCAGCTCCTCCCAGGGGGTGCACTGTTCGGGGTCGGGCAGGCCGTTGGTGGCGATGTCCTCCAGGACGGCGGCGAACCGGTCGGCGTCGGCGCGGGTCTTGGCCGCGTACGCGCGGACCGCGTCGGCGGCCGCGGGCTCCAACTGCCGGGCGTGGTCGGCGGTGGCCGGCTGTTCGCTCATCGAGGGCCTCCAGGGCGCGAACGGGCGTGTGCCACCACGGTATCGGCCGTACGGCGGCCGTGGGGCCGCTCCGCTCACTCGGGCACAGTGCTCGCGGCCGCGGCCTCTTCGACCTTGTGACACCAGGGCTCGCCGGCGCACTGCCCGCCGAATCCGGGCTGGGCGCAGGTGCACTCCGGTCCGCGCTGCGTCACCTGCGTGATGCGGTAGAGGCCCGGGGTCATCTTGTCGATGCGCAGCTTCTGGACCTTCGCTGTGGCTTCTTGGATCGAGGCGGCGTGGGTGGTGTAGATCAGGGTGGTGGCGCCGGGGTGGGACGGGTCGGTGCACCGTGCCATGACCTGGTACTCGTGCTGCGTCATCGCGCCTCCCGGCTGCTCAGGCGGGCAGGCCGGGGAGGACCTGGCCGTCGGTGATCTGGGCGCGGGCGGTCAGGGCGTGGCCGTCGCACACCACGTAGCGGTCGCCGTCGTCGGCCTGGATGGTGTGGGTGGCCGGCTCGGTGCAGGCCGCGTCCAGCCGGTCGTACGGCCAGACGTTGAAGCAGACGGGGTTCGTGCACCAGGAGTCGACGCCCTCGGTGGCTCGCGCGCGGGACTTGAGAGTGCCGCCGTGCTCCGGGCACACACCCCACGGCACGGTGCACCGGCTCGGGTCGGTGGCGGTGCTCTGCAGGGCCTGGGCGTAGAGCGCGGCGGTGGCGCTGTCGGTGCTCACCCCGGAGATTCTTTTCCGCACCCGGCGGCCCGCACGAGGCCGATCCCGGCGGTTACGTTCCGTACCCGCGCCCGGCGGGGGTGTCACGCTGCTCGGTGTGCGCGAAAACGGGGGGGTTGGCCCCGTGATTGCGGGCCCGAAGGGCAGCGTGACAGTCGGATCGGGGGTGCGTGACACCCGAGCGTGACAGTCAGTTGGTCACCTTCGGTGATCAGCGGGCGGGATGAGCGCGGGCGAGGAGCACGGCGAGTTCACCGGCGGCTTCGGGTTCGGCGGTGGCGAGTCGGGCCGCGAACGCCAGCTGGTCGACGTCGGCGTCGGGGACCAGGCGGGCGAGTTCGGCGAGCAGCGCGGCGTGGGCGAGGACCGGTGGGGTGAGAAGGCCGGCGGCTTCCTTGCGGGCGGCGGGGTCGCGGTAGTGGCCGCGGTGCGCGGCCAGGGCGTGGGCGAGCCAGGCGTCGACGTCGGCCTGGACGTACCCGCCGGCTCGCCGAGTGAGTTCGTCCCGGGCGGCTTCGTCCCCGGTGCGGGGCTCGATCTGCTCCAGCGTGCCGAGCTCGCGCAGCGCCTGGAGTTCATCGGCGCGGGCCGCGACCCGGGCGGCTTCGCGCAGTTCGGCCTCGCGGGCGGCGGCGGCCGCGGCCGCGGCTTCGGCCGCGAGTTCGGCGCGGACGACGTCGTCGGTGTCCGGGTCGTAGACGGTGCCCGCCGACGCGGCGGCGAGCAGCTGGTCGATGCGCTCCCACTCCGCGAGCTCCGCCGGGCCGCGGACGTCGTCGGCCAGGTCCTCGTGCCGGGAGTCCTGCCGCGCGTCGAACCGGGCGTCCTTGAGGGCGGCCGCGACGGCGTCGGCGTCCATGCCCTTCGCCCGTCGCCGTACGACGCGGCGGCCGATGCGGGCCGGGTCGACCGGCTCGCGGAGCGCGGCGACGCGCGGGGCGAGCGGACGG
Organism: Streptomyces sp. NPDC003032; assembly: GCF_053591415.1. Classification (NCBI taxonomy): domain Bacteria; kingdom Bacillati; phylum Actinomycetota; class Actinomycetes; order Kitasatosporales; family Streptomycetaceae; genus Streptomyces; species Streptomyces sp. NPDC003032. The sequence continues at coordinate 30,527 of NZ_JBSFTT010000054.1, read as the reverse complement.
CGGGCGGTGCGCCGGGGCGGCCAGGGCGTGGTCATCGTCGGCCTCAATTCGTGGTGCGGATTCGGGATCGGGCCGCCGTCAGAGCGCTGTACGGCGGCCCGCCGGATTGTTTTATAGCAGGCGCGTAAATCGACCGGGTTAGAATAGGAACTCGATGGCTTGAACGTGTGTGAAATCCGCGCGCAGGCCATCGGCCCGGGTGCCCCATTCCGTGAAATACGACTCGGTGATGGCCTCCGCGACGATCGGATGCAGATCCTCCTCTGTCGCTCCGGCCTCCTGGAGCTCCAGGATCTGCTTCGCGTAGGTGGGTGAGATCGGGGTGGTGATGGTGCGTATGCGGCCGTCGTCCGAGCTGCCCGAGCACGTGAATCCGAAGTACGCCGTCACCTCCACCATCATTCCGCTGGACGTGGAAGCCTGTTGACGTGCCTGTGCCCTGACCTGCGGTTGCCACTCGGACTCGGTCTCCTCCACCAGGGCGGCCTGGAGGCGCTTCTGCGGGGTCTTCAGCTTCCCGGCGCGGTAGCGCTCGATCGTGCGGGTCGAGGTCCCCACGCGCTCCGCCAGGGCCTTGGCCGACCCCTTCACCCGCGTGAGGAGGAATTTCACCTGTGCATTCGCGGACTTCGGCGCGGGCCGGGTGAAGACCTTCCGCTCCGCCCGCGCGAGGGCCTCCAGGACCTTGCCGCGACGTGGGGCCGGCCGCTGTTGCTCGTGTTCGCTCATGCCTCCAGGGGCTCACGGCTCGCCTGTGGACAGAGGCGGGCGCCCGTGCCGGGGCCGGTGCTGTCGGCGTCCGTCCGTACGGTGGGAGACGTGACGACGTCCTCCGCCCCCGAGCCGGTGCCGGTGCCGATCCGGGTGCTGCTGCCCGGGGACCAGGAGGTCGTCGCGCAGCTGTGGTCCCGGCGGCAGGCCCGCGACGGCTGGCGGTATGAGGTCGGGCTCCCGGCCTACCGCAACGGCCCCGGCGACACGGTGGAACCTGCCGAGTACCGGGTCTGGGTGCGCGCTCCTGACCACGTGCGGCCTGTGGACGGCGTCTCGTACGACGCCGTGCCCACCGAGTACCTGGAGCAGCCCTCGCCCGTCCAGGAGGCGCTGGGGCCGCGGCGGCCGTCCGGCTGGGTACTGGCGAAGGCCGGCGGGCGCGGTCCCGGCCGGGGCGGTGTCGTGCACGCCGTCGACTGCGAAGAGGTGCCGGCCGGAGCGCCGGTGCTGCCGCTGGAGCGGGCGCTGGACGCAGCCGAGCAGCCGGGGGTGCGGCTGTGCTCGCTGTGCGGCGCGGCCGCTGAGCTGGACCCCGTCCTCAAGGGCTTCGAGTGCGGCTTCGAAGAGACGTGAGCGGGAGGTCAGCGGCGGGCGACGGTGTACCCGGCGTCGTTGACAGCGGTGGTCCACACGTCGCGGTCGAACCACTTGGTGATGTTTGGCTGCAGTTCGTTGATGGTGCGCATCCGGGCTTCCCAGTCGTGTCCGGCCGGGCCGCGGCTGCCGTCGCAGCCGGTGCAGCCGTCCTCGCCGTGGATGTGGCCGGCCATCCAGGCGTTGACGGCGACGTTGATGATGACTGCGTACAGGTCGCCGCCGGTCTGAGCCAGGGAGTCCGGTACCCCGGCGAGGACCAGGGCGAGCTCCGGGTTGTCGAGCGGCGGCATCGGGGCCTGCCCGACGACCTTCTCGCTGCTGCTCTCTTCGTAGGAGGACAGGCTCTGCGCGAGCCGGTCGGCCGTGGCGGAGGCGTCGAAGTACCGCCAGGCGGAACGGACCTGGATCCCGAGCCGCTCCGCCACGGTGGCGATCTGCCGTTCGATTGTGTCCTCCACGGTCGTCGGCGCAAGGGTCACCCCCCGGCGGGCCAGCTCCGCGAGCGTCTGGGCAACGGCTTCCTTGAACGCCTTCGTGTTCCGCACCACCGCATCGTAGGCGCGTCGACGCAGCCGCCGAAGTCGCTTCTTCAGCATTGACCGGCAACGGCGTGCAGTTCGGGCGGCGTTGTCAGTGGCGGCTGCCACCATCCGGCCATGCCCATCAGCCGGGAGTACGCACGCTGCCTCTTCGCGGACCTGACGCAGAACGCCACGGTGCCGCTGGACCCTGACGAGCTCCTCCACATGCCGCGTCTGCGGCAGCACGGCCATGTCTTCTTCGGCGACATAGCGGTGCGCTGCTACAAGCACAAGGCGCGCTGGATGTACGACGAACGCGACATCCGTGCCGCCGGCCAGGCCCTGGCGGACCTGTACGTGGACCTGGGCGATGTCGTCGACGTGCAGCTGCCCGCGTACCGCGACCTCCCGGAGCGCGACCCGGCCGAGTGGCACCGGCCAGACTGGCGGCGCACGCTGACGTCGTGGATGGTCGAGCGGGCCCGCTTCAAGCAGCTCCAGGAGAACCGTCCCTATGACGAGTGGGGCGACTGGAAGGCCATCGGTGACAACGGGCTGCCCGGGGGCCTGACGTGGGAGGAGTTCGTCACCTCCAGCAGCCAGGCCCGGCACCTGCAGAACATCGCCGGCACCCGGCCCCTCGAGCTGCTGGCCTGGACCGGTGAGACCTGGCTTCTGCCCCGGGCCTACACCGAGCTCCTGGACCGCTGGGAGCAGCGGCAGGGCGAGCTGGTCGACCGGGCCCGGCTGTGCCGCTGCGGAGCCCAGGGACCGTACGAGGGAGGCTGGCGACGGAACACCCGCACGGGGTACATCACCATGTGCCCGCCGTGTGCCGGGGAGTCCAGCCAGCTGTACACCGGCCATCTGCGGGGCGTGCTGTACGACGCTCACCGCCGGCGTGGTACCCGGGCAGACGACTACCTGTGCCGGCTGTGCAAGCAGAGCCCGGCGGCGGCGTGGGATCACTGCCACGAGCACGGCTACGTCCGCGGCCCGCTGTGCGGCAGCTGCAACACCCGCGAAGGAACAGGGCTCCCCTACCTGTTCCTCCGCCTCGAAGGGGCGCCGCTGCACCTCCTGGAATGCCGCGGCTGCCTCGAACAGCGGACCTTGCCGCGCCGGTTCCACACCGCTGTCGTCCGCGCGCATCTGGAGCAGACCGAGCGGCACGAGCGCTGCCCGCGCGAGCCGTACGCCCGCGAGGTGGGGCACGCCCACGGTGTGCGCCGGTTCGAGCTGGAGTGCAGCGGATGGCATGCCAGCCGGTGGACGAAGGACGTGACGGCGCCCGAAATGGCCGCGTTGGTGCAGGCCTTCGTCGACGCGGCGCTTACCGCACGGGAAGGCCGGCCTTCTCCCGGCCCGGCCATGGACGCGGGGTGACCGCCATCCGGCTACGTCGTTGAACACGGCATCGCGTGCATGGCCATCCGATCCCCGCGGATACACGAGCGAGCCCCGGACCACGGCCGGAAGGTCCCTCCCTGGGGCCGAGCCGGTGACGCGGGCCGGTCGCCGCTCGTGCTGGGGGCCATCGTGGGGCGCGGTCCAAGAGACGTCACAGCGGGGAGGGTTCATGGCGTACGAAGTGGTCACAGTGGGCTTTCGTACGGATCTTCATGCCCGGTGGTCGGTGTTCTTCGACGTCTTGGACGTGCCGTGGGTGTACGAGCCGCGGTCCTTCCGGGCCGCCGACGGCTCGGCGTGCAGGCCAGCGTTCTGGCTGCCGCGTGAACGGCGCTGGTTCGCCGCCGAGTTGGAAACCGCGCCGTCGTGGTGGGGCCGGTTCACCGCCGCCGTCATCGACAGCGGCGAGGTGTGGGAGCCGTGGAACGACGGCGAGGAGGAGTCCGCCGAGGACCCGCAGATCGAGGTCGACAGGGAGTGGCACGGGGAGGTGTTGCTGTGTCTGGGAGGCATCCCGAATGGCTACACCCCCTCCCGTGACCTTTCCGGCGGGCCGTGGCACCGGCAGCGGGGGATGTACGCGTCGGGCGATTTTCCGTACCGGTGGACGCTTTGCCCCGAGTGCGGCCTGTTCGGCGCCACCTTCTCGGGATATGCGGAGCGCCTGCCGTGCCCGTGCCTGGACGACGGGAAGGTCGACAACAGCGCTGACAAGTGGCTGCTGGACGCCTACCGGGCCGCTGCGGAGGAGAGCTTCCACCGCAGCGACAGGCAGACGGATTTCCCTGTCGTGCGCCAGTTCTTGGTACGTCAGGAGGGCCTAGCGGCGCTGGAGCACTGTACGGGCCTGTGCCGCTCGGTCGGTGACCAGCTGCGCGCCGAGGTGCCGCCGGGTGGGTACGCGGAGGTCCCCGACGGTGCGGACGCCCTGTGCGGCGAGTGCCCCGGCTTCGTGTGCGTCGCGTGCGGCCAGCAGCCGGCCGCCCGGGCCGGGGCGGCGTGCCGCTCGTGCGAGCCGCCGGTCCGGCTCACCTACCGGCGGGCCCGGCAGGCCCTGAACGACGGGGCGGGGGAGGCCGGGCACGCCGCCCGCCGGTCGGCGCGGGAGATCAACACACTGATCAACCGGGAGACCGGGGCCAGGAACCGGGCCCGCGCGTCCCTGGCCCAGCTCGCCGCGGGTCTGACTCTGGTGGAGCGCTGGATCGACGAACCGTCCCTGATCCCCAAGGGTGGGTCCCGACGGCCCTGGCTGTCCGAGGAGGAACTTGACCGGATGCACGGCGCGGAGCTGCGCCGGGTGCTGAGCCAGTGGGTGGGGCCGCTGGCCACCGCGGTCGGTGAGCCGTACGCGCTCATCCAGCTGCGTCTCAACTATGTGATGGGGGTGGAGCAGCGCGCCGACGCGGACGACGAGCAGTTGCGAGAGGGGATCTGCCAGGCCCAGGAATGGGTCCGTCATCCAGATGCGTACCGGGAGCATGCGCGCGGTGCCGAGGCGGAGGTCGCACCGGGCTCGATGCCGGAGCCGATGCGCATCCGCCGGGCGCCAGCGGACTCCTCCTGCCATCTGTGCACCACCCCCGTGGCGGCCGGGGAGGTCGTCGGCCGGCTCCACCAGCCGCGCGGGCGGGGTTGCACCCCCCTGGGATGGCTGTGCGCGCACTGTCTGTACGACCGGCGGGCCAAGCCCCGCCGCCTGGACTTGCTGCTGCGCTTGTTCGACCAGCTGTTCGCCGGGGGCGGCGTGCGGGTGAACGCCGCCGAGGCCGAGGCACTGCTCGCCTGGCTCCTCATGACCCCGGCGGCAGTGCTGCCGCAGGCGGAGCAGGAGGCGCTGCCGGACGTATGTGTGGCCCTCCAGCGTGCCGTCGAGGCGCAGGATCCGGTGACACTGCTGCCGTACTACGGTGTCCTCGCCGTCATCGGCACCTTCCACTACGCCGGACCCGCCGCAGGGGTCACCGAGCGGGAGGCCGTCGTGCTGGAGGCGGTTGTGCAGCATGTGGCGGAGTGGAAGGCCAACTCGCAGCGCCTGGATCCGGACCACTACCGCGACCGGAGGGCCTGGCGGCGCGCGATCCTCGACCAGACCGGCCAGCCCACCGTCCTGTCCCAGCGCGGCGGCCCCTTTCTTGTCTGAGCTGCCCGGTGGCCGGTTCAGTCGCCCCGAACCACGCAGATGCGGCTCTCACTGACCGTTTCCCAGTCGATGGTGATCCGGAAGCGGGCGTGCACGGGCAGGTCCTTCGCCGCCACCGGGGCCGGGGGAAGCCCGCGGTCCAGCGTGATCTCCCCCGTCTCGTCGACGAGATAGTCCAGAGCGGCCTGCAGTTCATCCGGGGAGAAGCCGGTGGCGTCCTCGAGGCGCTCCAGTGATGTGGACACCTGCTCGGGGTGGTCCAGGGTGTGGCTGAAGTAGGTAAGGAGTGCCTGTTCGGCTGGCTGGAGGGTGTGGATCGCACGGATCTTGCGCAGCTGCTGAAGACGCTCCTCGGGAAGGGTGAGCACGTCCTCGGGCAGGGGGAGCCGCTTGGGCGTATACCAGCGCCGGCCCATCCGCCGGACGAGTCCGAGGGCTTCCATGGTGGCCGCCAGCTCCCGCACCGTGACCGGCTCTGGAAGGGAACGCTCACGCAGCGCGGCCGCGAGCCACTCCTGGTGGGCGGCAGCGGCGGCATGGATCTCTGCGGCCTCCTCCGGCGTGGTGTCGGCGAGATCCTCGTCGTCGACCCACAGCACCGGCGAGTCCAGGCCCTCGTCGCCGAGCTGGAGCGCGTGGACGGCCTCCGCCCCGAAGACCTGCGCGACAATGTCGTCCAGATCCCCTTCCAGACGCTGGACCGTGGCCGTGCCGAACAGCATGGCGATCATCATGGGCTGATGCCGCGGCAGAACATGCGGCCACAGGCTCGGGAACCAGTCGTTGTGCAGGGACAGACACTCCCCCGCGGGCAGCGGCGCGGCGGTGGCGGTGGCGGACGACATGACGCTCTCCGATCGAGAAGGGGAACCTGCCCCCAGCAACGAGGGCACCACCTCCGGGTGCCGGACAGGCTCTTCACGCTGGGCCGAGCGGACTAGTGTCGTTACATGACCCTCAACGCTGACGAGCGCGAACTGCTGCGCCGGATCTCCGAGGCCGGCAGCCCTGTCGAGCCGTCCAACTACTTCCACAGCATCCACCCGCCCAACTTCCCCACCTCCGCGGCTGAAGACGACCCCCGCCGCGAGGCATGGGTGGAACTGCAGATGAACCTCTACCGTGCTCACATCCGGCTACACGAGCTGGGCCTGGTGGAGGTCGTGTACCCGGCCAACGGCGAACGAGGCGACCTCGTGGTGGTCACGGACGCTAGCCGCGCCGCACTCGCGTAGGCCCCGCCCCGGGTACGACGGCCGCTGGCCAGCCGTCAACCGGCGGCGCCCGGTGACCTCCTGGAGGCGGTTGCCGTGCTCCGAACCGGTGACAGCGGCGGCACCAGGGCACGGTCCGGCGTCATGGTGGCAGGACACACGGTTCCGGGCAGCGGGAGCAGCATGACGTTCGAAGCGGTCACTCTCGACATGGCCACCCTCGATTTCCCCACCGTCGCCGAGATCGCCGCCCTGCATGGTGCGCCCCTGCGCTCCTGGGGGGACACCGGGACCGAGGCGGTTGCCGGGATCGTGGGCAAGCCCGCCGAGCGTGTCCGGGCCCGGCTCACCAAGACTGTAGGCATCAAGGGCCTCCAGACGGCCGACGACGAGGACCTCCGCGAGTGCCTGCGGGTGCTGCGCACCTGGCTCAGTGACCCGGCCGCCTACACCCCGGCCGCCCCCAAGCCGAAGGTCCAGCGCCCGGAGGGCATCGGCCAGCTCCCCGTGCCTCGCACGGTCAAGCAGGCCCACACCGAGACGACGTGCGGGCTGTGCGCCGATCCGGTCAAGGCCGGTGACCTCGTCGGCCGGATGCGCGACCCCAAGGACCGCCAGTTCACGCCGATGGGTTGGCTGTGCGCGCATTGTCTGTACGAACGGCGCGAGAAGCCGCGGCGGCGCGACGTCGTCCTGCGGATCTTCCACCACCTCTTCGCCGGCAGCGCCGCCGGCCTCAACGCCTACGAGTGCGACGTCCTGTGCACCTGGCTCACCGAAGCCGAGGTGCTGGCCGCCTCCACCGTCTGGCGCAAGGACCCGCTCGACACCACCCTGATGCGGCTGAAGACCAGCGTTACCGAGGGCAAGGGCACGACGTGGATCGCCACGCCCACTGCCCACACCATCATCACCGCCCTCCTGGACGCGCCCGGCAGCTCCGAGGCGGAGAGCGCGCTTCTACGCGCTGTCGCCCAGCACCTGGACGAGTGGAAGACCAACCCCCGGGGCATCGAGGCCCGCCGGTACGGAACCGGCCCCCGCTACCGCGCCGAGGTTCTCAAGACGACGGACCGTCCGACCGTGCTCTCCGAACGCGGAGGGCCCTTCGACCTCCACCACACCCCGCCCCCGGCCACCGAGCCGGGCGACGCGGTAGGCAGCGCGGGCTGACCAATGTGCCTACCCCAGCCCGGCCCCGGGCGCAAGGAGACCGCCCCACAGCGACGTCGTTGAACAGGTCGCCTGCATGCACATCCGGCCCTGCGGATACGCGAGCGAGCCCCGGACCTGCATTGGTCCGGATGTGACTCAGCACCTCAGTTGGCAGGTTGAGCACTTCAGGCGAGACCGGATGGGCACCGTGGTGTAGCGGCCCTGGGCGGTGCGGAGCCCCACCGGACCCGCATTCGTTACGATCTGCTGATGTCCTGTGTCTTCTGCGGTAGTTCTCCCGTCACCAAGGAACATGTCTTCCCTCAGTGGCTTAACCAGTATCTTCCGTCAGGACGACAGCAGATTGAACAGGCGCGCTATGGGGCGGATGCCTACGAGGTGACCAGGGAGAGCGTGGGCCTGGACTTCACAGTCAAGAAGGTGTGTGCCTCCTGCAACAACGGCTGGATGTCGAAGCTTGAAACATCCTCCAAGGACGCCCTCGAACCACTGATCATCCGGCAGAACCTTGATCTGATCTCCCTACAGCAACAACGCCAGATCGCGCTCTGGGCTACAAAGACAGCGATGATGGCCGACCAGACTCAGCAGGACCCCGTCCTGCCGTCCCATCAGCTCCGGAGAATGCGTACTCACCGAGCGATACCTGGTGGGACGCGCGTCTGGCTGGGGTCCTGCCCCGAGCGCAACCCCACCGTCACCAGTCACACTGTGAGGATCGACCTCACAGGTGTATCCACTCCTGACACCCCCCAGCCGGTCGGGTTCTTCTGCCCCATGAAGATCGGGCATCTGTGCATCTACGTCTACTCCCCGGCCGTGGATGTTGTCATCCAGCACGCGCGTGAGTTCCACCTCTCCGTCGCCCGGATATGGCCCCGCCGCTCCAGCGACCTACCTTTCCCTCCACCCGTCCAGCCACGGAATGGGGATGCCTTCGAGGCATTCGCTGACGCGTTTCGCGAGAGCCTCTACCTCTACACGCCCGAGCAGGCGGCCGAGCACGGAATCAAGGAATCCTGAGATCGGGGCCACGCTGTCGAATCACGCCAACTGAAATGCTCAACCGCCAACTGAAACGCTCAGTCACACTGTGCCGAAGCACGGTAGTTGTCACCATCGACGTCCGCTGACCTGCGACTGCGCTTGAGCGAAGCACGGTGGTTGTCACCAGTTCGGCGCGCTATCTGTCACCAGCAACGCGCGAAGCATGGTGAGTGTCACCGCCTTCGGTGCTCCGCCGGTCACCACTTACGAGGTCACGCGGTGAGGAAATCCAGCAGCATCAGCCCGCTTGTACTGCCCACTGCCAGGACGCTCCCCTCGTGAGACCAGCACATGGAAGTAACATCCCCACCGATCCGGCGAAAGGTGAGGACACGACGCTCTGCCGCCTCCCACACCAGCGCCGCGTCGCTGTCGCCGGTGGCCAGGTGGCCGTCGACTGACCACGCCACCGGCCGCGCCCGGCCAGCGTGCCTGGGCAGCTTGGTGGAGGTGCCAGCGTTCACGTCCCACACCCGCACCATCCCGTCGTCGTCGCCGGTGGCGAGGCGTCCGTCCGCTGACCACGCCACCGCGTCCACCGCGCGGGTGTGGCCGGGCAGCTCGGTGGAGGTGCCAGCGTTCACGTCCCACACCCGCACCACGGCATCCGCGCCGCCGGTGGCGAGGCGCCCGTCCTCTGACCACGCCACCGAGCGCACCACGCCGGTATGGCCAGTCCTCTGAACTGCAGGGTGGGCGTCGAGGAGGGGCCATCGCGGTGCCAGGCAAGGAAAGAGGGAGAGGTCTGCGCGGCGGCGGGCATGGATCTGCGGCCGCCAATGGGGGTGAGGTTCCAGGCTTGCATGGAACAGGCGGATGGAGGCATTCGCCTGCTCATTGAGGTTGAGGAAGTGGTCATTCCGGTGGAGAGAGCGCGCCAGAGCGAGGCTGTGAGGGGTAGCGATGCGGTTGAGGTCGTTCCAGGGGGCGTTGTGGCCGCCCTGGTGTAGGCGCATCTCGACCCAGCGGATGTCACCAGCCACGGCCTCGGCCAACTCTCGTCGGTGAGCGGCAAGGATGTGACTGATCAGGTGGTCGTGCAAGTAGCCCTCCGGCGCCTGCCACCAGGCACGGCCCGGATCCGGTGTTCCCGGTGCGAGGGGGGCGGCGGGCGGCAGGTTATGGGCGACAGCGTCCACGAGCGTGCTGTGGAGCCGGGCCAGGTGATCGGCAGTGACGCAAGCACGAAGGTAGTCGCGGATAACGTCGTGGAGGTTGATGCGCCCCTCGGCAGGCGTGTAGGTGATCAGTGAGAGGCGGGCAAGGTCTTGGCACAACAGGCGGGCCCCAGCGATGGTCAGGCCGCCGGTTTCATGCCATAGCGAGGCCGCCAGGGTGAGCGGCACGGGCTCGTCCTCGGCGAAGATCCCCAGCTCGGTGAAGCGTGCGACGGCCTCCGGCTCAAGGAGGGTGGTGGAGGCTTCTACGGATGCCTCGACGGCCTGGTTGCGCAGATCACGGTCGTCCAGGTCCCAGGTCTCTGTGGGGTCGTCGACAGCCACGGGTCCCCGTTCCTGCAGTTGCTGCAGCAGCTCTTCGGCCGCGTCACAGGCCGACGTCCCGGCTCTGGCGTGGCGTGCGATGAGCCGGTTGGCCAAGCGCAGCAGCAGGGCCCACCGGCCGGTCGCCCGCAGCAGATCGCCAACCAGTGGGCGGGATAACCGCGGCAAGTCTTGGGTGAGGACCTGCTCGGCCTGTTCGGGGGTCATCTGGTCAACGTGGACTTCAAGGGCACTGGATGGCAGCAGCCCAGTGTGGCGGGTGGTAATCAGGCGCACGCACCGTGAACCGCCGACCAGGAAGGGGGCGAGCTGGCGTTCTTCCCAGACATCGTCCAGCACCAGCAACGTGCGGGGCCGTTCCTCGAGCAGCCTGCCCAGATGGGCACCCGCCGCCTCGGGATCTGTAGCCGGGGTGCTGGTGTTCCCGGTGATCAGCGAGACGACCTCACCGACCTTTGCGGCGATCTCCGCGCGGCTGCGCACGTCCCGGCCAACGGTCACGAAGTACACCCGCCCGCTGAAGTGCTTCTGCACCTGTCGTTGCCCACACACCTGCTTGGCAAGCAGCGTTTTACCGAACCCGCCCGATCCTCGCAGCGACGTGGTGATGCCCACCTCGCCACCGTCGGCACACACGGCCCTCACGACCTCGCGGCTCTGCTCTCGGGGTACGAAGTGATCGGGAACAATCGGCGGGCTCGGTGGGCGGGGGTCGGCGCGGACTGCGGGCTCTGGGCGGCGCTCGATCATCACGGCCAGCACGCCGAGAACCACCATGGCTCCGCCCAGGACGCCGGTCATGAGCCAGGCATGAGCGCGCAGCAGGTCTAGCGGCCCGGGCCACTTCTCGTGCCCGGTGGCGGCGTTGGCGGCCAGCCCCAGCAGCACGCCCAGCAGCCCGCAGATCCCGGCCAGCACGGCCAGCGTTCCCGTACGCACCCCATGCCCCCGAATGTCGCCTCCGGTCGGCAGCGTACCCACGGTCACGGAAGTGGTGCAGCCGTTCGCCGTGCCCGGCTGGCAGGGAGAGTGGGCCTGTCACCGGCTAAGAAGTCGGGAGGCGTGGCACGGTCGACACCGTCTCCGGCACGTGTCCGTGCCCGGCATCGTGCTGCTGGTTGGTCAACAGGCGCCGATGAAGATCAACGGTATCGAGAACAGCAACGGCGATCTGATCTCTTTCGGTGGCGGAGTGCCGATCATGGATACGGACGGCCGCATGGTCGGGGCTGTCGGCGTCTCCGGCGGCGCCGCCGACCAGGACGTCCGCGTCGCCGAAGCAGCCGTCAAGGCGTACTGACCCGTCCACCGTCCACCGCCCGGGCCGGCGACTACGCCCGTCGGGCCTTGCTCCGGCCTCACGCGCGGTGACTCAATACCCGCCAACCCGAACGCTCAGTACGCCAACTGCAGCGCTCAGTCACACGTTCGCCCCACCGGAGTGACAACAAGCCTGCCTATGTGACAACTATCGTGCTTCGGCTCACACACCGGAGCTCGCGGGGTGTTCGGGGCGCGGCTGCTACAGGTCGAACTCAAGGTGCTCGATGTCGGTGAACCGGACCTCCTCTAGGGAGCCGGCGCGGCGGCCGCCGTCCTGGAAGTACACCTCCTTGAGCCCTTCGGCGGCGATCTCCTGGAGCTGGGCGTCGCTGGCCCCCTGCTCCAGGGCGTCGAAGAGGCGGGCAGCGTAGACGGGCGGCAGGGCGACGGTCAGGTGCCGGATGCGGTCCTGGTCCGTCGACCCGATCGGCGCGGTGTAGCCCATGCGGGCGCGGGCGTCGATGACGATGCCGCCCGTGCTCGCCGCCTTCGCCCTGGCCTTGGCCCTGATCTGCGGCTGCCACCGCTTCTTCACCTCGCGCTCCAAACGCGCGGCGAGGTCGGGGCGCGGCTTTTTGATCTGGTCCTTCACGTACCGTTCGACGGTGCGCTGGGAGACCCGCAGCATCTGGGCGACCGCCTTCGTGCCCTTGAGCTGCTTGACCAGGTACCGCATCTGCGCGCCCGCGCTCTTGGGTGCCGGGCGGGTGAACGCCTTCTGCACCGCAGCCTCCAGGCCGTCCCCGAACAGGCTCATCGTGGCCTACTCCTACTCTCCGTTGTCGATGTCGATGTCGGTGACGGTGCCGTCCTTGATGTAGCGGGCGAGGTTGAGCTCCGGTGCGTTGAACCGCTCGCGGACCTCCTCGCCCCACAGGACGTCCTGGGTGCCTTCCCACTTCACGAGCCCGGGGTTGATGCCGAGCTTGAAGCCGCCGGGCAGCGGCTTGCCGTCCCGGTAGGGCAGGAAGTCCAACGGCGAGGGCCCGCCTGCGGCGTAGACGACGCAGTCGGACAGGATCGCGACCGGGTACTGCCCGGTGAACGACGCGTGCTTGACGATCTTCCTGTGGAGGTTGATCCGGGTGCGGGCGATGACCGCCGCCCGGATGTCCGGCCGCCACGTCGGACGGGACAGGGCACGCCACGGCTCGCCCGGCCGCCAACCCTCCCCGCGCGGCCGCTCGCGCAGCTTGCCCAGACCGCCCTTCACCGTCGCCTTGACCGCCGACACGACGATCGCGAGCTCAGGGTCGCGCTCCTTGTAGCCGTTCATCGCGGTGAGGAAGTCGGCCAGGGCGAGGTCGGCGTCGACACCGAGGTCGGCCATCGTGGCGAGGTACGCGTCGCGGAGTCGGTTGTACCAGCCGTCCAGGTAGCGGCCGTTGTCGTAGCGGACCCACGCCTCGATCGGCCGCACCTCGTAGCCCAGCTCCTGGGCGTACGCCACGGTGGGCGTCGCGTACCAGGCCGGGCCCTTCGGACGCTCGCCCTTCGGGGTGAACGGGGAGGGCAGCAGCGAGCCGTCTAGCTCCACCCACTCCTTGCCCGACCTTCACCTTCGACAGGTCGACGTGGGACAGGTCGACCAGCCACGAGCCGGGCAGCTTCGGGTCGAACGCCGGGGCGTTGACGTGCGTCGCCTCGCCCAAGCCGACGTTCAGACCGTTGGCGCCGGCGGCGAAGGCCATGTTGACGTCGATGCCGACCAGGTGGCGCAGGGTGCACTCCGCGTCGGTCATCGGACGGGCCCAGTCGTACGCCTCCTCGAACAGCTTCTCCGCCGGGCCGCGCACGTGAAAACGGGGCGGGTCCTTGAGGACCGGGTGGCCGTCGGGGACCTCGCACGGCGGCCAGTTCATCGGGTCGATGGCGTCCTTGCCCAGGCTGCCGGGGTTGTGCTCGGAGTGCCGCTTGCCGTCGGTGTCCGGCTCGGAGGCCCGGGTCGGCGGGTGCAGGGCGGTCATCAGCTCCAGGCCGGTCACGGCAGTGGAGCCGCGCGGCGTCATCACCCGGGAGGCGTACACGCCCAGGACGCGGGCGAGCTCCGCCGGCGGAAGCTGCCCGGCCTCGCCCCAGTGCCGGGTGTCGAGCGCGTTCCACGACGGGATGCACAGCTGCACGCAGGCCCGCTCCGAACCGGTGGCGGGACGGTAAATCCTCGCCCACGGGCCGAACCCGCGCTTGGTCAGCTTCCACTCCGCACGGGTCAGCTGCTTGATGACCTTGTGGCCCTCCGGGATCCGCCCGGCGTGCTTCTCCTCCTCCGTGAGCGTGACGGGCAGGCCGTAGCGCTCCAGCGCGGCTTCGGTGAGCACGAGCAGCGGGTCGGCGTCCTTGCCCGGACCGGCGAGCTTCGGCTGACCGAGCTTCGCTTCACGCAGCGTCCAGTCGACCAGGGCCGGGATGCTCTTGGCGGGCACGTCCAGGACCAGGCCGCCGGTGCAGTACGCCAGAATCTGCCCGTCCTCGACGTCGACGACCGCCAGCGGTCCGTTCTCGAACTGCGGATCGGCGGCCCTGGCCGGGGTGCCGTCCGGGGCCGCCTTCTTCGCACCCGGGCGGCGCGACGTGGACGACGGCCTGGTGGTGCTCGCCGGGCGGGGCGCGGCGGCCGGAGCCGCGGCGACAGGGGCAGGGGGCTGGGTGTTTTCGGTTGCAGTCATGGCCGCAGCCTCGGGCGCCTCCCCTGTGGACAGAGTCCGTACTTTCGCCGGGGCGGCAGCGCCCGCCGGGCGGGACGCGGCGGGAGCGGGGCAGAGGGATTCGGTGGTTTCCTCGACCGCAGCGTCCGGAACCTCTGGCGCTTCGTCGCCTGCCGGGTCGGGCGCGCTGGTGAACGTGGCGGGCACCGGGGCAGCCGGTCTTTCCGGCGTTGCGGGTGCGGGGTAGAGCTCCGCGAGCTGCCGCAGCAGTCGCGCGTACGCCTCACGCTCCGGGCCGCGCGGCTCGGTCGGCTTCTTCACCGACTCCCAGGCGGACACCGTGGCCCGACGCACCTTCAGCGCGCCAGCGACTTCATCCAGCGTCAGGCCGTGCGCGACTCGCAGCCGCTTACGCTCCTCCGCCGGCGGGAGAGGAGAGCGGGATGCGACCAGCGCGTCGACCGCGTCGAACAACTCGGACATGGAACACCTCCTGACTCACACCCCACCCCACGCGCCGTAAAGTTCGGGCACTTTTACCGTACGGATACCGTACGAGGCTTGTTCGATGGGTGCTGGGCCGGGCGCAACCGACTACCCTTCGCCGGTTCTGCTGAACTACTGGAAACAAGAGTTGAAATAAGCTGCTTGCAGTACTTAAAATCGAAGCGTAAATAAGCGAAAGGGTTCCCGGCACCGTTGGCAGGAGATCGCATGGCCACGCTCAGCATCCATTTCGACCCCGCCGTCATCGCCCGTCTCACCAGTGCGAGCGGCGACGACACCATCCACGTCACCCTGTCCCTCGGCGGTGGGTCCGATGAGGCGCCGTCCACGCCCGTCGTCCCCCACGGGCCACTCGCCGCGCTGATGCAGGCCGGCCTGCTGAAGCCGGACACCGTCCTGACCTTCACCCAGCGCCGCGCGGGCCGGTCGGGCCGCGCCGTCGTGACCGCCGACGGCCAGCTCATCGTCGACGGCCACTCCTCCCCGTTCCCCTCGCCGTCGAAGGCAGCGGAAGCCATCACGGGGAACGTCATCAACGGCTGGACCCTGTGGCACACGCCCGACGGCTCCACCCTGGACCAGCTGCGCCAGAAGCTGGACTCCCAGTAGGAGGCCGGGCCCGCTCTGGCCCGCGGCGGTGTCACGCGCGGGCCAGAGCAGCACACCGGATCGGACAGAAGAGCTCGAACGCGCCCGGGAGACGTTGGTGGAGGAGTACGGCGAGCTGCTCGCCAAGGCGATCGTGCCGCAGCTGACGGCGGACGCGGTCGCCCAGGAGCAGCCGGTGGTGGTGTTCGTGGCCGGGCAGGCCGGCAGCGGCAAGAGCTTGGTGATGGACCTGGTGCAGGCGGCCCTGGACCAGCGTGGTGGTGCGGTGCGGGTGGAGCGGGACACCTACAAGGCCGCCCATCCGCACTACCGCGCCTTCCTGGCAGAGGATGTGCGCACGGCCGGGGTGCGGGTGCGGCCGGAGACCTACCGGTGGCAGGCCGAACTTGAGGCCCACGCCCGTGCACATCGCTACGACGTGGTCGTCGAGGAGGCCCTGGCCGATCCGGCCGCCTTCAAGGCCGCGGCCGCCGTCTACCGGCGGGCCGGGTACCGGATCGAGTTCGTGGCCCTGGCGGTGCCGGAGGCGGTCAGCCAGCTCGGGGTACTGGACCGCTACCTGCGCCTGGCCGAAGAAGGCCGGGCCCGGTATGTGTCCTGGGACAACCACGACGCCTGCGCCAGTGCCCTGGCTGACGTCTTGGGGGACATTGAGGCCGGGCACCTGGCCGACCGGGTCGTCGTTGGCTTTATTCACGAGTAGTGCCGCCGGTTGTTCACGGGTTTGGGAGGCACCCAGATTCACGGTCGGGTGATGTTCACGAGTTTCGACAGCACTGGGGCACTTGCCAGGACAGCATCGAGGTGCTCCCGGTGAAAGGTCCTGGTCATGCCGCAGATGTCGAAGGTCGAGCTGTACGCGGCGATCCGGCGTGATCACCGTGGTGGCATGAAGCTGCGCGAGCTTGAGCGCAAGTACAACGTGTCGTGGCGGACGGTCAGGAAGGCCGTGGACTCGGTATGGCCGGAGCCGCGGAAGAAGCTGCCACCGCGGCCCACTGCGCTGGATCCGTACAAGCCTGTGATTGACGAAATGCTGCGGACGGACCTCGACGCGCCGCGCAAGCAGCGGCACACGATCACGCGGATCTTCCACCGGCTCGTCGAGGAGCACAGCGCCGATGTGTCCTACCAGATGGTCCGACGCTACGTCTCCGACCGGAAGCCGGAGATCCTCGCCGCTTCGGGCAAGGCCCCGTTGGAAGCGTTCGTGCCACAGACCCACCTGCCCGGCCACGAGGCGGAGGTCGACTTCGGGGACGTGACCGTGCGCCTAGCCGGCGAGCTGGTGACCTGCTACTTGTTCTCGCTCCGCCTGTCGTACTCGGGCAAGGCCGTCCATCGGGTCTTCGCCTCCTGTGGCCAGGAAGCCTTCTTCGAAGGGCATGTGCACGCGCTTCGCACGCTGGGCGGTGTTCCTCGGAGCAAGATCCGTTACGACAATCTGAAGTCGGCCGTCGCCCAGGTGCTGGGGCTGAGCCGGGCCAGGGTGGAGACCGACCGGTGGATCGCCTTCCGCTCGCACTTCAACATCGAGAGCTTCTACTGCCGCCCCGGAATCGAAGGCGCCCATGAAAAGGGGGGCGTCGAAGGGATGATCGGCTACTTCCGCCGCAACCACTTCACGCCGGTACCTGAAGTCGACTCCCTGGCCGAGCTGAACGAGATGGTCGACCAGTGGGACCTGCACGACGGGCATCGTCGGATCGGTTCGCGGCCGCGCACCGTCGACGAGTACTTCGCCGTCGAACAACCGCTGCTGCTGCCATTGCCCCAGGAGCCGTTCGAGACGGGCCGGCTGTTCACGCCCCGGGTCGACCGCTATAGCCAGATCACCGTTCGGACTAACCGCTACTCGGTTCCGACCCGTCTGATCGGTAAGCGAGTGCGGGTCGTCTTGCACGCTTCTCATCTGGTGGTCTACGACAGGAACGTCGAGGCGGCCCGCCACGAGAGGCTGATCGCGAAGGGCAGCTGCCGCCTGGACCTGGATCATTACCTCGAAGCCCTCATCCGCAAGCCCGGTGCCTTCCCCGGTGCCACGGCCCTGGAACAGGCCCGTTCCGCGGGCAAGTTCACCCCGGTCCACGACGCCTGGTGGGCCCAGGCGCGCAAGGTTCACGGCGAGCGGGACGGCACCCGGGCGTTGATCGAGGTGCTGCTGCTGAACCGGCACCTCGCCCACGAGTACGTGGTCGCGGGTCTGGCTACCGCGCTGCGGGCCGGTGCCCTGACCGCCGACGCGGTCGCCCTCGAAGCCCGCAAGGCCGCCCAGGTGGAAGATGAACCGACGGTCGGCTCGTCTACCGCGATGGCTTCCGGTCAGACACCTGCATCCGTGACGTCGCTGCACGAGTGGCGGCTCACGCACCTGCCGCCGGATACCAGGCCGATGCCGTCGGTGACCCCCTACGACCAACTGCTCCGACGCCGCCGCACCAGCGGCAGCGACCACCGTGAGGGAGAAGCCCAGTGACCCTGCCCCGCCAGCGAGGCTTGACCGAGCAGGCCGCCGACGCCGCCATCGACAGCGCCTGCCGCCTGCTGCGGCTGCCCTCGATCCGCAATGAGTTCTCCGACATCGCGGACCGGGCGATGAAGGATCAGATGACCTACCGCGGCTTCCTGGCCGAGCTGCTGATGACCGAGTGCGACGACCGGTCCCGCCGCCGTTCGGAACGGCGGATCAAGGCCGCTGGTTTTCCGCGGGAGAAGTCGCTGCGGGCGTTCGACTTCGATGCCAACCCCAACATCGACGGGGCCACGATCCACACCCTGGCCAGTTGTGAGTGGATCAAGAAGAGCCAGCCGCTCTGCCTGATCGGCGACTCCGGCACCGGCAAGTCCCACATGCTCATCGCCCTGGGCACCGAGGCCGCGATGAAGGGATACCGCGTCCGCTACACACTCGCCACGAAGCTGGTGAACGAGCTGGTCGAGGCCGCCGACGAGAAACAGTTGAACAAGACGATCGCCCGCTACGGCCGTGTCGATCTTCTCTGCATCGACGAACTCGGCTACATGGAACTGGACCGCCGTGGTGCTGAACTCCTCTTCCAGGTACTGACCGAACGCGAGGAGAAGAACAGCGTCGCCATCGCCTCCAACGAGTCCTTCGGCGGCTGGACCAAGACGTTCACCGACCCTCGCCTATGCGCGGCCATTGTCGACCGCCTCACCTTCAACGGCACCATCATCGAGACCGGCACCGACTCCTACCGCCTCGCCAGCACCCGGGCGCGGGCTGAGGAGCCCTCCAAGGCCGGCTGACACCTGACGGCCATTGTTGGCGGAAGCCGTCCTCGCGGGCGGCTTCCGCCAACAATGGGCCCCCACATCACCCCTGCTCAGCCCCTTTCCTTCCACTGGTCTGCCGACATCCGCCAGATGACGTCAACCCCCACTTCGCCAGGAGCGACGGGCCCCTCGGGTGCTTGTATGCGCTCGACTTCAGTGAATCCCAAGCGGCGGGCGACGGCTCCGCTGGCCGGGTTGGCAGCATCGTGATGGATCTCGACGCGGTCGATGCCTGCCAACTGGAAGCCCTGGCGGACAAGAGCCTCAGCGGCCATCGTGGCCAGACCCCGTCCGGTCCAACGAGGGTGCAGCCAGTAGCCGACATCGAGGCCACCTGCACCGATGCGGCGCATGAGACCACAGCTACCAATCACTTCAGCTTCCGACGTGATCGCGTAGCCGAAGGCTTGCCTGGTCTCCCACTCTTCCTGGTTGCGGGCGAGGAAATCAGAGGTTTGCTGTCTCCCGGAGTCAGCTGCCCAGGGCATCCACGGCACTAGATGGTCCAGGGACTCGCGGATCGCTCGCTCCAAGGCATCGAGATCATTCATGCGCCACCGGCGCAATTCAACCTGGTCAGACGGGAGGTTCTCGGCAGGTTCTTCCATGCACCGGATGCTCTCGCAGCCCACCTGAGACCGACAACGCATTAACAGCTACCCGATACCCGGCCGGGCACGGTCGAGGCTCCTCAGCCCTGAGCGGCGTCATTTCTCGTGAACATCAACAGAGGCACGGATCCTCCACCGCCTCCCAGACCGGTGGATAAACGCTGCTGCTTGAAGCGAACGAAGCCACGTCGTCGTACGGCGCGGCGCGCAGGTGCTGTACGTCAACGAGCACACGGCCGGCGGGCAGTGGTCCCGTTCGCCGGGTGCGCGCGAGACGGTGCTGGCCGAACGCGCCCGCAAGTGGGCTCCGGCCGAGACCGGCGCTTTTCGCCGTCAGCTCGCAGATGCCGACCGGCGCGCCCACGACCCGCACCTGCCCGAGGACTGGTCCCTGGCCGTACGGCGCAACGCCGAACGCGCCGCCGCACTGGCGGAGCCGGTGCGGCGGATCGCCCAGCCTAGGAGGGAGGCGCCCGGCGTTGACTACCACCGGCTGACCGGCGAGGAACACCGGTGGATCTTCGACAACCTGATCCTGCCGGACCTCGCCGCGCGCACCAGCCCGCAGGAGAGGCCCGTCGTGGTCTACCTCATGGGCCAGCCCGGGTCCGGCAAGACGAACATGACGCGGATGGTCCTGCGCTCCCTGCGCGGGCGGCCCGCCCGGATCAGCGGCGACGACTTCAAAGCAGCCCACCCCGACTACCACCAGCTGCTGCAGGAGGAACCCCGCACCGCCGGCGCCCGTATCCGCGCGGACTACCGGGCCTGGCAGGTCCTGGCCGAACAGTACGTACGTGAGCGGCGCAGCGACGCGGTCATCGAGATCGCCCCTTCCAGCGCGGCCGCGTTCGTCAACGCCGCGATGCTGTACCGGCAGGCGGGCTACCGCGTGGAGCTGGTGGTGCTCGCCGTGCGGGCGGCCGACTCCCGCCAGGGCACCGCAGATCGCTGCGCGCAGCTGCTGCGGCTGGGCGCAGCGGGCCGGTTCACCACCGCCGAGGGGCACGACGAGCATTTCGCGGCGCTGGGGGAGGCGGTGGCGGCCGCCGAGCAGGTACCGGTGGCCGACCTGGTGACGGTGATGCGGCGGGACGGCAGCGTGCTGTACCGCAACGAGCGCGCGCCCGACGGGAGGTGGGCGCGGCCGGTGGGCGCGCTCCAGGCGCTGGTCGCCGAGCACCGCCGCCCCTACAGCGATCGGGAGGCCGCCCGGTTCTGGGCGATCCAGCGGCGGCTGCGCGCGCAGCTGCCGCACTACCGCCGCGACCTGGAGCAGATCGCCCAGCTGGCGCGTTTGTTGATGCCCGAGCACCTGCTGCCCTCCCGGCTGCGCGGGCCCGCCGCGGTGGCTGCCCTGCCCGCGCGGCCCTACACGTCCTTCAGCGCCTTCAGCCGGGCCGCGTAGCGGGCCGCAAGCCGCGCCACTTCTCCGGCGCCGGCTTCTGCGAGTCGGGCGCGGTCCTGGACGCAGGCTTGCTGCTGCGCGAGCAGCTCCTCAAGCCGCCGTGGATCGGTTCCGGTCCGGCGTTCGGTGTGGATCAGCTGGGCGTACCGGGCGATCACCTGGGTCAGCAGCTCTGCCGCCGCCGCATCGTCCGGGGGCGCGGCCCCCAAGTCCTGGTCGGGCTGTGCGTCAGCGTCGGGATTGGGGAGCGCGGGGTCGTGCACAAGAGCCACCAAGTCGAAGTCGAACGAGAAGGGCTCATCCTCAGAACCCATCTGTGATGATCGCGTATACGTGCCGCGGTGGAGTGTTCGGTACCCACCGGGCCCCTACGGCCCGCAGAGGCAGCTCAGGGGCACCGGCGTCCCAGCTTCGCGAACCGGCGGTTGTGCCCCTTGGTATCCCACCACTCTTCCAAAAGGCCGTGCACCAGCTCTACCAGTTGGCGTAGCCGCTCAGGATCAGGGGCAGACGAGGTGAATACGTCCGCAAAGGACTTGTCGCCCCATGGCAGTGTGACCACCCAGCACTCGTCGGCGTGCCCTTTCCGCTCGATGATGAGCCGGTAGGACAGGGTGACACTGCGGTCCGGCTGGTGATCTACGGTCAGGTCGGTGACGTTGAACCTGATCGCACCATCATCGGACGTGTATGAGCGAGCCAGAGCGAGCTCAGCTGGCGTGTGAGCCGCCATATGCACCTCTCACCTCGTCTACGTGTATCCCAAGTCAGCCGCTAGCAGCTGACGGAGGCGAGGCTCGTGACCTGGTAAGCGGTCCGCACGTCGTTGCTACCGGCGGGGGTCCCGATCTTGGTGCGGAACTTCTCGCGGCTTGGGCACGAAGCGGTCCAGGTCGAGTACCCGCCCCCATTCCACTTGCCGGACCATATGGCGGCGCTGGTCTTCCTGTCCATCGTGCTGTTCCAGCCGTGACCCGCCTTGATGTGTTTCCAACCCCACGTCCTGGTGCCGCAGCGCAACGGGTACTTGTTAGGCCCACGGAAGTACGTGCGCACGATGTAGTTCTTACCGTGACTCCTGCAGGCCCGGTTGGGGTCAACGGCCCTCTCCGACACGGCCGGCCCGTCCGAAGAAGCCGTGGCGGATCCAGCTGCCGGAATGAGCAGAGCCGACGCAACGACGCCAGCGGCAAGCGCCGCCTTGACGTTGCGGGATGTGTTGCTGAGCAAAGAGTCCCCCTCTGTGATGGCCTCCGTGGTCATGGGAGGCGTGATCGGGTCTCGCCATCGAGGCTGAGCGTGATCGGATCATGTCACTGCGTGCGCAGTCAATCGAAATGGGATGATTCGGGCCATCGTGCGGACAGGGATCCTCCGACGGCGAGCCGACTTGCGCCGCCGCCCACATGAAGGGCTTGGGCACCATCAGAACTAGGCAGGGCCGGCGACATCCGCCAAAGTCCAACGACTGGTTCTCAAGGTCCAATGGCACCCCGGCAAGTCGCGCGCTCTTCCGGGCTGGTGCATCACGGCCGAAGCCGCCCCGGCACCGGACGCGACGGCCGGGACGGGGCTGCTGGGCGGGGCAAGCGCGGGCATAGGCTGGGATACCTGGTGATCATCCGGTGGGGGGAATCAAGTGTCCGATCTGCGTGCCCTGTTCAGCTCGAACGAACCCATCGACACGAGCGAGGCGTTCACCAACCGTGAGCGTCAGTGGGAGCTGTTCGCCACCGCGCTCGAGGAGCACCTGCGGCACGTCACCGCGCCCGGCTTCGACCCGGCCGACCTCGAGGCGCCGCGCACCAACATCGTGTCCTTCCACGGGGTGGGCGGCGTGGGCAAGTCCACCTTCCTGCGCAAGGTCGAAGCCGCCCTCGGCGGTGTAGGGCAGCGGCCCGCCCAGTGGGGCGAGCCGGTATGGGCCGGGCACACGATCGTGCCCGTACGGATCGACCTGGCCCGCTCGGCCGGCACCAGCTTCGAGGACGTCGTGCTGACCATCCGGACCGCGCTCGCCGCCACGGTGGCCCGGCCGCTGCCCGCCTTCGACCTCGCCCTGCGCCGGTACTGGGAAGTGCGCCATCCCGGTGATCCGCTGGAGTCCTACCTCGACCGCGGCGGCCTGGCCAGCCGCTTCGGCAAAGGCCTGCCGCAGCAGACGCAAAGTGCCCTGAGCGACGTCGCTCAGGCGTTGTTGCTGCCCGGCACCGTCGGCTCGGTGGTCGGGCAGGTCACCGGCGCGCTGGTCGGGGCGCTGCGCGAGCGGCGCCAGACGGTGAAAGCGCTGGCCGGCTGTGCGCGGCTGGCCCCGCTGCTGGAGGCCGAACCCGACTTTGAGGCGCTGTCCTTCTACCCGCATCTGCTGGCCTGGGAGCTGGACCGGCTGCCCGCAGGCAGCAAGGTCACCCCGGTGATCCTGCTGGACACCTTCGAGGACGCCGCCGACCGCCACCGCGACTTCGAGCGGCTGCTGCAGCGTGTGGTGTGGCTGATGCCCGCCTGCCTGTTCGTCGTCAGCGGCCGCTCACGCCTGCAGTGGGCCGATCCGGCCCTGCACGGCCAGCTGGACTACACCGGCCCCACCGCCTGGCCCGGCCTGACCACCACGCCCGGCACCGTGCCGGGGCCGCGCACGCACACGCCGGGCGGGCGGCAGCATCTGCTGGGGGACCTCTCCCCCGAGGACTGCGACGACCATCTCGCCCGCCGCCTGATCAAGGACGGCCAGCCCCTCATCACCCCCGCCATCCGCACCGTGATCACCGAGCGGTCCCACGGCCTGCCCCTCCACCTCGACCTCGCGGTCGGCCGGTTCCTGGAAATCCGCCGCACCGGCCGCACCCCCGAGCCGGCCGACTTCGACTGCACCTTCCCCGCGCTCCTGGCCCGGGTGCTGTCCGACCTCACCGCAGACGAACGCCACGTCCTGCGCTCGGTGTCCCTGCTGGACGCCTTCGACCTCGAACTGGCCACCCGCGCCGCGGGCCTGACCCACCAGGCAGTAGCCCGGCGCCTGGTGGAACGCCCCCTCGTCACCGAGAACCCGTTCGCCCTGTGGCCCTACCACCTGCACCGCGCGATCCGCAGCGTGGTGCGCACCGACGACCACAGCGAGGACCGCTGGACCGACACGGACTGGCACCAGGCCGCCGCCCGCGCCCTGGCCGCCCTCGGCGAGCAGTGGACCACCGCCGCGGCCGCCACCCCCAGCCGCGTGCTGCTGGTGGCGTGCCTGCGCCAGGGCCTGCTCCTGGCCCGCGAACACCGCCTGACCGGCCTGGGCTGGCTCATCGAAGCCGCCCATGCCTACACCGACGACTCCGTTTGGGAGCCCCTCGCCCTGACCACCCCCGCCGATCCGGCACCGGACACCCCCGCCGATGCCGTGGCCGAGCTCCTCACTACTATCACCCGCCGCCAGCACGAGCACCGCCAGCGCACCGCCGACCGCCTCACCGCCGTCCTGGACACCGGTCTGCTGCCCGCCGAGCTGACCGAGATGGCCCTGTACTACCGGGCCAAGGCCCACAAGGACCTCAGCCACAACGAGGCCGCCCGCGCGGGGATGCAGCAGGTCGCCGACGCCGGCGGCCGCCTTGCTCCCAAGGCCCGCCGGGGCCTTGCCAACCTGGCCCGCCTCGCCGGCGACTTCCCCACCGCCCTGGCAACCGCCCCCACTCTGGGCTGGAAAGGCCGCCACCACCGCGTCCTGGGTGACATCCACTGGTCCCACGCCGACATCACCCAGGCCATCGCCGCCTTCGAAGCCGGCCGCGCCGAAGCCGAACAGCACGGTGCCCCAGGCGAACGCGCCATGACGCAGGTCCGCCTCGCCCTCGCCGTCTCCTTCGCCGACCCCCACCGCGCCGACGACGAGCTCGCTCTCGCCCACCAGTACCTCGACGGCCTCGACCAGCGCGCTAACACCCTCCTCGCCCAGGTCGTCACCCTGATCAAGGACGCCGGAGCCGACGACGTAACCGACCGCGCCCAGCACCTGCGCACCGACATCGACACCGCCGGGCTCCCCTACCTCCACCGGTTCATGGAACTCGCCCTCGCCTTCCACCACGCCACCCGCAGCGAGGACCGAGAACTGGACGCCACCATCGAGCGGCTCCGCGCGCTCACCGCCGCCGGCGACTTCGCCTACTTCACCGACATCGCCCACTTCATGGCCGCCCGGCCCCTGCCAGAGCCCTCCACCACCCGCTGGATCACCGGCGAAGACGAGGTCCGCTCCGCATGGCGTCACCTGGTCCAGGCCCGGCAGGAACACCTTCGCACCGGCACCTGACCCCGGACACGGGAGGCCCCGACCAGATGCCTGGTCGGGGCCCTCGTCTACTTTGCCCTTGTTCTCCGTTGCCGATTCCGGACCACCCAGAGCCCTATGCATGTGATCAGGGCAGCGGTGAAGAGCACTGATGCTGCGACGCGTACGGCAAACCACGCGTTGCCAGGCGGGTGCCACAGGGCTTCTGCCAGGTTCAACATAACCGCGAGTGAAAACGTAAGCCATAAAGCGTTTTTAGCGCCGCTGGCATACTTTTCCGGGCTCACTATTTTTTCCTCTCACTCCGTCACCCACGCGTACGGGTTGAAGCAGCTGTTCAGGTCCTTTGCTTCATCCTTGAGCGAGTTGTCGGTGTCCTCCCACGCCTGCTTTGCGTAACACCCGACTGGCGCCGCGCTTGAGGCCCTGCCCAGGAATCGAGGTCCCTTGTCCTTGATGAACCGGGCCGATGCTTTCACAAACTCAGGCCAAAGACCGGTGGGATCGATCTTGTTGACAGGGTCGCCTGCCGCATATAGGTAGGGGTTCTGTTCCTGGCCGGAGGGGTCAGGCTGAGTGAAGCGACCGATGTTGGGGTCGTAGTAACGCGCCGCAAAGTGGTACAGGCCGGTCGGGTCCTGGTAGCCGCCGGCGAACTGGTAGGGCTGGGGTGTCTTCTCGGTGCTCGTGGAGCGGCTGACGCCGCGGGGACTGTAGGAGTACGTGTTGACCTTCTCGCCGACCTCGTCCGCGATCGCGACGACGGAGCCAAGCGCGTCGGTGAGGTAGAAGTACGTCTTCCCGTCCCGGGTCATGGAGTTGAGTGTGCCCCCGGGCTCGCGGTTGAAGCCGGTGTCCGCACCGCCCGTTGAAGTGGCGGAGAGGCCGAGGGGCCCGTTGTGGAAGTAGGTGTCGCCGAGCTTGATGCGCTCGCTCTGGTCGGTGGAGCCGTACTGGCCCGCGTACGTCTTGTCCGCGACGGTCAGCGAGGTGAGCTGGCTGTGATCCGACCACTTCTCCGCGGTCCGGGTCTCCTCCGGCGTGGAGGCTCCGGCGGTCTCGTTGCCTTCGAGGTCATAGGACCAGTTCGTCGAAGAGCCGTTCTTCGTGGTGATCTGCTGTGCGTCGTTGATGCTGTACGTCGTCCCGCGTGGGCAGCCCTTCTCCGTGCCCTGGCTGGTGAGGTTGCCCGCCAGGTCGTAGCAGTACTGCCAGGACGAGTTGAGCGTTGAGCCCTTGTTCTCGGCGGCGTAGGAGAAGCGTCCGGCGCCGTCGTAGGTGTAGCTGGTCTTCGTGCCCGCGACGTTGTCGGTCTTGGTGCGGATCTTGTTGCCGTCGGTCTTGGCGTCGGTGCCGTAGCCGTAGGTGTAGGCGAGGTCGACCAGAGTGCCCTTGCCGGACTTGGCCGTGATCGTCTCGGGGCGGCTGGAGTTGTCGACGTCGACGCTCTGCACGGTGCCGCCGGGGTAGGCGGTCTCGGTGCGGACATCGTTGCGGTTGTACTTGTAGGAGGTGACCTTCCCTGAGGGATCGGTCAGCTCCTTAAGCTTGTTTACCTCGTTCCAGGTGTAGTCGGTCTTGCCGGCCGGATCCTGGTAGTAATCGACGTTGCCCGCGGGGGTGTACGCGAGCAGTGTCTGGGAGCCGTCCTGCAGGGCCCGGACGGTCTCTCGCTGGAGCGGGTCGAAGGTGTACTTGATGGTGCCGGTGGAGTCGGTGCGCTGGGTGAGGTTGCCGTCGCCGTCGTAGAAGTAGCGGACTGTGTCGTTGGTGGTGGAGACGGTCTTAATCCGGTCGAGGTGGTCGTAGGTGAAGACCTTCTTGATGCCGCGGCCGTCGGTGAGGGTCTCGGTGCGGCCCAGGCTGTCGTAGGTGAAGGTAGTCTCGCCCAGCGGTTTGGGCGGGGCCGCCTTGCGAAGGTTGCCCTTGTCGTCGTAGGTGAAGGACGTCTTGACCGTCTTTGTCGATGACATCTTCGTCTCGGCCGTGCAGCGCTGGCCCTCGAAGCCACCGCAGTTCGGGGAGGCGGGGTTGTAGGTGTAGGAGACGCTGCCGCCGCCCGTGCCGGTCTGCGCGACCGACTTGGTGTTGCCGGCCGTGTCGTAGGTGAAGGAGGTCTTCTCGCCGTCGGCGTTCGTGGAGTCCTTGGGTACGTCGCCGCCGGCGATCGTCTGCCAGTTCGCGACCGATTTTCCCCCGGTCGGGGACTTCATGCTCTCCAGGTTGTTACGCGTGTTGAACCCGTAGTCGGTCACGTTGCCGCCGGTGGTGCCGGTGCCCATCGCGTCGGTGGCCGTGTCGATGTTGTGGTTCGCGTCGAACTTCGTCTTCCGGTTCCGGTCGAGCGCGTCAGTGACGTCGGTGACCTGGCCGTCGCCGTCGTGCTTGTACTTCGTCGCGTGCTCCTCCGGATCAGTCACCTTCGTGGTGCCCGCGGCCGTGGGTGAATCCGCGTCGTACGCGTACGTCCAGGTGGGTCCGGTGTGGCCGGAGCCGTTGAACTCGGTGGCCCGCAGCATCGAGGTGACCCGGTTGGCACTGTCGTAGGTGAAGACCGTGACCCGGCCCTCCGCGGTTGTGACCTTGGCCAGGCGGTTGGAGGAGTCGTAGCCGAACGCCGTCGTCTTGCCCTCGGCGTCGGTGGTCTTGTGCAGGTTGCCCTCGGGGTCCAGGTCGAAGACGGCGGTGCGGCCCGAATGGTCCTTGGCCTGCCACTGGGAGGCGTCGGTCTTGACCAGGTCGATCCACCGGCCCGAGCGGGTCTCGGTCAGCTTCAAGCCCTTGTTCTCGCCGCCCTCGTCGTGCTGGGTGACGGTGATGGTGCCCTTGTTCTTGTCCGTGACTTTGGTCAGGGTGCCGTGCTCGTTGTAGGTGTCCTTGGTGTGCGACTTCCAGTTGGTGACGGCGTAGGTGCCGTCGGCGTTCTTCTTCAGCTCCTTCGAATACCCCTTGGGCGTGGTGAAGGAGCCATCGGCGGCCTTTTTGAACCGCAGGGTGTCGCCGGAGGCGTCGTACAGCACCACTTCGTCCTCGAGGACCTGGAGGTAGCGCTCGTACTGCTGCCACCACCGCTGGGACACCTTGCCCCACGGTGCGTCCAGCGAGTTGTACGTGCGCGCCAGGGTCAGCTCCTGGCCGACCCCCGCGATGGAGAAGTCGGTGGCGGTCAGCATCAGGTTGCCCGTGGAGTAGTTGATCCGGGCCGTCAGGGCGTCGGTGATCGCGAAGTTGTTGATCCGGTGCCACGGCACGTCGCCCTGCCCCTCGGGCACATGGGCCGGGATCTCCTGGACGGAGCGAGAGGACGCCGACGCCGGCTCTGTCCCCTCGGCGCGCTTCTTCTGCTGCGCGCGCCAGGCCGAGACCTCATCCGTTGGCGCGCCTTCGGCCTGCGGTGCGACGGGCTTGTTGGTGCCGACTTTCACGTCGGGCATCTCGAATGACGGAGCGTCCTTGCCCCACGCTGACCCTGGCTCATCTGCCGCGGCAGTACCGGGTCGCGGGCAGCAAGGACAGGGTGAGAGCGCCGGTGGCCAGAGCGGCGGCGGTGGCGAGGCGGGTTCTCTTTCGGGCACGCAGAACACGCGCACCCGTGGTGCGTTGCATCAAGACTTCCCCCCACAGGAAGACGGACCTCGCAGACCCCAGCGGTCACGAGGGGCCCACAATCTGGCACACGTCACCCCCGAGACACGCGGCGATTCCCTCGAACAGTCGTTCCATGTGAAATGAAATGGCCTTCATGCAAGATCGGTATAAAACGGCCGGAATTTCATGGAGCCCACCTGTCTGAACACGACCGTTGCACCCCGCGCACCGAGCATCGGCGGCTAAGTGGCCGAGAAGACGCGGCCATGGGCTACACGCGCGGGGATTGTCGTCTCAATCCGCAGCCACTTCGGGCGTACAGAAAGGCAGAGCTGCGGCGGGCATCGGCGAGCGGCGGCTGCCGCTCCGCATAGTGCCGCCTGGCCGGCAGGAACACCTGCGCATCAACATCTGCCTCTCGCCATGTCCTCGAGCGCACCGAGCGCACCGCGGGCGACCGTAGACGCGAGGAGGCCCGTACACGCTGTGCGTGTACGGGCCTCTGATCGAGCGCCGGGCAGGCCTTGCACCTGCATTTCCCCGCAGGAAGCGGGGCGTCTTTCCTTGGACCACCAACGCATCACCGGCTGCCGCGCGTTGTGGCGACCAGTTCAAGATCTACTGTATCGGACGGAAGGCTGGGGGTGCGACATGAGGCGGGCGTTGGGTGCGAAGGCGGAGGCGGGAGACCGGGCCAGGGCGGCTCGTGCGCGGAAGCGTTTGAGGTAGTAGGCCATGGCGGTACCGTTCGTGCTGCCGGCGAGGATCGCTTTCTCCCAGCAGACAGCGACCGCTTCCTTGAAGAACATCCGGGCTGAGGCCCTTTCGTGGTCGTCGGCGGTGACTTCTACCAACAAACGCTCGGGGCCTTGTCTGCGCCCAGGCGCCGGAAGGTGGCCGGTGGTGCAGCCGCTCCGGTTGGGCAGTTCCTCGGCCGACGCGGTCTCAGTAGTGTCGGGGCGGTCGCTCAGGGACGCGGCGAGGATGACCAGTTGTTCGACGAAGTGGGGGCCCAGCACCGGGAACTCGAGGTCGGGGTGTTGGTCGTAGCTGGCGGTCACGGAAGCGGCGACGAATTCGATGACGGCCTGAGCTGCCTGTGTGCGCGGGCACGTGCGGCTGAGTCGGCTCAGGACCCGCAGGAGCGTGGCCAGGCTGGTGTCGGCGGTCATCACCTGGCAGGCCGGGGCGGGTTCGCCGGTGTCACCGTCTTGCGGGGAGTGAACGACGGCCTGGTCCTGCCACAGTGCAGCGGCGTAGGTGTCACCGCGGGCGAGGTGTTGCAGGTAGAGGCAGTAGGAGGCGGCGGGGACGTCACCGGCGCCGGCGGCGTACTGCCACCAGAAGCGGGCGCCGTCGTCAGCGCCGGCGAGCTGCAGGGTGCAGCCGAGGATCCAGGCGGCGCGCGGTTGGGGGACTTGTTCGGTGAGGAAGTCGGCGAACTGATCGATGGTGCAGTGAGCGACGACCGCTTCGCACAGGGCGGTGAGGCTCTGTGCGGCGCGGTCGTCGGCCAGGTCGGGTCCGTCGTCGTCCCGCAGCAGGAAGTCCTCGGTGAGCCGGGTGTAATCCAGGTCGTCATGGCTGACGACGTCGGAGGGGACGTGAGGCTGGTGCAGCAGCAGCGACTGGGCGAGGAGGGCGTCGACGGTGCTCATAGCGGGGTGATCACTCCTGGGAGTCGGGGTCGGGGCGCAATTGATCCAGGGCCCCTCGGGCGTGGTGGTCCAGGGTGTGGGTGATGGCCGGCGGCAGGCCCACGATGCCCGGCACGGCGTCCGCGGGGATGCCGCACAGGTAGCGCAGGACGGTGACGTCCATCTGGTCGGGCGGCAGGCGGGTGATCGTGTCGAAGAACTGTGCGAGGACGTCGATG
>NZ_JBSFTT010000053.1:0-38084 GCF_053591415.1 Streptomyces sp. NPDC003032 | reverse complement strand
GACAAGACGCCCGAGAGCTACCTCGCCGGCCTCCACCTCCGTGCCTCGATGCTCTGGATCAACGACCTCCTGAAGGCAACTGGCTGATCACAACGTCACACAGGCCCTAGTAGAAGAGCTGGGCCTGCGTGATCGCCACGACCTGTTGCGAGCATCGTCCGAGACCCGGCAGTAGCGCCCACGCAGAACTCCCGTATGCCGCCCACCGCTGCATCACGAGCTCGACCCGGGCGAGAGTGATGGCGGTCGCGCTCCTGCGAGAGCTGCCCGAGGTCGATGAAGACCTCGTCGTTGCTCACCGGCTCCGGTCCGGCGCGGCAGGAACGCTTCGACCGTTCTCCCCCCTCCCAGGCCCCCGGCGGCCCGCTCTGAATCACCAGGCGGGTTTGCCGCTGAATCTGCCTGCCTCAATGAAGAGGCTGGACTGGTCGCGGGCGGTGACAGTCGCTCCGAACGGTGGCTTGCCCGCCCCGGCCGGTGCGCGCCTTCCACCACGGTGACACGATGCGCGACCGCAGGCTCGCCCAGTTCGTCGCACGCAGATCGACCGCCTTGAGCATCAACACGTCTGTCGCCGACGGTACGCCGCCCGGTGACCTCGCGCGCGAGCCTGAGCGCCGCCTCTACTGCGTTGGTGCCGCCGGGGCCGGGGAACTGGACGTGGTAGTCCAGACCGCGTGAAATGAGCATCAGGTCGCGCAGGCGCTCCAGGAAGGTGCCCTTGGCGGTGCCCGTCCACGTCGGACAGGGATGAACATGAGCGTCTTCGCCACCGCCCGCGGTGCCGAACAGGGTGTGTTGACGGAGCATGCGGGCTGGGGGTCTCAGTGGGATACGGCGTGCTGGTGGCTCTGGTAGAGGACGAGTGCCGTCGCGGCGGGGTCCTCGCGGGTCCACAGGGCGCGGCCGATCAGCAGGTGCGTGGTCGAGGGCGGTGGGGGCCTGGTCGAGTCGGCACACCACGGTGGCGGCTGTGCGTACGGTACCGGTCGGAGAAGGCAGGGTCGTGCCCTCGGAATCTGGGGTTGATGGGTTCGCCGCATCAAAACAGTCCATACTCGATTCATGGAGGCACCTGAGTTAACGGCATGGGTCATGCCCCTGTTGACTGGAGCGTCGAGCGCCACCGGCGGTGCGGTGGCTACTGAAGTGGTGCGCCTGGTACGGGAAAAGCTGGGGTCCTCGGAGGACGGGCGTGCGGCCCTGGTTCGAGCCGGTGAGGAGCCCGATGAGCTGGCGCATCGCCTCACCGCCGCTCTCAGTGAGGACCCGCGGTTCGCGGACCAGTTGAACTGCCTGTTCGAGACCCTACGCCGACACGCTGAAGGGCCATACAGCGCGGGCCGTGACGTGTACAGCGCCGCGATCAGTGGTGACCGCGCCACACGCAACACCATCGCCTTTGGTCCAGTGACCATCCACAAGACGCCCCGGACCTCAGCCGCACTGGTGGCGCTTGCGCTCGTCGCGGTGCTGGTGCTCGGCTTCGCCGGCTACGGCGTCAAGCAAGCCGTGGACGGCGCTGATGCGGGGCCACGGGATGCGGGAACCGCGGATGCGAACGGCGAGAACGTGGACAGGAACGGTGGCGGCGCAAAGGGAATCCGGGCTGCGATTCTCAGCGACAACGGAGCCGGCGTCTACCCTTCACCCGACCCCGACTTCGACAACAGGGTGAAGCTGGAGACCTTCACCAAAGTCCTCGTCGAGTGCCGCGATCCGCGTGGCGGTGGCTTCTACAAGATCAAGTACAGCGATGGCACCGGGAACATGTCCCAAGGCGGCTACATCGGGGTCGACACGCTCCTGCAAGGCCCCGACGGCGGCCAACTGCGCGGCACTGCTGTGCCACTCTGCGCCTGATCACACGCTTACTCAAGTCAAGTTGCCGCCACCGGCGGTGGGTACAGCTGTCTTGAGTGAGGGCGGCCGGTCCAAGCGGGCCGCGACGGGTGTTGGACAGCCGTGAAGTGTCAGTGCCGTCTCCTACTATCCGCACCATGCGCAGATTCTTTATGGTGGGTGGTCGGAGACTGTCGTATGTGGACTTCGGGGGCCCCGGTAGGCCGCTTCTGGCCCTGCACGGGCATTACAACGAAGCGTTGGCCTTTGCTCCGTTGGCTGCGGCGCTGGCTCCAGGGCGGAGAGTGATCGCGCTCGATCAGCGCGGGCATGGGGAGTCCGACCGTGCTCACAGTTACGGGCGGGATGAGTACGTAGCCGACGTAGCGGCCTCCACGCGCCTCCCCGGCGTCGCGCCATCCCGGGAGGCACTGGCTGCCGCCCTGGGGGCGGCAGCACCCTATGTGGAGTGCTCCTTCCGTCAGTCAGATCATGGCTGGGGGTTTTCCTTCGACATCGCTGACACTGTGGCGTCCCAGAAGGCGCTCAACGGTGATCACTGGGTCGACTGGATATCGGTGACCTGCCCGACGCTGCTGGTTCATGGAACCCACAGCGACGAGTTGGCGCCCGATCATGCCCACGACATGGTTACCCGCCGGGCCGGCAGTATCCGCCGTGTCGAGCTGCCCGCCGGTCACGTCGTGCACCACGATGTTCCGATCCCTTTCACCGACGCGGTCACGGATTTCCTCTCCGGGCCGTGCTGACGCAAGGGCTTCAGGCCGCTAGGCGGTGTCCGTGCCTGGCGGAGCTGCTGCGTGCGTATACGAGCCGGGCGGCGCGCCCGCCGCAGGGGGCTGCCCCCTTCCTTGCTGCCGCCGTCCACGTCGCTGACCTGCTCCTCACGGCTGGGGCACGCCGTGTACCCGCGCGCCGTCCTCGTCGTCGTCGGCAAGGTAGGGGTGGGGCAGCGTGAACACCACCTCGTAACCCTTGGGTTGGCGCGGACCGGCGTGGAATTCGCCGCCGTGCAGACGGGCGCGTTCCTGCATGCCCTCCAGTCCCCGCCCGCCTGAGCTCACGCCCGGTAGCACCTCATGTGCGGGTGCGGGAGCGCCCTTGCGGGGGCCGCCCTCGTCGCGGACGGCGACGGCGAGACCGGCGGTGCCGTGGTCGATTGACAGGACGACACGGGTGCCGGCCCCTGCGTGCCGCAGTACGTTGGTCAGGGCCTCCTGAACGATCCGGTAGGCGCACAGATCGGCGTGCGGCATAAGGGGGCGCGGGGTGCCGGTGACGGTCATCGTGACATTCAGTCCGACGGCGTCCATCAAGTCGGCCAACGCGGCGACGTCTTGCACTCCCAGGGTGCGATCAGCGTGCGCCCCGGAACCATCAGCGTCGTCCTGCGGCATGCGCAGTACGTGCAGCAGGCCGCGCATGTCGGCCAGGGCACGGTGAGTGGCGGCCTCGATAGTACTCAGAGCGTCGCGGGTCTGATGGGAGTCCTTGTCGCATACGAGGCGGGCGAGCCCGCTGTGCAGGGACACGACCGACAGATGATGGGTCACGACATCGTGGAGTTCGCGGGCGAGGCGGAGTCTCTCCTCCGTCACGGCTTGGCGGGCCAAGGCTCCTTCTTGCTGCCGCAGCCGCTCGGTGAGCAGGGCGAGGCGCCGGTTGCTCTGCCGCAGACGACGCTGGTTGTAGCCGATGCCCCAGACGATGGTGACGAACGCCAGGGTCTCCGCGACGGCCAGCCACAGGGACGACGTGCCCGCGCTGAGGGCGTGGTGGATCCATACGGCGGTGGCGAGGGCCGCGCCGGGCGCCGCCTTGCGGGGCGGGTTCACGGAGGCGACGGTGAGGAAGGCCAGCATCGGCGACCAGACATTGACGGTCGGCTGGTATCCGGCGGCCGTGTAGGTGACCAGGGCGGCGCTGGAGACCAGCAGGACCGTCCAGGGCCTCCGACGGCGCAGCGCCAAGGGCAGATTGACGGCCACAGTGAGCACGACGGCCGTGGAGTCGAAGTGCGGCCACCGCGGCGTGTGATGGGTCACCGCGTACACCAGCGTGATGGCCAGGACGGCCACGGCGATGCCCAGATCGACGGCGTACTGCCGCACTCGTTCATTCCCCACCCGCATTGCTGCAGGTTAAGCGAACTGTGCCCTCACAGGCCCGAATTCGGCAGGACCTGGTGCGGGTGAGACGATGCCGCAGCACTGCGCAGCGGGTGCCGGTCCGTGTCCGTCCGCCGCGAGTTGATGGTGCTCCACACTCTCGGGTGGAGACGATCTCGGGTGGAGACGAAGACCCGGCTGAACCTGCCTCCTGGAACACTGCCCGAAACTACAGCGCACCCACGAGTTGGCCCGCGAGCTCGGGCTCCGGAAGAGAATCATGGGCGACCGGCCGGTATCCCCTTGCTCTGGCCACGAGTCGTACTGCTCGCACACCTCCGTCGCCGCCACCCACGTTCCGTTCCCCTGCCTCGCCGTAATCTCCGTCTACGAGAGTCTTGCCGCCCACGCTCCTTGTACGCGGACGTGGGCTCTCGGAATGAGGCGTGAGCAAAGGATCGACGCCTCACCGCCAACCATGACGAGATCGTTGGACAAGTCCCATCGTTCCAGGTCACAAGCACCCTCCCCAAAGCCAGGCGTGCGGCCGGTGGCGTTCCCCGCGTTCCACCCGGATCATCGACGCAGCCTACGAACGCAGGTCCACCGCGGTGACCAGCAACATTCCCCCCTCGGGCTCCGACACGATCATGCCGAAGACTCTCGCGGGCGTGAGCACCGACCGCCTCATGCACCACGCTCACGTCGTGACCACAATCGGTGACTCGCATCGCATCGCCGAGGGGCCAGCTCAAGGTCGGCTGTGCGAAGGCCGTCGAGAAGGGCTTTCCCGGGCGGGCGCTGATCCTGGACCCCGGTATGATCATCGGCCCGCACGACCGGACCCGGCGCGCCACCTGGTGGCTGCGTCGGGCCGCTCAGGGAGGCCGGATGATCGCCCCGGGGAGCCCCGCCGGCGAGATGCAGCTGATCGACGCCCGTGACATCGCAGCTTTCGGCCTGGACCGGATCGAGGCCGAGGACGCCGGTACGCACCTCGTCACCGGCACGCCGGCGAACACCACACGCACGCTACGACAGCTGACCCCGACCGTGCGAATGGTGCGCGCCGACCACACGAGCACCACCCGTCTCGAAATCCCACTCCAGCCGACTCCACGCGTGTCCAGGACTCGGGGTCAAGGCCCCCTTGCCGCAGCGATCTTCGTCCCCTCCACCGGAGCAAGGCCACCCGCGGAGTGGGGTGGCGACTCTTCACCGCCGCGTTCGTCGTGGTCCTCGGCTGGTGGATCTCCCAAGTACTCCGCGACACCAGCGCGATGAGGACATCTCCACCCAGCTGCGGCAGGCCAGGCGCGAGCACACCGCGGCAAAGAAGGCAGCGCGGCGCGCCCGCGAGAGAGCCACGGGAGCTGAGGAGCCGGGGGGGTAGTGGGGGGCGGAAGGAGACTCCCAACGCGTGCGGGACCTTCTGGATACGTGGGCGTCACCACTATGGTGGTCTGGCCGAACACGATTCCCCGAGGTGCTACGTGCACTGCCATTCAACACCGGGGGTGTGAGATGAGCGAGAGAGCGTACGTGCCCGGTCCCCGCGGACGGGGCAGCGGTCCGGGGGCGTTCACGCCGGACGGAAACTCCGTCGAGTTGTACGCTCGGCTCCCGGCGGGAGCCGAGCCGGATGTCATCGCCACCGCCGTTCCGCCGGGAGCCTCCATCCTGGAACTGGGCTCGGGGTCAGGGCGGGTGACCCATATGCTGCTGAAGCGTGGCTATCGGGTCGTTGCCGTGGACGAGTCACGGGAGATGCTGGACCGTGTCACAGGCGCCCGCACGGTGCACAGCTCAATCGAGGAACTCGACCTTGACGAGCGGTTCGATGCCGTGCTGCTCGGTTCCTATCTGATCAACACCGCCGAGCCTGCGTCGTCTGCCGCCATGTTGCAGTGCTGCCGACGCCATGTCGCGCCGGACGGCCGAGTGTTGGTGGAGCGCGAGGGACAGGACTGGTACGACGTCCGCCGGCGCCCGGACGGAGAGGGGCGGGCGGGCGTCCGTATGCGGATCGCCTCCATCGACCGGACAGAGCCCGGCGTCTGCGCCGTGCGGATCGAGTACGAGGCCGATGGCATGTGGTGGTCCCACTCCTTCCTCTCCCGGGACGTCCCGGACGAGGCGCTGGAACGCATGCTCGCGGCCGCCGGGCTCCGTCTCACCCGGTATCTCACCGAGGACCACAGCTGGGTTGAGGCGGTTCCCGTCTGATGAAGGCCGCCCTCCTCCCACGCCAGGTGCCTGCCGTCGCCCAGCGGCCGGTTCGGTGATCGACAACGAACCCGCACGCGCGTCCGCGTCCGCCGCCGCCGCCGCTGTGGCAAGATCCGGCGCGGTCCGCTTGCTAGGGGATCGTGGTGCTGAGCGGCCAGCGGCGTATCCGGTACGGCGTCCACCACAGGAAGCGTCCTGCCCGGTGGAGCAGGTCGGCCCGCGTGTAGCGCGCGATGACCGGTTGGGGCAGGTGCGCCTCGGGGGCGCCGCGTAGCAGGGGCTGGATGCCGCGGTCATGCTGGGTGTTGCGGATGACCAGGCGTTTGAACGAGCCGGAGCGGCGGTCGCGGACCTCGATGAATCCGGGGCCGTGGCGGTAGCCGCACTTCGCGGCGTGGAAGGAGTCTCGCCATTGGGTCGCGATGCCGTCATCGGCGTAGTCACAGAGCACGGCCGTCGGCGGGTGGAGGTGACTGAGCGGCCGCCAGTCGGCCGGTTCGGCCGGGCGGCCGCCGGGCAGGCGCAGCGTCCAGTCGACGGCGATGCCGAAGCTGGTGAATTCCCGGACGGCCACGAGGGAGGCCACCGCGGCCGCACCATCGGGGTCCGACAGGTCGACGGTCTCGGGCAGCCGGGCGTACTGGACCCCGTCTGCGGCGAGCTGCGGCACCGTAATGAGGGGATCATCGCGGGCGTCGACGCTGCCGGCGTACATACCCGGGAGACGCCTTGCCGCCGGGTCGCGGTCCCTCCACAGCGGTAGGGGCACGGAGGCGGAGGACGGGGTGAAGGCCGGGACCGGACGCGTGCTCATCGGGGGCCTCCCGTGGTGGCCAGGGCCGCGGCGAGCGGCTCGGCGCGGTGGAGACGGCTGCCGTCCAGGCGCATCAGGTCCTGGTTGGCGACCGCCGGTGCGACGTGGATCAGCTGGCCCGCGTCGGTGAAGACCAGGCCGAGGGCGCGCCATCGTGCGAGCAGTTCGCCGATCCGGGCCTCGGTCGCCTCCTCATGGCGGGGTGCGGCCTTGCGCAGCAGGGCAGCCGGGGTGTGCGGCGCGTCGAGGAGGCGGAAGACGGTCACCTCCAGTGGGTCGGTGAGGTCGAGCAGATGCCAGGTGAAACCGGGTCGGGTGTCGACAAGGACGATGTGGTCGCCGAGGTCGCAGTGGGTCAGGCGGCTGTGGAGATACGCGTCCTTCCAGTCGCTGATGGCCCGCCGCAGCCGGTCGAGGCGGTCCGAGGAGATGCCTCGCCGCGGTGAGTCGAAGATGTAGACGAGGTCGGCGAGTTCGGAGTCAGGGAGGTCGTAGATGTGGTGGTAGTGCGACGCGGGCCGCAGGTCGTCGAAGCCCAGTTCCGGCCGGTCGAAGTAGGGGCTGAAGCGTTCGACCTTGATGCGGGTGGCGTTGAAGGGCGGGGTGAGGTGGTGCAAGGCGGGCATCTGGTCGACCACGTCGTCGTAGTCCTCCGGGGGTTCTCCGGGGAAGCCGTAGAGGTAGTTCCAGTTCAGGTTGACGCCGACCGTTTCCGCGTCGCGCAGCAGCCGCACGTTCTGGCAGCCGGTCACGCCCTTGTCCATGATTTTCAGGACCCGGCTGCTGAGGTTCTCCACCCCGGCCTGTACGTAGCTGACCCCGGCCGCGTACAGAGTCTGGAGCTGTTCACGCCGCAGGTTCGACTTGATCTCGTAGCACAGCCGCAGGTCGTATCCGGATTCCTGGAGCCGGGGAACCATCGAGGTGAGGTAGGCCATGTCGAGGATGTTGTCGGTCACCCACACGTCCAGGATGCGGTAGCGCTCGACCAGGCCGAGGATCTCGTCGACGAACCGGCCCGGGTCCTTGCTGCGGAACTCCATGAACGAGCCGTTGAGTCCGCAGAACGTGCAGTGGTGCTTCTCGCCCCACCAGCAGCCGCGTGAACCCTCCACGACGATGCGTGGTTCCACCCAGCTGCCCGCGGTGGACCGCGCGTGCTGGTCGAAGTAGTCGCCGTACTCGGGTGTGACGAGTGCCGCCGGGGGCAGGGGCTTGGCCTCCATCGGGTTGGTGACGCGGTCGCCGCGCGTGTCGAGCCAGCACAGGCCGGCGATCCCGGCGAGTGCGCCGTCGTCACCGTCCCGGATGGCGGCGAGCAGCTGTGGGAACGTCGCCTCGCCCTCGCCCCGTACGACGAAGTCGATGAAGGGGAAGTTCCTGTGCAGGGCCGCGCCCTGCGGGCCGTCGCAGTTCGCGCCACCGAACACGGTCACGGTTCGCGGTGCCAGGGCCTTGACCGCGCGGGCCGCCGCCAGGGTGGCGGCGTTCTGCGCGAACGTGGTGGTGAAGCCGACGACATCGGGCGCGGTGGCGACGATCCGGGCGGCGGTCTCCTGGACGAACAGTGGCGCGAGTTCATGCAGTTCCTGTGCTTTGGCGAGCATGGACCCCGGTGCCCGCGCGCCGAGGGAATCGGTGAACTCGTCGACTTTCCAGCGGGGTTGCTGGTTCAGCGCCGCCGAGAAGATCCACTCACTGTGTCCGGAGAAGTACGAACTGGCGCAGAAGTCGTACTCCTCGAACGTGAAGCCGGTACGAGCGGTCAGCCAGTCGACGTAGTCGAGGTTGGCGTGTATGACGTCGACGCGGGCGTCCGGGAAGAGGTTGAGAACCCGGCGCTTGAGGATACCGAGAGCAAGGGACGGCGCGTCAATCGCCGACCACGGCATGTCGACCAACACAATGCGCATGACAGTCTGTTCCCTTTCTCCGCCGGGGCCTTCCGGTCGAGGGTCGGTGCCGCATGGGCCGGCGCCGCCTCACCAGAGCCCGCGCGTGGAGAGCGCGCGGCGGGCGGCGTCGCCCTCGGCCGTTGGGGTGGTCTCGAACGCCAAGGCGACGCGCGCGGAGACCACTCCGCTCGCGACCCCGGCGGGTGTGGCGAAATACGCGTACGGCACGGGTTCGCCGCTCGCCCCGAGGGGGGCCGCCGTCTGGCGGGTCACCCATGAGGCGACGGAGCCGGGCGCGTACCGGCGCAGGGTCGCGTGGCCGCGGCCGGTCTCGACGATCGCCTCGGCGGCGATGGCGAACGACAGCGGCTGTTCGCAGACCAGCGCCGTGAAAAGGGCGAGCATCAGTTCGTGAACCACGGTCTCGCGCAGGACGACGGTCTCGGCCACGCCACCGGCGGCGAGCCGGGTCCGCTGCGCGGCGACGAAGCCGAGCAGGTACGACGCGAACGCCTCCTCCGCCGACAGGCCGCGCCCGGTGTAGGGGACGAGGCGGAACCTGCCGAAGTCCTCAGACCGCAGGAAACCGGTGAGCAGTTCCGCGTCCTTGACGCCCGCTGCCGCGAGGACGCGCAGGCTGCGCGGGAACGCGGACGCGATGCCGCCACCCCGGCCGAGCTTCCAGATCGAGGAACGGAACTGGCGGGCGGCGTTGTCGAGTTCCACGAGGTCGACCGTCGCAAGACACTCCAGCTCCCCAGCGCTCTCCGCCACCGCCTCGGCGTCTTCCGCCGCGAGCCGCGCCCTGAGGCGGTCGTCGAGCAGCAGTCGCATGAGCAGGTCGGTGAGCTGCTGTCCGTTCAGCGACGCGTCGAGGGGCGCCCTCATGCGGCCTCCTCATGCTGCCACGCGGCCACCAGCGCCTTGAGGCGGTCGTAGTTCCGCCGCGACTTCTCGACCAGTTGGCCGTCGTCGCGGAACACCGGGTCCTCGTACGTCACGCCGAGCAGGTTCGGGCAGCGGCGAAGCAGGTGGGCGGTGAGTTCAAGTTGCTCGTTCAGGAGTACGCCGTGATGCAGGTCGCGGAACTTGCCGCCCACGATCTGACAGCCGGACAGGTGGAGTTCGCGGCAGCGGTCCAGCGGCAGTGCCTCGATCCCGTCGAACATCTCCGGGCCGGTGCGCCCGCGAAGCCACTGGTAGCTGAGCAGGTGGCCGACGTCGAACGTCACCCATACATCGGCGTCTTCCGCCAGCTTGGCGAAGTACTCGAAGGCGTCGAGGTTCCCCAGGACGAAGGAGCCGCCCTCGGTGAAGCCGGGGAACTCGACGTGCAGCGGCGGGTCGAGGAGTTCGGCGGCCTCCGCCACGTTCCGGGTGGAGATGTCCAGGCCGGGCTGGGTCAGCGGCGGCGGCAGCGGATAGGGCAGCGGGTAGCCGCGCAGGCTCCAGATCCCCAGGTCCTCGACCACCCAGGAGAAGCCGTAGCGAGCGTGGAGTTCGTTGGTGAACTCAGCGACCGGCCGACGGTCGTAGCGCTCGGGCGTGCCCATGTTCAGCTCGGTCTGATGGAAGGCGCGAGGGAGCCCGGTGGGCAGCGGCTCCTGGAAACGGTCGTACGCACCGACGTAGTCGGCCGCCCGCGGGGTGGCGCGCGAGCGCGGCTGGAAGGAGTGGGCCGCGTACCCGAAGTCCCCGCCGTGGCGCTGGAGGAAGGCGCGTACCCGGGGCGGGATGTCCCCTCCGTCGTCCGTCTCCTCGAAGCCGACACCCCGCCCGCCGAGGCCCTTGCCAGCCCACGGCATGTCCATGAGCAGACCAAGGCCCAGCCTGCTCGGGGGGCGGTCCTGACCGTCGTGTGCCCGGCCAGGGGTGGATGGCTGCCCGGTACGCGAGGTGGCGAGGGGCGGTTCGGTCACGATGTCCTCCTGGCGTGCTCCATGCCCACGCCGGTGGAGGGCACCTGGTGCGGCTCGGCGGCCGCCACGTCGACCAGGCGGGCCAGCAGCCGTCGGCCGCGTTCGGTGCGCGCCGTGAGCAGGCCGTCGGGATGCTGCTCGACATCACGGCGCGGGAGTGCGTAGAACTGCTCCCAGACGAGGTCGGCGATCGCGATCCGGCCCGCCACCGCGTCGATGGGGGCCGGCACGGTCCCGACCCAGGGGTGCGGCCGCACCGCTTCGACCGCGCGCGGGGCGCCGCGGCCGGACGCGAGACGTGACGGCGGGTGGACGGTGCTCACCCGGCCCGGCCGGACCGAGTGGAACAGACGAGTCAGGCGGGCGAGGGCTTCTGCCCGCGTCGGGCCGCCACGGACCGTCAGCGGGTAGCCGACCCGCCCAGCGAGGTAGCTGAGCTCGGGGTTGCCGGTGAGCAGGCCCGAGGTGTCCAGCGACAGACCCAGACGTTCGGGGTCCTGCGCCAGCCTGCTGCCGGGCTCCGGCACCATCAGCTCCAGCGCGTCGATGCCGATGTGCTTCTCGTTCTCGACGAGAAACCGCAGGGATGCCTCGAACTCGGCCGGGGTCTCGTCGAGCAGGTGGCCCATCACGGAGAACCGCAGGGCGATGCCCGCCCCGGTGACGTTGTCGACGATCCGCTGGTAGTCGGCCGCGCGCACGCCCCGGTCCATCAGGTCGAGCAGCCGCTGGGAGTTCCCCTCGTATCCGACGGCGATCATCGCGCAGCCCGCGTCGGCGAGAGCGCGGCAGAACGCCGGGTCGGCCAGGTTGGCCTCCAGTCGGCCGCGCACCCCGAACCGCACTGTCACACCGCGGTCTCGCACCTCGCGCATCGCCTTCGTGATCAGGCGGAGGTTGGTGTTCTCGTCCACGATCGCCACGGACCGGGTGCCTGTGTCACGGACCACGGTCTCCACGGCGTCGGCGATCTGCGTCGCGGTGGCCTGCTGGTACGCGCCGGGCGGGAGCGATCGGTTGCCGTACGCGCAGAAGACGCACCGTCCCCAGTAGCAGCCGACGCAGGAGATGATCGCCAGTTCCATGCCCTCGTTGAGGTACGAGCGGAACGGCAGCCCGGCGTAGTCGGGAGGCCCCAGGTCGCGGAAGCGCAAGGTCAGGGGGTGCCGGGACCGGTAGGTGGCGCCGGAGCACGGCAGCCAGGTCATGCCCGGGACCGTGGTCAGCGGGATCGTCCCGTCCAGGGCAGCGAGCCAGCGTTCGAGCGGCTCCTCGCCGCCGGTCCAGCACAGGGCGTCGACCGTGCCGCGGACTCCGGGCAGGACCGCCAGGTCCGCGTCCCGGAGCATGATCTGCTGG
The DNA here is from genome assembly GCF_053591415.1 of Streptomyces sp. NPDC003032. Taxonomy (NCBI): domain Bacteria; kingdom Bacillati; phylum Actinomycetota; class Actinomycetes; order Kitasatosporales; family Streptomycetaceae; genus Streptomyces; species Streptomyces sp. NPDC003032. Next base: position 25,897 of record NZ_JBSFTT010000053.1, on the reverse strand, counting down.
CCGCCGAGGCAGATCCTGACGTCCGGCCTGGACCGTCTGATCCAGGCGGCGATCAGCAGGGCGGGGCCGAGCTGGCTGAAGAAGGCCACTGACAGTCCGACCACGCGTGGTAAGTGGCGGGCCAGCAGTTCGTCTACCAGACGGTGGAGCACCTCGACCGCGGCTCCGGACGCGGCGGGCGGCTGTGCCGCCGCCCGCCGCACGGCGCTGTCGAGCTGATCGAGGTCACGCCATGCCGACGTGAGGAAGGTGTCACGCACCAGCAGTTCGAGCGCTTGCCTGGCCAGCCGGACGGAACGGGCGGCGCCGAGTTCGCCCGGTGACGTCTTCCCCATGACATGGGCGCGGAGCTCGCCGATGTGCCGGCCGAAGGCATCGGCCATCTCCCGGCGGTACCAGCCACTCACCCCGCCACCGCCCTGGGCACCAACTGCCTGCCCCAGCAGTTCAGGCCGGCGCAGAAGCTCGTGCAACAGGGCGATGTTCAGGTCGGCCTGATGAACGCGCCGACCCCGGCGCCGCAGGTGACCGGTCAGGTAGGGCAGGCTCAGGTACGGAAAGAACCTGGCTTCCGTCTGCGGTGGAAAGAGCAGGAGCGCGTCAACGGGTTCGCCATGCGGCACCCTTGTGGACGACACGGTCCACCTCCCTGCCCATCGGACTCTCGTGAATCACGGTGAACCCGCGGCAGTCTGCGGACTTCCCCCGGAGGCAGAAGTCCGTTCCCGCTGCCGCTCTTTCTTCGCGCCCGTTGCCGGACGGCAGAGTTGCCGGGTCAGCCCTTAGTCGGCGACGTCGTAGATGTCCTCCGCATAGATGTACGCGTAGGCGTGGTAAGCGCCACCGACTTTCAGCTCACTGGAATCGATCACTTCCAGTTCGTCGAGGTCGGCGAATTCCTCCTCGACGCGCCCCTCGGGATACACAGCGGTCATGGCCCCTCCCTTGATCGGAATCGGAAATGGCGGATTACGGAGAAGAGATCGGTGTCGCACCGATCCGCGTCGCGCCGCCACAGTAGGGGGCCTCACACGCTAGATGCATGCTTCCAGGCGCCACAACGGCGGAGGTATCGCGAATTTGAGACTTTATTCGAGATCAGCTTGCCAGCTGGGCTATGAAGATTGATTTCGCCAGGGAGCGAGGTGGCGGCTGCGGCCTGGCAGGGAGCGGTTCGTGATTCCGTTCTGCGCCCGGTACGCACCGGCTGGTTCTCCGGTCTGCACAGCGCGGACTTCACCGGATAGCTTCTGACGGGAGGGGAAAGCGGACGACGGAGGAGCCACGCGGCATGAAGCCCATGACGGCGCGGGAATGGGATCTGACCTACCTTTTCGGTGATCCGGTCTGGGATGAGCCGCCGACCAGTCACCTCGCCGACCTGGTCGCCCGGCACGCACCACCCCCCGCTGAAATACTGGACGTGGGATGTGGACTTGGCGCCACCTCACGCTGGCTCGCCGAGCACGCCTACCAGGTCACCGGATGCGATTTCTCGCCGCGGGCGATCGAATCGGCACGCGCCAGGACACCGGATTCGCTGAACGCCCGGTTCGCGGTGGCCGATATCACCGAGGTGCCGCCACCACTTCCGCCTTTTCCGGTGGTTCTGGAGCGCGGGGTGTTGCACGCCCTACCGGATGTGGCAGACCGGCGTTCCCTCGTCGGGGCTCTGGCACGTGTCTGCCTCCCGGAGGGACTCTGGTTCCATGTGGGGGCCAGCGCGGCCACCCTGGACAAGGAAGTCCGCACGGTACGAGGTCCTTCCCGCATGGCGGAGGAGACGTTTCTGGCCCTGGTCGATCCTCTCTTCACCGTCCTGGAGATGGGTTACGCCCCGATCGGCAATCGTTCCGCCAGGTGGCAGGCCCGGCATGCCGTGCTGCGTCGCCGTGAGACGCGAGACGGAGACGTACTGCCATGCCGGTCAGCCGAGGCACGCCCAGAGGCGAACGGCCGTGAAGCGAGCGGACGCCCCGGCCAGGACCGTCCTCGTCGAGACGGGCTGCCGGGCCCCGATATTTCGCCAGATAGCCCCCCTCCCCCCGACGCAAGGTGTCCCCGTATTGGAGGACAGGACGACGGTCTCGATCACCTCGGCCCCCAGTTGCCGGGCCTGGTTGAGCCCGCGCGCATGGAGTTCCTCGCCGAGCCCTCGCCTGCGGTGAGCGGCGGCGAGCACGCGGGCGACGGTTGCGCCGGGCACGTTCCCGTACCTCGTCACCTCGTCCAGAGAGAGGGAGTGGGTAGGAGTGATCACGTTGTGGGCGTACTGCCAGTCTTTGAGCGTGGCGTCGCCGTCCGGCTGCTGGATGCGAGAACGGTGGTGACGAGCGCTTCGTACCGGGCGCGGTCCAGGGGGAGTTCGGCCTCGATCAGGCTGCGGGGGTCGTAGAGCACCGTGTGGGTATTGCTCATCACCGCACCAGCCTCATGGCCATGCGCAGCGCCGTGCCACGGTGCACAAGCCGGCGCACGGAACCCAGCAACGCGACCGCGGAGAACAAGCCGGGGACGTGGAGTGGGCATCAGCGGGGGCAGGGCCGCAACGCTGTCCCCGGAACGGATGGAGCCGCTGGCCGCAATCGGTATGCGGTGGGCGTGATGGGCATCGTCGTCACCGCGGTCGCCACTCTCACGGCCGGCCATCTGCTCGGGCGGCTGGTCCCTGGCAGCGAGCGGGTAAGTAGGCGGCCGATCAGGTCCGCTCCACCGGGCCGTGGGTCCGCGGCGGCATCGGCCGCCAGGCCGTCGTCGTCCCTGTCCACATCGTCACCGCGCCGCGCACCAACCGGCGCACCATGCCGCGCCCCGGCCACCGGGACGCGGCATGGCAGGCCGCATGTGCGATTCAGCCACCAACCACACCCGGGAAGAGGACGAGTAAACGGTAGTCGGGGAGCCGCGCCGCGCGGACTCAGCGGTCGGGGAAGACCGCCCGGCGCAGGAGCCGACGGCCCGCCCGCAGGACCGGCTCGGTTCTCGTCGGAGCCACGTTGGCGAGCACAGCCACCCCCGTTCCCGCCTCCGGGCTGAAGCCCGTGAACGCGGTGAACCCCCCGGTGCCGCCGGTGTGCCACAGCAACGCTCGTGAGCCGACGACCCGGTGGGTCCAGGCCAGGCACACGTGGTTGTCCCCGCCCTCGTAGGGGTGGTGCGGCCGGTGGCTGGCCTCGATGGCCGCGGCCAGCGGCGTGGTAGCGGGGTGCAGCTGGGCCAGCAGATACCGCGCGACGTCGGCGCCCGTGCTGTAGAGGGCGCCGGCCCCGGCGAGCGCGTCGAGGGTCCAGTGCGGGACGGGCCGGCCCCGGCGGTGCCCGGTGGCGGCGGGCGCGCGCAGCGCTCCGGGACCGTCCGCCCTGTCGGGGACACCGGTGCCGTGCATGCCCAGCGGGCGCAGCACCCGCTCGGTGAGCAGGGTGAGGTAGTCGCTGCCCGCCGCGTTCGCCAGCAGGGTGCCCAGCAGGCCGATCCCGAAGGTGGAATAGCGCACGGTCCGCTCCCGGGACCGCAGGCGGGCGGTGGCGCGGTAGAGATCCTCGGCGCGGTAACGGGCGTAGGGGTTGGAGATCCAGTGCCTCAGGCCGCGGCGGTAGACGTTGCTGGGCAGGCGGGGCAGACCGCCGTGATGGGTAGCCAGGTCGAGCAGCGTGACCGGCGGACCGTCGAGGCGGCGCGGTGCGGCGGTCGGCGGGAGGTAGGTCTCGATAGGATCGCGGTAGCCAACTTCTCCCCGCGCGGCCATCTCCGCGAACAGCAGCCCGGTGAACGTTTTGGTGACGGATCCCAGCGCGAACGGGGTGCCCGGGCCCGCCCGTTCCGAGGTGTCCCGGCTGAGCTGGCCGGCCGCGTGCACCGTCTGCTCCCGCCCCTGGACGAGCACCGCGACAGCGCCGGGGATGCCCGGGTCCAGGAGCAGCCCGTCGGTGACCTTCCGTAGCAGTCGGACCGGACTCCCGTCCGGCCGCCCGGGGACACTCACGCCGGACTCCGTGAGTGGAGCGCGGGATCGAGGGCGCGGGACACCGTGAGGGTGCCCGCGAGGACCGCGACGATCGTGGGGTGGTGGTGGTTGGTGAAGGCCGCCACCGGGTCGCCGGGCGGGCGGGTGACCCCGTTGGGCACCATGCCGTCGGCGTGCTGGGCCGCGGCGTACTGCTCCCAGACCCGGGTGTGGAAGTGCGGCCGTTCCAGGCACATGTCGACCATGAGGAACTCGCCGAGCAGGTCCCAGGTCCTGGTCTCCGTGAACACCTCCACCCATACCGGCAGCCACCGCTCCAGGTACTCCTGGAGCGGGGCCGGCAGCCCGGCGGGGTCGGCGCCCCAGTCGGTGAGGTGGAAGACGGTGTGCGTGACGCCGTACGCGTTGCTGGCGTCGAGCATCCAAGGCTCGGGCATGCCCCCCAGCCAGGTCCGCCCGATCTCGTCGGCGAGGTCCGGGGCGTCGGGCAGGCCGAGTTTACGACGGGCCGCGGCCACACCGAGGCGGCGGTTGGGCACCTGCTCGGTGAAGCGGGCCGCCCGCAGACCGTCCAGCTGCAGGGTCAGCGCGTCGAGGCCGCCGTGGCGGTATCCCGCAGCGGCGAACGGCGCGTAGATCTCCCGCGGATATGTGGCGGCCGGGGTGTAGCGCTGCAGCCCATACAGCAGGTCGCCGTGGCGGAATTCCCGCCACACGAAGTCCATCAGGTCCGCAGCGGTCCTGGCGGTCTCGGGGCCGGCCACGGCGGCGCGCTTCACCAGGCCGGCGGCGAGGGACAGTTCGCTGAGGGACTTGAGTGTTTCGCCCTTCAGTTCGTGGTCGGGCACATCAGCCGGGAACGCGAAGGCCGAGCGCATGCGGCCGAGCCAGGCCAGGGCCTTCCCGGTGACCTGCTGGGCCAGCCGGACGGTCGAGGCGTCCATCACCGCTCTCCCTCCCTGAGCCGCCGTGCGACGGCGATCTCGAACAGGACCCGGTGCCGGTCGGCCGCGAGCACCGCGAGGTGGTCAAGGGCCGGAGTGAGCAAGGGCTCTTCGGTGCCGTGCGCGTCGAGCGCCAGCCATCGCGCCAGCCGGGCCGCGACCAGATGGTCCCGCCGCAGCAAGGCGCGCGTCAGGCCGCGGCGCAGATCCAGGCGCCGGTGGAGCGCCTCCTGCCGTGCCGGTCCCTCCACCGGGGGCAGCGCGAGCGGGGCCAGCCGGGCCAGGGCGGCCGACCATGCCGCCCAGTGCTTTGCCGGCCACCCGGGAACGGCATCGCCGGCCGCCAGCCCTGCCCAGCCGGCCGCGTCGACGCCCAGCCCGGCGAGGACCGTGACCAGGGCGGCGTCGCGTGCCACCCACAGACCGCCGTCCTCCGCGCCGGCCGCCGGGGCGGGAAAGGCCGCCACCGCCGCCCGCACGAGACCGGCATCGTCAGCGGTGAGCGTGCATCCGGTGAGCACGAACGGGGCCAGGGCATCAGCGCCCAGGCCCCGCACCGCGCCCACCGCGTTCACCGGCTCATCGAGGGCGTCCACGCACTCCCGCAGCGAGAATTCCCCGCCGTCGTGCCGCAACGCTCCCGCAAGCTTCGCTGCCAGCGCCTGGACGGCGGATTCGACCGTGCCGGGCGCCGCCTGATGCGCGAGGAACATACGGCAGGCCTCAGCAGATGGCCGTGTAGGTGAGATCCTGCACGATGCCGCCGAAGGCGTCCTCGATCGGCTCTTCCTTCTTGGGGTTGGTCGACAGCAGCCCCGCAAGGGCCAGCGTCAAGAGACTTCCGCCCTGAGCCTCGGGGCCGTCGGCACTCCGGCTCCAAGCCGTCTCGCCCCCGGCGACCAGCGCGCGGACCGCTTCCGCCGCCGAAGCGGGAACCGAAAGACCAGTAACATCCATCATATTTACCTCATTTCTTACCGAGTAGTCTTGCTTTTCCGCTTTCCCGCACTAAGGGACAACAATCAAATTAGATGCAACTTTTAAGTAATTAGCCGCATTTTGGCCACATAAGCCCGGGTGGGATCGGAACTGATCGGAGTGAGATCCCGCGCCGGGGACCGTCGATGACCACGGGCAACGCCCCGGTCCCTCGACCGGGTCGCCGATGTATCCGGGCACATCGCGCACCAAGCCCCGCCACAGCGACCCCTGCTGACGTCCCGTCGCCAACGACGCGGCCAGAGCTACACGCCGCGTGTGACCACCACACCCCGGCCCATCGCCAACTCCTCGCCGCATGCGTGGCGTTGCCAGCGCTCGTGGGCGGGTCTGCGTTCCCCTACATCCGATGCCCGGCCGGATCAGTGTGCAAGGCTTTCGCTCGTTCACGTACGTAGGCCCAGCCGAGGTGAATTCGGCGGAGCCTACGCCAACTGCTGTTGAGCGCCGGGAAGCCTCCGGGGCCTGTCCGCCTCGGAGGTGGCCGGCGGGCTGGGCGGGGCTTCGAAGTGTGGGGCGCGGGACCAGCTGTGGGCGTGCATGGTCTCGCTCTCCCAGTCCTCGAACAGCTGGGACAGTGCCCCGGGGTCCAGGCGAACAGCGGGCGTCGGCCTGTTCCCCCACTGGCCGGGCCTGGCCATCGGCCCTGTCGAAGTGAGACCAGTCCCCGGACGCGCCGGCCAGAGTGACGTGCTCCGTCAAGCGTGCGGTGATCACTGGGCAGCCTTGCCCGCCAACTCCCGTGAACGCCCGCCAACTACCGCGGCCACACCAAGCGCAGTGCCCAGAGCCTCGTATGACACGGCACCGACCCACAGCACTCGAGGTCACCCGGCCCGGCGACGTGATGGGTTTGACGATGGGTTCTGACGGTACGGAGTGCAGCGCGTCCGTCGAGCATGTACGCGAGAAGGCGCCCAGCCCCATGGTTCGGGTTGGACGCCTGTGTCCCTCGCTTAGGGCCCGCTCTGGGTGCTACCGCTTGGCCTTGGGCGTGGCCAGGCGGAGGCCGTTCCAGTCTTTGCCTGCGCTGGCGGAGCCGACCTGCTGAAGGCCGGCCGTGACCGCGGCCTCCTGGATATCTGAGGGCTCGACGTACCCGTCGTGTCCGGTCTTCGGCGTGCACAGCCAGATCAGGGCGCCGTCTTCGATCAGGGTCGTGGCGTCGACCAGGGCATCGGCAAGATCGCCATCCTCGTCGCGGAACCACACGATCACGGCATCGACGACATCGTCGTATTCCTCGTCGACCAGGTCGCTGCCCGTCAGCTCTTGGATGGCCTCGCGAAGCTCCTGCTCCGCATCGTCGTCGTAGCCGAGCTCCTGGACGACCTGCCCCGGCTGGAAACCCAGCCTGGCCGCCGGGTTGGTTCGCTCTTCCGCGTGGTCCGCTGTTGCGCTCATGACTGCTCCCGAGATACGGACGCGACTGCCCGCGCCTCCTTTGCGTAGCCAATCAGATACACACCGTGCCAGTCGCGAGTGTGGTCAAACTCGGCGCTGCACCCGGACTCGCGTTGATCAACACTGGACGGCATGCGCTAACGAGGTCTCTTTCATGTGGAGTGCGGCGCATTCGTGGTCTGGCGGCCGAGGCGGCAGGGGGCGCCGCTGCAATGCCCACCAGCGGGAAGGCAGTAGACGGGTGCCTGCACGCAGTCGCCAACCAGCGCGGCAGAGCAGTTGTTCGGCGAACACGCACAGCCAAGAGCACGAACGTCACCCGTCACGCGCTCCCACGACGGGAGCAGCCGAGCACGGAACAGCTGCTGGTACAGCGAGATGTTCCAACGCGCGGAACGGCACTTGGGCTGCCGCGGGAATCGGAAGTGGCCCCGGTGTGAAGCCGGGGCCACAAGCCGCGCTGTGAAGGGGCACGGGACGGTGCGGCAGGTATCAATCGGCCTGGCTGTTCGCGTGCTTCGGCAGACAGAACATCAGTGCCCCCATCACCACGAAGGCACCGCCGGCCCACCAGAGCACGCTGGTGAACGCGTCCCGGTTGACCGCGCCGTCGGTCGAGCCGCCGGTGGCGGAGAAGAACACCAGGGCGGTCAGCGCCGCGCCCAGAGCGATGCCCAGATGCATCGCGGTGTTGAACAGCCCCGATGCCGAACCGGCGTTCTTGTGCGGGACCTTGGCGAGTGCCATGTCGGCGATCGGCCCGCCGACCGCGCCGAAGCCGACACCGAGCACCAGGAGCGGAACTGTCATCGCCAGGAGCGTCAGGTCGCCCTGAGAGCCGACGCTTTGGAGCCCGTAGGCCGTCATCGCGCCGAGGACGATCAGAACACCGGCCTGGGGCAGGCGGCGCCCGAAGCGTCCGGCGGCCTTCACCGCGACCATCGCGCCGGCCAGCTCACCGAGAGCGATCATCACGAAGGCCACGGCCGCCTCCAGTGCGCTCATGCCCAGGCCGCGCTGGAGGTACAGCGTCCAGCTCATGAAGAACATGCCGGTCGACAGGCCGAGGAGCAGTTGCGCGGAAAGCCCGCCGGAGAACGCCCTGCCCTGGAAGAGGGACAGCGCCACCAGCGGGGCGTCGTCCTTCCTGTGCTGCTGGTGGCGTACGAAGACGCCGAGCACGAGAGCACCGGCGGCGAGCATGGCGAAGCACCACAGGGGCCAGCCGTGCGCGTGGCCCTCGGTGAGCGGGAAGACGATCAGGACGACGGACAGCGCGGACAGCAGCATGCCGGTGAGGTCCAGACGCTGCGCCCGCTCCGCGGTCGACTCCTGGACGAACTTCCGGCCGAGGAGGAACACTGCCAGGCCGATGGGCACATTGATCAGGAAGACCGGCCGCCATCCCAGGCCGAACAGGTCGGACTCGGTGAGCACACCGCCCAGCACCGGCCCCAGGACAGAACCGAACGACAGGACAGCACCGTAGAGGCCGAACGCCCTGCTGCGCTGCTCGCCGTCGAACGTGACGTGGAGCGTGGCCAGCACCTGCGGGAGCATCACGGCGGCCCCGCCGCCTTGCAAGGTGCGGGCGGCGATCAGGATGCCCGGGTCGGCTGCGAGCCCGCACAGCAGCGAGGCCAGGGTGAACACGGCGGTGCCGATGAGGAGAATCCTGCGTCGGCCGTAGAGGTCGCCGAGCCTGCCCCCGGTAATCAGCCCCAGGGCGATCGTCAGCGAGTAGCCGGCCGTCACCCACTGGAGCGCGGCCGGTCCGGCGCCGAGGGACTCCTGGAGAGTGGGCAGGGCGGTGAGGACGATCGAGCTGTCGAGGATGTTCATGAGCTCGGCGACCAGGACCACCGCGAGGGCGATCCTGGCAGCGGAGGTCATCTTTGACGCCGCATGGGAGGGGGCGTGGGCCGAGGACTCGGCCGGGTGCTTCGGCTCATGGTCGAGCGAAGGGGAAACCACGGTGGAACTCCTGGATCAGAGAACCGGGGAGCTCGCCGTCGGCCGCGCCGGGGTCCGGGAAACACAGAATCCGGGGCAGACGGCAGAGCCGCACCCGGAAAACGGCAGAAAACTGCAGGGGAGGGTGAACGCAACTCAGGCCAGCGCGACATCCGCCCCCGGACACGTTCGAAGAAACAGAACGCGGGGAAGAGCGGACGGCTACAGGGCCTGGTGGATGAAATCACCTCAAGATCGCGGAACAGGAAGTCCGACCTGCCACCGAAGTCTCCGGCACAGGGACTGATCCACGGTACGACACTCCCGGACCTCGCGCACACGGATTTCGCGTCCACGCCCGTGGCCGATCAGGGAGCACCGGTTTCAGGCGTCATGGTGTCCCTGCGGCGTCCACGTATCGTGCGCGCCCCGCGCCTGCTGGATTGACGGTCGTGCCCCGGATTCGGTAGGCGGCGTAGCGGGCATCGTCGCCTCCGCTCTCTGCCATCCAGTTGGCGCGGTCTGTTCGCTGAAGCCAAGCAGGCGGCTGAGAACGAACGCGGGACAGCGGCTGGGGCCGGGCTCGACGCGATGGGCCTTGCCGACCGGATGGCGCACCAGCTCGCGGAGTAGCCCGTCCAGCGGTGGCGGGATCTCTACCGGGTGTGTGCCCCGGCGCAGGCACAGCGTGGTGCCGTCGTCGAGGACGTCGTCGAGGCTGAGCGCGCAGATCCGGGACGGGGGCTGCGCGAACAGCAGCGGGAGCAGTCCGGCTGCGCGGTCGCGGACCGCGATGTCGGGCTCGTGGATGAGCTGGTGCACCAGTCGCCAACGTGTGTCGGCGGCGATGATGTCGGCGGCGAGCGAGCTGGTGTAGAAGGGGGCCGTCAGGGCTCGGGTGTGCTGGTGGCGGCTGGTCCAGTGCAAGAAGGACCGGATCCGCAGGCGCTCGGCCTGGCCCGTGGCGAGGTAGGCGTCGATGTGGTCCTGCGTGCACGCGGCGAGACTGCTGCCCTGTGCGGAGAGCCACTCCAGCAGACGGACGAGAGCGCGGATCTCCTACCGGATCCCGCAGGCTTGCTCAGGGCTGGTGTGCGCGGCCTGTCGGTGCAGGCGGCGCAACGGCTGCCAGCGTGCCCATCGCTCGACGATCCGCCGCTAATCCCGCGAATCCCGCCATGTGGACCCGCGTCTGGAAGACGGCCCAGGACCTTCGGCAGCCACTGCTCGATCCGGGCGAGGTGTTCGTCGCGGACGGCAAAGACTCCGTGAGCGACGAGGAGCGCGCGCAGATGGTCGGCCACGTGTCCGTCGGCCACGGCGTCCAGGCTTTGATGTGTCACCGGGCCCGTCGCGGTCGCGAGCGCCCGAAAGGCAGCACGGCGGGCCGGCGTCTTGTGCACCCACCGCAGGCAGTGCAGGCATCGAGCGCGCGGAGCGTGCCCACGACGCCCTCTGGTTCGGGCCGCACCTGGCCGTCGGGGCCGGCGAAGATCTCGCGCAGGCTCCGGTCGCGCGCGCAGTTTGCACACATGCCCGGTGGAAGAGGCGAGCGACAACTCCACAACGCACGCAGGGCTTCTTCGCGCTGGGGTGCTTGGTCCAGCAGGTCTGGCACAGCCGCCGCCCGCCGGGAAGAAGCGCGGAGATCCCGTAGGCCTTCCCTCAGCCGTCACACGGTGAAGGCGGGGTGCCGCAGGTCGCACACAGGGGTTCCGCGTCTGCGGTGCGGTTGTTGACCCGGCGCAGCTGGCCGCAGCGCACGCACACAGCCTGGTGCCTGGCCTTGGCTGTGCACGGCTGGCAGCGCGGCGTCGCGGTCGAGGCGAACCAGCACGGCCGCCAGGCCCCGCAGGGCGCGCACAGGGCGTAGGGGTTGGTGCAGCACGCCGGGCACAACCCGCCGCCGTCGTCGGTGCGCCGACGGCGGATGCGGATCTCACCGCAGCCGTCACAGCGCCGGTGATGCAGCGGGTCCGTCTGACGGCAGGAGACACACACCGCCCGGCCCTCGCCGTCTTGGCCACCGACGGGCCGGTCCCGGCCGCAGCGGGCGCACCGGGCCGTCCGGCTCTTCGTCCAGCAGTGCGAACAGCAGCGGATCCCTTCGCGCAGGCTGAGCAGGTTGGTGCTTGCGTTGCACCACGGGCAGAGCGGAATGACCACGCCTCTCGCGCCGTGATCGAGCAGGATCTTCGCCAGGGCGGAGACCGCCTGCGGGCTGTGGGCGCCCGCGCCCGTCAGCAGCTCAGGGCGATCCGACAGCGACCACCACAGGCGCAGTTGCCCCGCCCGGCTCCGTTCCGCCTGCCTCACCGCGTCCTCCAGCACGGCACGCTGCAGGCCCGTGGACGCGGCGAGCAGTCCCGTGATCTCGCGGATCGGGTCGACGTCTTGGTCAGGCAGGTGCTTGCGACACCGTGGACGCCCCTCTCGGTCCCGGCCGCGGAAGTCGCGTCGGCCGCACTCGACACAGCGGCGGTCCTCGATCCGGGTGCGGTTGTAGCACGAGCCGCAGATCCGCCCGTTGGGGGACGTCGCCGTGAGAGGACGCCGGCGCCCGCACGCGGCACGACTCGGGAGCACGAGCCCCGTGGCACCGCCCTCGACCGGGGCCCGGATCAGCCGCTCCACGAGCCGCGGCACCTGCGGCAGGCCTGAGGTCAGCAGGGACGGGTCGGACTCCGACATCCGGGCGAGTTCGCGCCACTGCGGACGCTGACGGAACACCCCCTCCACCGCACCGGTCACCGCCTGCGGTACGCAGGACGGATCGACCGTAGCGACCACCTCGGCCACGACCGCCTCGGGCTCCGACTGCCACCGCGGCAGCTCCACCTCGGTCACCTGCTGAGTTGTCCGATGGGTTGTCGGGTGTAACGGTCAGGTGGTGTGAGGCTGAGTGTTGTGCCTTGCAGACATCCGTCGATGAGGCCGGGTCTGCGCTGGTTTCCGCGCAGGCCTCCTCGGACTGTCCGTTCCGGCTGATCGCGGTCGTTGAAAAGCACGTTCGCGGTGACGCTGCGCCGCAGCAGAGACCAGACGCCTTCGACCGGGTTGAGCTGCGGGCAACAGCTGGGCGGTTGAATGACGGTGAGCCAGTCGTGATCAGCCGCGTACTGGCGCATTCCCGCAGACTGGCGCATTCCCGCAGACCGGTGGACGTCGAGGTTGTCCCAGAACAACACGACGGGGCCGCCGGGCTGGATATGGGCCCGCACGAGCAGATCACGGTAGTCCTTCCAGGTGAAGCCCCGGCCTGCGCCCTGGACGCGGGGGGCGGTAGATCAGCCTGCTGGACCGGCCGGGCCTGTAACAGGCCAGTGCGGCAAGGGAGATCCGGCCGCGGGAGCCACCATGAACCGGGACGGCGGGTGTGCGGCCGCGGGGCGCCCAGGTCCCCGCGAGCGGTGCGGCTTCATCGAGACGGCGGCTTCGTCTTCGAAGACGGTCCATGCCCCGAGCGCCGCCGCGGTGGCTCTGCCGCGGGCCAGGTCTCCTTCACCCAACCGGCCACGGCCGCCCGGTCCTGCCCGGCCGCCCGCCGGGCCGGCTGCTGACACGACCAGCCACGACGACGCAGCAATTCCCACACCCCGCGCACCGACAAAATTCTCCCCAGACACTCCTCGATCAGCAGCTCCACTCTGGACAGCGTCCACCGCCCATCGGACCAGCCACGGCTCACCGTCCCCTTCAGCAACTCCACCCCAAGCAGCGCGAACTGCCCCGCCGAGACCTGGGCACGCCTGGCCGGCCCGCAAGAACGCAACGCATCGGGGCCCTGCTCGCGCCAGGCCCGCCGCATACCGCAGGGACCAAACACCGTCACCCTCCGCGACAACCCATCGGAAAGATCAGTAGCCGTGCCCCTTCGGCCGAGCTTCCTTCTGGCCGGAGCAGGTGATCCCTCAGCACCTGATGGCCCAGGCATGTCGGCGCCCGGAGGGCGACATTCGTCTGGCGCTAGACCCCGATGCGAGCGGCCCCGTCGCTCTCTTCCGCAACCAGGAATTCCCGTAGGTCGACGACGCCGTAGCCTCCTGCCCGGACTGCGTCGAGAATCCGCGGCAGCGCCTGGGCATCGATCACGATCCCGTCACCGGTGCTGCTGCCCACGTGCATCTGGATGATCGCACCCGGACCGAACGCACCGACGGCCCGCTCGACCACACGTTCCACGGTCATGCCACGCCCCGGACCGAGGTAGCCGTTGGTGTCGGTGGTGAACTCGATGGCCGCGTACCCAAGCCTGTTGACGTCGGCGACCGACTCCGCCGTGGTGGAGCTGTAGGGGAAGCGGAAGAAGGGCAGCGGCTCGGTCCTCGCCGCGGCCCTGATCGCCATGTCGGCGTGCCGCACCTCCCGCTCCCGTTGCCCGGTGCTCAAGTCGTCGAAGTACGGATGGCTGTAGGAGTGGTTGCCCAGCCCGTGCTCAGCGCCCATAGCCCGCACCGCCCTGGGATGTGCCCTGGCGAACTGGCCGGTCGGGAAGAACGTCGCCGCGACCTGTCGGCGCCGTAGCTCGCTCAGGACGCTCTCGACACCGCTCTCGTCCCATGCGGCGTTGAACGTGAGCGCCAGCACGTTGCGCGAGGTGGGCAGACGGCGGATCTCAGCCCCCATCAGCGAGGCGGGAGGGCGGGGCCCCGCCGCCGCGGCCCGACCTGCCGCGCCGGGCACAAGCCCCGCGGCCAACAGCCCTGCCAGGACAGTCCGTCGTGTTGAGTCCATCCCCAGAGTCTGCGTGTAGGTGGCCTCCCGCCACCCTCAGCCCGCGCCGTGCGCCCGGGTGACCCTTCACGGCCCACGGGCATTGCGCCAACCCACGAGTTCACCGCCCACGGCCGCGCCGTGAGGAGTCAGATCACGTCCCGGCAAGCCGCTGTACGTGGCGAGCTGCATCTCATGCAACATCGTGGCATCGCAGTGCCGGTTTCGCGAAACAGACCAGAGCAGCGCGACTACCGTCCCTCAGGACCGGTACCTTCATCCGGCAGTTCGCCCTATTCCCCGACCTTCGGCACTTGCGTCGGATGCAACTCCTCCCGAATAGGCCCGCTCAGCTCACCCGGCCGTTTGCGGCTCCTGGCGGGATTCTTACCGGCGCCCCGTGTCGGGTATGTCTGCGGGGGTTGAAGCGTGGCAGATCAGGAGGAGACCTACGATGGCGCAAGGCGTAGTCAAGTGGTTCAACGCTGAAAAGGGATTCGGGTTCATTTCTGTGGACGGAGGCAACACAGACGTCTTCGTCCACCATGAGGATATTCAGGCCGAGGGGTACAGGAGCCTGGAGGAGAACCAGCGGGTCGAGTTCGAAGTCACGCAGGGAGCCAGGGGCCCGCAAGCCAAGAACGTGCGAATTATCTGACGAATGGTCTCTGCCTTGGCTGTCCCGTCACTGCGGCGCTCCCCAGCGTCCACCCGGCCGGGCTGCCCGGGAGACCCTCCCCCGGGCCCGTCGTTCGCCTTCTGGTGGGCCCGTGCGCGTCACGCTCTTGCCGACCGGCGCGCCTTCGTTACCGTCCTTGCCCGCATCGACTCCGAGGGGCCTCCTGAAGATCCTGGCGGCGGGTGATGCACCCGCACGCGGTCGCCCGTCTGCTCCCGAGGCTGCCCGCCCGCAGGGCGCCCTCGGGCAGGGTGTCGCTATGGGTGAGACATTCTTTTCCCGGGATACGGCGAAAGCCGTCGCCGAGGCGGTTATATCCGGCTCGCCACCACGGTGGAGCATAGAACCGAACGGCTGCTGCGCTGGCATGGGCAGTTGAGAACAAATGCAGATATGCCTCCCACGTCTGCCCGCCGCCCACGGTTACGCCGTACCACCCGCCTCACCGCCCGGACCGCCACCAGTCCGAGAGCAGGCTCCACCCAGCCACCGAACACTCCCCCTGTTCCTGCTCCTGGGGGACGTCCGGAGGGCATGGACTGGGCGCGCCGGGTCGAGCTACTGATTTTTGCGGTTCGGGGTGACGGTGATGCTGCGGGTCTCCCGGAAGTCCGCCTATGCCTGGCATGCCGACTGGCGGGATGGTGACATGGATGCTTTGCGGTCGAGGGGACTGTCCGGGCGTGTGTCGCGGATGAGGCCGCACTGGCGGTCCTGGCTGGCCGCGGAGCTGGAGAAGGGGCCGGCCGCGCACGGCTGGGTGGAAGACCAGCGGTGGACGCCGGCCCGGGTGGCCACCGTGATCGCGCGCCGGTTCCATGTGCGCTTCAGCACGGCGCAGACCTGGCGCATCCTGCATCAGATGGGCTTCACGGTGCAGGTCCCGGCGCGTCGGCCCGCCGAGCGCGACGAGGACATGGTGGCCACCTGGGTCAAGGAGACCTGGCCCCGGGTGGAAAGACGGTGAGGGACCAGGACGCTGGGGTGTGCTTCGCGGACGAGTCGGGGCAGTTGCTGCGACCGCCCAGGGCACGTACCTGGTCCCGGCGTGGCACACCCCTGTGGTCACGGTCCACGCGGCGGGCTCGGGCCGGATCTCGCTCGCCGGACTCGTGTGCCGCAGAGCCGGTCGCCGCACCCGGTTCATCTTCCCGGGATGCTGGTGCACCACGGCACGTCGATGCCCCTGGGCAACCTGGCGCCGTGCACTACCGACGAACTGGCCGCGCTGGCCCGCACCCGACTCAAACGGATGCAGTACCAGCCCGGCCTGCTCGACGGATTCATCGCCGAGACCGGACTGACCCCGGCGGCACCATAACGCCACCCCGAACCGAAAAAATCAGTAGCCGACAGAGGAAGAAACGGAGGACGTCGGCGAAGGGTTGCCCTCGTTCCACTGGGGCTCCCGGCGGCCGGGCCAGCAGGGCCCAAGGCGCGGCTTCGGTCGGCTGTGCCGTGGTCCAGCAGCCCTGGGTGCCCCGTTCGCGGAGGCGCGGGCGTCCGCTTCGAGCCGCAGCCAAGAGGCGGGATGGGCGAGGAGGACCCGGAGGTCGACATCGGCCCGTGCCCCGCCCTCTTCCTTGTCCTCGTCCGGCAACGAGAGGCACTGGGCCGTGTTTGGCGGCCAGACGACGGCCGGGAGGCGGTCGTCTGCCGCCACTCTGGTGCTCCACAGGCCCTGGATCGTCAGGGACGGAGGAGCGCTTCCCCCGCCCGGAGCCGACTGAGGGAACGTGCTTCGTCGTCTGTTGTGCCGAAGGGCACGTGCTCCGCCTGCCGCCGCCCCGGTATGACAGTTGTGCCCGTCCGAGTGACACCGGACCGATCCTCCCTGCCGCGCAGATCCGATCTTGGTATCAACGAGGCGTGATCAGCACCTGTACGCGTGCGGCTCTGGCTGCTGCCGCTTCCCTCACCGGGCCCCTGACGACGGCCGTTCCGGGCGCCGACCCCCAACGCAAGTCGGTGGCCCGGCAGGCACGCGGAGCCCGTGCTCTCACCGCTGTCGCGATGGCGGCCGTCCTCACCCTGACCGGCGGTACGGCCACTGCCGGCGGCCCGGGAGCCGCCGAGGCCGGGAACCTGGCCTGCCGAGGCCCGGTGCTCGGGTGCGTGCGGGAGGCGCGCCACACTGTGGAGACCGTCCGTAACGATCTGCGCTGCGACCATCGCGCCCCCTTCGCGACGATCTACGTACACGTACAGCGGTCGTTGGAGACTGCGCTCGGCCAAGGCGTGGTCTTCGACGAGCCCTCATGGCTCGCCGGTGATCTCAACATCGGTTTCCTGAACCTGTACTTGGACGCCTACGAGGCCGACCGGGCCGGCCGCCCCATCCCCCAGGCGTGGCGTGCTGCCTTCGACGCGGCGCGTACAGCCGACGTCAACGCAGGTCAGGACGTGCTGCTCGGCGCGAACGCGCACATCCAGCGGGACATGCCCTACGTAATCGCCTCGCTCGGACTTACTCGTCCCGGTGGCAGCTCACGCAAGGACGACTACGACCGCTTCCAGCAGGTCCTGGACCGCGCATACGGTCCTGCTGTCAGGGACGTCGCCCGCCGCTACGACCCGCTCGTCGCCCTGGCGGACGACCGCTGGAACCCCATCGCAGGCCTCACTGCCGGCCAGCTCTTCCGCATGTGGCGCCAGCAGGCGTGGGAGCACGCCCGGCAACTGGACAGCGCCCCGGACCGACAAGCCCGCGACCGAGTCGCGCGCGGGATCGAGACGAACGCCGGGCAGTGGGCACACCGGTTGAGCGCCATCCGTGTGCCGGGATACCGCACCGTCCGCGACACTCACTGCCGCACCCACAGTACCCACGGCCTGCCACCAGGACGTGAGCGGGCAGGGCAGTGAGCGCCCGCGACCGCGATGACATCCCGCATGTCAGGCCCGGGTCCTCCGCGCCGTCGACAAGCACCGCTCCGATGGCTGACCGGCCGCGCCGCCGCCTTCGCGCCCGAGGCGAGCGGGCCGGTGGTCGGCTGAGCCGGGCGCGAACGCCGGGCCAGCGGGTCAGGTGGGCAGCGACGGTCGGCAACCGTCGAGGAGTGCCGTCCCGAGCGCGGTGGCCGTGTGCAGCGTCGTGTTGCGGTGCCGACGGCTGGAGATGAGAGCGGCTTCGCGCAGCGTGGTCAGGTGCCGACTGGCGTTGGAGGGGGTGAGGCCGGTGTGCCGGGCCAGTTCGGTGGTGGTGAACGTGCCGTCGGCCGCGGCCTCGAGCAGCGGCGCCCGGGCCCGGCCGAGGAGCGCGGTCAGCGACCGCCGGGCCGCCGGGCCGTGGCCGGGGCGCTCCCAGCCCGGACGGTGCTCGATGGGGTAGACGAGGACGGGGGCAAGGCTGGGGTCGAAGAGGGCGGTGGGGCCGTAGCGGCAGAAGAAGGACGGCTGGAGCAGCAGCCCGCGGCCCTCCAGGCGCAGGTCCTGCTCGACGGGGAAGTCCAGGCTGAGGACCGGGTAGTGCCAGTGCGCGGAGGTGTGCAGAGTGCCCAGGACGGTGGCCCAGCCGCCGTGGGCCAGCTGCCTCGCGCGCAGCATCACGTCGTGGCATACCGCCTCGTGGACGGTGGACCAGTATGGCCGCAGAGCGGCGTCGAAGTAGGTGTGGGCGGTGTCGGCGAGTCTGCCGAGCAGGTGCGCCGATCCCGCCGTGAGCTCCGCCGACCACGAGGGCAGCCGACGGCCTGGGTGCATCCGCCGGAAGGTCTCCAACTCGGTGCGGAGCCGCCGCCTCGAGGTGGCCCGCAGGGCTTCGACCTGGGTGGCCAGACTCTGTCCAGGCTGGGGCGTGAGGAAGTCGCAGGTGTAGCCGCGGGCGGGAGACAGGGAGGCGAGCAGCCGGGTGGCGCCGGGCAAGCGCGGGGTCACCTGCTGACGCCAGGGGCCGAATAGCACGGAGGCGTCCCGGCGCTGCAACCGGTGGAGGCTGATGTTCAGCTCCCACATGGGGTCCGGCTCTTCGGCGAAACGGACGCGCGCCAGGTCGTCAGAAGTGAAATGAATTCGTAGCATCCGTTTCCCCCATGGTCCTCGTCCGAGTGAAGCGATCCGAGTGAAGTCATCCGAGTGAAGTCATCCGAGTGAATGGAATCGAGTAAATCGATCCTTGTGAAGCAACCGGCGACGGCACAGACGGCGCGTGCGGTGAATCCCCCCTCGTACCGCGGTCTTTGCGCCCAACCGCACACTTCTACCAGTCGGTGTGATGCGTACAGCAGTCTCTTTTTTGGCACGAAGGAAGCGCAGCTCCATCCCGTCGTCGAAGGAGGGAAGATGCGGTACACCGAGGCCACCGCGAGCCGTGTGTCTCCTGGTAGCCGCGTCCCGCTCGGGGCCCTTGGGCCTCGCCGGGCGGCTGAGCACGGCGACACGGCCAGGAATAGGCCCACCAAGAACTGACCTGACAATCGCATCCGGAAAAGACCGCGGCGCGCTCGTCCGTACGCTCCCGGAGAAGGACCCCGCCGTACTCGCCGACCTAGTCCCTCACGCTCCTCGCAGGCTCGCCACTGTCGACCACTCCCTCGCCACCGCATAGGAGCCCCCGTGACCGCGATCGACATACGGCATTACGACCACCGCGACGCCCTCGATCTGCGCCCGCTGCTTTTGGAGGTGTACGCCGAGGTATGCGTCAAGGCGGCCGAATCCGACCCGTTCGCCGCCGCCGACCGCTTCGCCGAAGGCCTCGCATGCTGGTCCCAGCGTCCCGGCTGGACCTGCGTCGTCGGCTACGACACCGAGAGGCAACCGGTCGACTACGACACCGAGCGGCAGCCGATCGACTACGCCTACGGCGCGCCCGCCGCCACCGAGGAGACCGGCACACGGACGTACGTGCTCATGTCCGTGACACAGTCCCCGATGGTGAGCAGCAGGACCACGCGGCCGAACCCAAAAGAGAGCGCCCCTGAACGCCACCGACTGTCCTTGTCGGTCACCGGGCGCATATGGCTATACCAGCCGGGTCGCCAAGTGCTGCTCAACCCGGGAGACCTGTACGTGTACGACTCCTCCCTCTGCTTCGAAGCCCTGGCGGGAGGAGCCGGAGCGAAAATGGCGATCGGCAAGGCGGACACACACCCTGAGTCGGACGCGTCCCGGCTCAACACGGTGCTGCTCGACCTGCTGACCGCCCTCTTCACCCAGCGCCTGAGCCCCGAGCCCCCCGCCGCGCCGGAGAGTCGGCAGCGCGCCCTTCTCCACTCGGTGCAGGCATACATACGTCACCACCTGACGGACCAGCCCCTCACCCCCGCGCAGATCGCCGCTTCCCAGCACATCTCCCTCCGCACCCTGCACCGCCTGTTCGAGCAGCAGGACACCACGGTCGCGGCCTGGGTACGCGGGGAGCGCCTGGAACGCGCCCGGCGCGACCTGGCCGATCCCGCGCTCGCCACCCGGCCGGTGCACGCGATCGCCGCCCGGTGGGGATACTCGCGGCACTCGGACTTCACCCGCGCCTTCCGCACCCAGTACGGCCTGCCACCACAGGAGTACCGCCGGTCGGTACTGCCGCAGCAGTCCGGCACCTGGCGTTGAACGAACGGACGTCGCCTCGGAGGCACCGGCCGTCGGGGGTCCGCCCCCTGTCAAGTCCAAGTCCAAGTCCAAGACCAAGACCAAGTCCGAGTCCAGAGGGGAGCCCTGGTGGCTGCCACGACTCCCTCTCCCTCAGCGGAAGCCGGTCAGCAGTGGGACCCGTTGTTCGTGATGAACCAGGTGTACGTGTCGCTGGCCCAGCCGCTCTGGTTGTTCGACGCCCGGCGCACGTGCCACCACGCCTTGTTGCCGTCGACGGACGTGCCGGTGTCCCAGCAGTGCGCGTACAGGTACTCGCCTGCCTGAATCTGCCCGATGATGCGGCACCCGTCTGTACCGGAGTGAGGCCCGGAGCGCAGGTTGACCGCGTCGCCGTACACGTAGTCCTCTTGTGACGACTTGTTGCTCCACGCGTGACTACAGTCCAGCGCACCTGCGGGCGAGGCCATGGCCGGGGCCGCCGCGGTGACCGTCAGCCCTCCGGCCAGCAGCACCCCCGCCAGGACGACACGATTGACGCGAGAACGAATACGCATGACTCTCCCTCTCCGAATACGAACCGCCTTGTAGGGCGCCGGCAAGGTACGCCGGTTCCTGTGTTGGGCAAGGACTGTAGGAGGCAGGCATCGATCGCGTCGTGAGCGTGGAGTGCCAGGGTGTTGGCATGGCGTGCCAGTCACCGACGGCACACAGGCACACCAGGAGACGCCCCGTCAGAACGGGTAGGTGACAACCCCCGTTACCCGTACGCCTCGCGTGGGAGCAAAGGCACGGCGTGGCGCGCCCTGACCTCGAGATGGTCATTGCGATCTTCACCAACGTTCTCGAAGTCGATGAACACGGGGCGACGCTCAACGACGGCGATGCCAGTACCGCGCTGCTCAGTGGATCCGCAGACGCTGTGACCCCGGCTACCAAGTGGAGCCTCCGTTCGCAGCGTGGGAGACCGAACTGCATGGCCCCTGACAGCGGCCGGTGGTCAAGCGCCGCCACTTCGCCCGCACCGTGGGCGTTCCCCCGGGCACCTACCGCCGCACCGCCCGCTCCCAGCCGCGCCCCGGCCTGCACATCGGCGGGCGCCCTCGGGCGGGTGGTTGGCCCAGTCTGGGAGGGCGAGGTGCCTTTCATGCGGCGGTGCGCACTGCCGCACCGCCGCGTGGGCGCGGACGAAGCTCCGCGTCAGCCCCGGCCGAGGACGCAGAACTCGTTGTCCTCCGGGTCGGCCAGGACACCCCAGGAAACGTCCCCCTGACCCACATCGGCCCGTGTCGCACCGAGAGCTTCGAGCCGGGCGACCTCCTTCGCCTGATCCTCGACGGGGTCGGACGTCACGTCGAGATGGACGCGGTTCCATACAACCTGGTCATCCGGCGTGCGGCGAAATGCCAGGTACGGCCCGACGCCCGGCCCGCGGGTCGGCGCAGTGGACGACCACGACGGCTATGGGGCCCGGTCCCGGTAGAGCTCCCGGGGCTCCAGGACGCTGAACACGTTGCCTTCCGAGTCGGCCATCACGGTCCACGGCACGTCGCCCTGGCCTACGCCGACGGGCGTCGCCCCGAGGTCTTTCAGCCGTGCGACCAACTCCGCCTGATGGGCGTCGGAGGTGGTGGCGAGCTCGAGGTGCACGCGGTACTTCACCGTCTCCGGGTCCGGGACACGGACAAGATCGATGCACACGGCGGACGGGTCCGGCCAGTCGAAACCCACGGGTTCCAGGTTGGTGACTCCCGGGCCTTCACTGGAAACACCCGAGCCGAGCACCTCCGCCCAGAACTGACCGAGCGCCGAGTCGTCCCGGGCCTTGAAGTTCACCTGAACAAGCTGCAGCGTCATGAGGCGTACCCCAAGGGGGTGTCCGGGAGTGCCTGCTTTCACCGGGCTGAGCCAACGCTGTGGACGTCCGTCCAGGCCCTCAACTGACGGACCGAGCCCCGGTCCAGGTGGGTGGAGCGCCCGAACTGCCGCTTGGCTTCGCTGTGGTCGGCGAAGTGGTGCATAGACAGTTCGACCGTCTCCCGGGCAAAGTCGCGGCCCGCCGTAATTGGCATTGGCTCTGGCCGCAATTCCGTGAATGGTCTTGGGCCCTCGATTCTCTTGCGCCGACAGAGGCTCCGGCTTGGGTCGGCGGGGCGCGGTTACTGATGCGCCAGTGCCCTAGCCGCCGACGGGGGACCAGAAGGATGGGGTCAACGCCTCGACCTCGATGGCGGCTTGGCGGAGATCGGCGGACAACCGGCCCCAGCGCGGCGTACGCCGGATCGCCGCCGGCGGCCATGCGGTCGATTACGTCGGCGTTGGTCCGAGCCCGTGCGGCCACCACATCCCCGAACGCCGACCGGTCACCGTCGTAGCCGTAGGCGTCGAGCAGCAGGTGCAGGCGCCGGCGCCGGTCCTCGAACGCGGTGAATCCTGTCCTTGCGGCCAAGCGGCGGGCATGCAACGGCACCCAGCTCAACGCCATAAACGCCAGATCGAACTCGCGCGACGAAGGCCCAGCCGTGTCCCAGTCGAAGAACCCGACCAGCTCGCCCGCGTGCCATACCGCGTTCCACGGCGCGGCGTCATGGTGCCCAATGACCATCCCCGGCCGCCAGCTCTGCCCGGCGAGCCACCGCGCTCCGGGCGCGCCGTCGAATCCCACGGCCTCCAGATGCCGCAGCACCGCATGCACGGCAGGCGTCCAGGGCTGTACGGGCCGGTGGACCGCGTCCCCGATACGCACCGCACCCACGGTCCGGCCGCCAGGCAGCCGCTGCTCCTCCATGACGTGATTACTACCGCACGCCACCCTGCCGCGTATCCCCTGTCCCGGCCACCGCCCGCCGCCTGATTCTGGGCGGGCAGACTCCCCCGATCTTGATGAGGGTCTGCGCATTCACGGATTGCGGCCAGAGCCAATTTCAACGAGCCCTATCACCGCCCGGGGGGCCGCCGCAGTGACGGCCAGACGGTCACGGAACTCCGGATCGGTGAGCCGGGCGCCGTTCGAGCATCAGCACCTTCGGCAGTCCATCGGCTGCGCGGGCGGCGGGCGAGCAGCGCCCTCTACCTGATAGGCGGTACCGCTGGTACCGTGGGGGCCATGGGAGAGAAGACCGCAATGAATCTGCGCTTCCCTGACCCTGAGCAGCGGGCCGCGATCGCGGCCGCCGCCCAGCAGGCAGGGGTGAGCATGCAGGAGTACATCCTGTCCGCCGCCTACGAGCGCGCTACCGCCGTGGAGCAGCGGTTCCTGGATGCCTTCGGCGACTCCATGGCCCGTAGCGGCGCCGCGTTCGCAGCCGAAACCACCGGTGGCATTGGCCCGACCGCAGAGCAGCGCGCGGCTGAGCGGCAGGCCCGGGCAGAGCTGGAGCAGCAGGGACGAGGCCAGGCGGCGTGAGTCAGTCCGGATCGTTCCACCCGCTCAATGTGTCCTTTCTGCTGCACGCCGCCGAGCTGCTGCCCGGTGACCCGCAGGTCGATGACCTGGGCCCGCTGTATGGCGCTGTGGCCCGGACTACTGCCCGGGCCATGGAACGTGACGTCTACGGTTCGGTGCATCTAAAGGCTGCTGCGCTGCTGCAGACCCTGGTGAAGCTGCCGTGTCTGGAGCACTCCAACGAGCGCTTCGCCTGGCATGCGACCGAGGCGTTCCTCGCCCTGAACGACTGCCGCCTCGACTACCCGCCCAAGGCCGCCGTTGTGCTGGTGCGCGACATCGCTGACGGGACGCTGGGGGTGGCCCGCATCGCCCGCCAGCTCCGGGAGTGGACTGCCGCCTGAGGCGACAGGCACTTAGCGTCGCGCGCGACGCTTCCAGCCGCCGCGCCCGTTCAGCATGATGCGGCCCCGGACCGCGAATCCTCGCCCCCAGCTTCGGGTACGTGATGTGCCCGCGCCGGGCTCGGCCAGGTGACACCGCGTCCCTCATCGCGCTGCGGGAGCAGGGCCGGCTCTGGGCAGTTTCGTTGTGCCTTCGAGATCCCCCGGCCTACGGGCCCCGGTGGCGGAGCGAGAGATGGACAGGCAGGTGCTCTACGCGATGGTCGCCGTCCAGCGCGGGCGGGTCGGGCGGTAACGGCCTGCGCCGGAGAGCACCACCCGTGGGAACCGGACCGTCTGGCTGGACCCCTGTGGCCACAGTTACCGCTCCACCCGCATCTGCGGCAGATCCTGATGCGGGAGTACCTCGCTCACCGCGGTTCGTCTCGGTCCCGCAGGTACTGCCCCACCGAAATCCACACGACGCGGTCTGGGGCCAGGAATAAGGTGGGACGCCTGGCGTAGTGGTGGCGTGCCGCGTCGTCAGCGCACAGCTCGAAGCGGGGCATCCCCACCCCCTCCGGGTCTTCGTCGACCAGGGCGGTGAGCCTGTCCCACCCGGGCGGGCCCGGCTGGGGCGCGGCGACCAGAACGTACATGCCCATGTCCGAGTGCACCAGGGCGTGCCCCATGTCGTGGGGGAACGGGTCGGGTGCGGGCAGCTCCAGCCCCTCTTCCAGCGCCAGTTCGAAGGGGTTGTGGAAGTTCGCGTGACTTGAACGTCGACACAGGACGAGGCGGCGGTGGCCGGCTGGATGAAGGAGACCTGGCCCGCGGCAAAGCCACCGCGGCGGCGCTCGGGGCATGGCTGGTCTTCGAGGACGAAGCCACCGTCTCGATGGGCCCTGCCAAGATTCCCGTAAGAGGCCCTGAACTCCAGGAGAGGGTCAGTCCAGCAGCGACAGCTTTCTCGTCACGCCGTAACCCGTCAGCCAGGGCGACCATTGCGGGAAGTCCACTGGAACTGATGACACTGAGCCATTCTTTGAGGTTCTCGCCGGGCAGATTGCAGAGCATGCGGGCGAAGGCATGGACGCGGCCGCGGACAGTTGCCAACTCCGGGCAGCAGTGCAGGGCTTCATCGAGTTGTTGTTTCTCGTCGGGTTCAAACGATCTCGATGCCACATGATCCAGTTGGTCACCTGTTGCGGCTTGAGGACGGGCATTGGTGAACGGATCGATCCCAGAGATGTCCGAAGAGGATGCAGGTAGTGCCGAACTGCTTGTGCGGTCCGCCCTCATGGACGCGCGACCTCACGGGCACGCGCATCGACCCGTACTACGCACCCGCCCAATGACACCCGCCCCACCAGCACCGCTCTCACGGAATCTTGGCAGAGCCCATCGAGACGGCGGCTTCGTCCTCGAAGACCAGCCATGCCCCAAGCGCCGCCGCGGTGGCTTTGCCCGGGGCCAGGTCTCCTTCATCCAGCCGGCCACCGCCGCCCCGTCCCGCTCGACCGCCCGCCGGGCAGGCCACTGACACGACCAGATCCTGGCGGGGCAGCCCGTCTGCCGGCAATCCGGTCGACACAGGCCGGCGGGGCCCGTACCCTCCCGAAGTGCTCGCAGCCCGAAACATCGAATCCTGGCAGCAGGTGGAGTCCCGCCAGGACTTCACCGCCTACCTGCAACGGCTGTCGGCCGACTGCGAGACCGTGTGCGACGGACAAGACCCCCGCACACCCGCAGCGCGGCGCTGGACCAATCAATCCGTCGACGGCTTCCTCTGGGCCTGGGTCCGGCTTCTGGAGAGTCGGCTCGACGGCAGCAACCTGCTGCACGAAGAAGCTCCCGGTAGGCCCGGATGGCAGGGCCTGGCCTTCCAAGTGGACACCCTGCGCACCTCCCCGCCCGGATCCGACAGCGCTCCCGCCGATTCGG